>CBDUQW010000005.1:0-80131 GCA_965369625.1 uncultured Thermoplasmata archaeon | reverse complement strand
ATCGGCCACGTTCGTGGTCGCCTCGTCCAGCCACATGTGGAGCGTCACGATGTCCGACCGGGCCAGCAGCTCGTCCTGGGGAACGAAGGTGACGTCCCACTCGGCCTCGAAGTCCTGGTAGCGGACGATGTCGTAGTATAGCACATCCACCTCGAAGGCGGCGAGCCTCTTGGCCAGGGCCTTGCCGATGGCGCCCAGGCCGATGATGCCCACCGTCCGGCCCATCAGCTCGTTGCCCGCCAGGTCGTCCCGGAGCCACTTGCCCTCCCGCAGGGAGGTCTGGCACTCGTTGAGGTACCGGAGGCCACCGATGAACATCATGATGGCCTGCTCGGCCACCGAGACCGCGTTGGACCCGGGGGCGTTGAACACGCCGATCCCCTTCTCGGCGCAGTACGCCTCGTCGATGTTGTTCTTTCCGGCCCCGCAGGTGATGACCCACTTGAGCTGTGGGAGCAGCCGGTCCATGAGCTCCGCGTTGCACTGGAAGTACTGCTTCCCGATGATGGCGTCCACGTCCGTCGGCGTTGCCGGGTCGGTGAGCCTCTGCCAATCCCAGTGGACCAGGTCCATGCCCGCGTCCTCGAGCATCTTGATGCCCTCGGGATGCAGGTCCTCGGTCACCAGGATGCGCTTTCCCCTTACGTTCTCCACTGCCACCTAGATGCCCCCGCGGCCGACGGATGGGCGCATCGGCTGATAATTGTTGCGATTGGCCGATGGGGTGTGTGGCTTTCAGGACGATCCCGAGGTCCTGCCCCTCACGGCGAAGGCCGCCACTGCCGCCAGTAGGACGACGGCCGCCAGCGCCATCATCACCCCGGCCCCCGGTGTGCTGGAGGCCGCTGTGGCCTCGGGCAGGGCGCCGACGTTCGCTATCACAAGGCTGGCAGGACCCAGCAGGGGGGCGACGTCCACGGTCATCCTTCCGCCATCCCGGGATAGGCCGACCTCGCGCCATACCTTGACCTCTCCGTCGACGGAAGAGCCTACATCGACGGTGTCCGTGCCCTCCACCTCGACTGAGAAGGGCCCTACTGAGGAGTCCTCGATGACGACGGTGCCGTCGGCATCCCTCGACCATCCGGGGATCTCGCCGTCCATCCGGCCCTGGGGGTCTGTCACCGTCACCTTGCCATCCTCACCCGGATCGATACGCAGGCCCGCGCTCGAGGGCATCATCGCCTCCAATGCAAGAAGGGCGAAGCAGGTGGCCACCTCGGGCCGGCCCTCCCAGTACGCATCGCTGTCGGTGTTGTGCCAGCTTCCAACGCCGGTCTGCCTGGCAAGGAGTGCATCCGCCAACTCCACAGCCCAGTAGAGCATCGTGCCGTCGCCGGTGGAGAAGGCTGGAGCACCCGCCGTCCGGAACGCCCGCGCCAGGGCCCAGACGTAGTAGTAGTAGGCCACCTCGCCGAAGCCCGGGTTCGCGTCCGCGTCGAAGTTCTCGAGGAGCCATCCCAGGGCGGCACCGGCGGCCGGTGAATCCGTCGCCTCGCCCGCCGCCAGCATACACCAGAGGCCCGCTGCCGTCATCGACCCGTAGCTGTTCAGGTCCCCCGCGTTGCTGCGGCCGGGGAAGTAGATGAGGCCGCCGTCGTCGAAGGAGGGGTTGTCAAGGTCGTCGGCCCACTCGAAGTCGTTGACCGAGGGCAGGTTCTGGCACCTGTGGAGAAAGGTCAGGGCGCTCTGCCAGGTCGTCAGCGGGACCTCGATGGAAGGATAGGCCGCCTCGGCCGAGGCAAGGGCCATCATCGCGAACTGGGTGTTGGACATGTCGGGCCGGCCGTCGCCACCGTAGCCGATGCCCCCGCGCCACCACTCCTCGAAGCCCTCCTCGTCACCGTCGCACTGCTCGCGGACCAGCATGGCCACGGCGTCCCTCACGATGGCCTCGTCCTCGGGTGCCCCCCCGGCGGAAAGGGCCATGACGGCCACCGAGGTGTAGTAATGGACGTAGGTCCCCTCGGAGAAGGAGCCGTCCTCCCTCGCCTCGGCGAGCAGGACGTCCAGGGCGGTCGAGACCGCTGGATGCTTGGCATCCCGGCCCCCGTTGAGCATGGCGAAGGCCACCAGGGCGGTCACGCCGTAGTCCTCGCTCCACAGGCCGTCCGCTCCCTGCTGGTCGTCCAGCCAATCGAAGGCCAGCTCCCTGGCTCCCCCGAGCTCGCCCGCATCGGGCCACCATTCGTTCCTCCCGTTGGGCAGTTCCTCGGGCGGCACGATGGTCCACCCGATGTCCGCGGCCGAGCCTCCGACCGCACCGGCGATGCCGTAGGTCAACATGATGACGCACAGCACTATCACGAAGAGCCTTCTCATGGGTCTTCCTCCATATCTTTCATGAACGTCGTTGATGCCGCCTTGGGCGGCTTTGAGAGTGATAAATCATGTCCGGTCATTCCTCTCCCCTCCTTCTCATTACGATTACGGCGGCGATAGTCACGACGGCGGCCACGCCAACGGCTGCCAGCCATAGAGGTGAGCCCTCGGGCGGCTCCTCTTGTACAATGGTCACGTTCCCGATGACCAGATATCCCTGAAGGTCCTGGTCGTCCGCGAACCAGACCAAGATGTTGAACGGTCCCTCATCCTCATTGGAGTTGCTCCGCCTTATCGATATAACGTCCTGTTGGAATGAGACCCGAAAACTGGAGCGCAACACAGGCCAATCTTCGTCATCGATGGACCACGACAGGGGCATCCGGAAGGCATCAGCGACCTCGATGCCCGTTCCATGGTACGGTTCTACTATCTCGAAGGCTAGCAGGATCTCGTCCTCGATCTTGTATCCTACCTGCGGGTCAAGAAGCCGGACCTCCAGCCTGAAGGGGATGGTGATGGTCCTGTTGACCTCGACTATCCCATCGCTGAATACAAGGGTGAGGTTACTGAGTCCCCCGACGAGATGAAGGGTCGTCGAGTAGGCCTTTCCGGTCGCGAGATCTCCCGATCCGGCGATGGGGGACATGTTGCCAATGGTCCATCCGTTCTCGTCGTCGACCCGGAGTATCATAGGAGGGTCCCAGTCCGGATCCGAGTACACCACCTCGATGGTGAAGTTACCTTCCGCATCCACCGTCGAACCTGTCCTCGTGATGTTGACGATCTCGTAGGTCGGTTCGCCCAGGACGGGTGGCCTGTTCACATCGAAGCTGATGGCCACGACGTTGTTGCCCTCGTCCGTCTCGGGGACCCTGTCCTCGGGGTCGACGATGACCCAGAGGGTATGCGCACCGCCCACCGCCGTCCAGTTGAGCTCGACGGAGTACGAGCCACCGGGTTCGGTGTAGGCGAGGGCGGAGGAGATTGTCTCACCTGGCGAGCCGTTATCGTCCAGGGCCAGCTCGACCCCGGTGATCGCCCTGAGCGATGAGGGATTGAAGATGGAAACGTGGAATGTGACCACCCCGCCCACCGTGGGTACATCGGGGTCCATGATGATGTCCGCTACGTAGACGTCGGGAAGGTCCTCAGTCACCGTCGCGAACTGCACCATCAGGTGCCATAGGCGCTTCTCCAGCTTGGACAGCCCCCCCGCGGTCCCGAGCCACATCGTTCCCTCGGGGTGCTCGGCGATTGCCTGCACCCGGGAGTGGACCAGGCCGTTCTCTGTGGTGAAGGTGGCGTGGACGCTGCCGTCCATGTCCACGAGAGCCACCCCTCCGGAGGTGCCCACCCACATCCAACCATCGGAGCCCACCATCATGGAGAGCACCTGGTCGCCGGGGAGGCCGTCGCCGATGCCGACGGTGGCGCGCACTTCCCCGTCGCCAGAGAGGATGATGACCCCCTCGTCCGTTCCGACCCAGAGGTCCTGACCCTCTCCCAGAGCCAGGGACCGGACGGAGACGCCCCTTATACCCTCGACGTCCATCTGCGACCAGCTGTCCACACCGGGGTCGTACACGCCCAGACCAGACCAAGTGCCCGCATAGAACGACCCGTCGTCCGCGAGGGCGCACCAGACCCAGTTGTCGGGTAGTCCACCCTTGGTCGAGCTGGCCGTGTAGGTGTTGTACGAAGAGGTCCCGAAGTCGAGGATCGTGATGCCCTCGTCGGTGCCGAAAAGCATGAGCTCGTCCGTCCTTGCAAGGGCTTGGACGTCCGGTGCCACCAGGCCGGTGGTTTCATCGTAGGAAAGCCATTCGCCTGATGGAAGCCCTTTCCTCGCCGCCCCCCCGACGTCGGTGCCGACCCAGACAGCCTCATCATCGAAGAGGATGTCGTAGACCAGGTTGGAGGGCAGCCCGTCCTCGGTCCCGATACGGGTGGTAGCGAAGGTGGTGGTGTCCATCACGTCCACCCCGCCGTAGGCACCTATCCACAGGTCGTCAGTGTCGGGTTGCATGGCCAGGTCCCGGATGTCGTTGGCCGACAGCCCGTTGGAGGTGGTCCAGCTGGAGAAGACCGAACCGTACTGTTCTACCCTGTGGACGCCCGAGTCGGTGGCGACGAACCCGATGCCGTGAGGTCCCACAGCAACGTCCCGCACCACTGCGCCGCCCATGCCGTCGGAGCCCGGCTCGTGGACGGTCCCGTCGATGTGCGGGATCATGGCAAGGAGGCGGTCGTCAGCGGTGGCCCAGACGGGTCCGACCAGGCTCTCGTGAAGGTCGATGGACCCGATGTCCTTGCCGGGGGCCAATGCCCTGCTTCCCTCACCGAGGTCGGGGTCGTACCAGTACAGGGTGTCCCCCGAGGTCGCGTAGAGGTGGAAGTCGATGGCGGCCAGGCCGGTGATCGGAGCCTCGGGTGACCAGGGGTTCTTTGAGGGCTGATCCCAGTCACCGGTCATCGGCAAGTAGGTCCAAACTCCACCCCGCGTCCCGACGAGGAGCATGCTGTCGAGATTGGAAAGGCACGTCACCCCGTCGGGAGCCCCGTCGACCTCGGTGAACCGGGGGGGGTCCGAATCTGGGACCATCACGTCCAGCCCGTAGGGTCCGGCGAGGTAGAGGAAACCATCGACCACCTCCACGTCGGTGACGTTGTTCCAAGGAGTGGACGGATTGTCGGAATGCCAGGGTCCGCCCCACCGTGTGGGTTTCGAGGAATGGAAGGTGTCGTAGGTCGAGACGCCCCCTCCGAAGCCTGCGATGTAGACGGTCCCACCGAGGTAGGCCGCATCCAGCGGACCCGTCTCATCCTGGGAGGTGTATTCGTGGGGTTCCAGCCAACCGCTGGGGTTGCCCTTCGAATCGAAGGCGAGACCGAAGAGCAGCGACTCCGTCATCGCCCACATGATTTCTCCGGCGTACGCGACGGACCTCACGTCGTTCGACGGGGGCATGTCGAGGGGGTCCGGGGCGAAGGGTCTCGCCTCGCCACCGTCCAGGACCCAGGTGCCACGGTTCGTGGCGAGGAGCACGGTGCCATCGGCGAGGAGGGCCATATCGGCAACCTCCATATCCGCGCCACCATCGAGGGAGCCCCTTAGCTCCAGTTCCCCTGGGTCGCTCACGTTGACATTCGCCTCGATGACGATGCCATCGATGGTGGCAGCCTGGAACATCCCGCCCTGGACCCGGACGGTCACCCACCCGCTGCCCATCTGAGCGAGGGCGGAGATGACGCTGGCGTCCAGCCAGTCCTGGGAGGACATGTGATAGACATCGGGATGATCGTCGGAGGCCACCACTAGGGCGCCCCCATCCAAGGCCAGGTCGTTGATGGGTGGGGTCGGGACGTGGGTCCACTCATCCGACTCCAGGTCGACCAGTTCGACGTCCGTACCATTTGACAGGGCCAGCACATCGTCGTCGAGGTCGGCCATCAGCCAGCCCTGGCCCGACACCCCGGATGGTAGGTCGGGCCGTTCCCAGAGCGCACCAGTCTCGGAGACGAAGACCGCTCCCGCCGAGTCCAGGACCAGCAGTTGGTCTCCACCCCTCAGGTGCGTGAGGGGGCCCGAGGCGTCATTCACGACCATCGGGGAACTCCAACCGGAACCCGAGGAGCCCGTGGTGACCAGAGAGGGTTCCGTCGAGGCTGTGATGGCGTATGTGATCCCCCCCGAATCGGCCAGGTCGACGACGTGGTTCGATGGAAGCGTGCCCACCGACGTGCTCACCATGGACAGGGTGCCCGTCGAGGTCCACTCGGCCAGGCCGCCTCCTGCGGACCCGGTGAACACCTTCCCGTCCTGGGCCACGGACAGGCAGGTCGTCTCGTTCAGATTGACGAACAGGACCGATGGTGGGCCGGAGGTGGACCGGGACTCCTCAACGCCTCCGGGGGATGGAGAACCTGCGAGTCCCGGTCCCAACAGGGCCAGCGCCAGGGCTACCACCATGGCCGCCCTTGCCGACCCTGTCGACCTCCTGCTGCCGATCATCGTCATGCCTTCCTGCTTGCCTACTTGTCCTCCTCCCACTCGCTGGCCGAGGCGCCGTCCATCTCGGCCAGGCCGGCGATGGACATGGCCTCGATGTTCGAGACCTCCTCCAGGCCCTCGGGGGGTTCCTCCAGCTCCCCGACGTCCTCCAGGTCCTCCTCGGCCTCCGGGTCCACCGCCTCGAGGGTGTCCTCCTCCGAGGGGAGGGTGTCCTCGTCCTCCTCGCGGCCCTTCTGCTTGCGGAGCCGCCCCTCGCCGATGGCGAGGGCGATGGCCAGGCCCACGATGAAGGCCACGATTATCATCCACCACGGGAACTGCCCCGAGGTCTCGGGATCCGAGGCGGCGTGGGCCTGCTCCGTCGGCGGTGCTATGTTGTCGTCGTCGTCGAAGGCCTCGACCCGGTACCTGTACTCCTTGCCCGGCTCGACCTTGTCCTCGTAGATGGTCACCGTCGGGCCCAGCTCCTCCACCAGTTCCCACGTGCCGTCGGCACCCTCCTTGCGGTAGATGCGGTACCCCGCCACGTCGGGATCGGTGGCCGGGGACCATTCCAGGAACACCTTGCCCACGCCCTTGTCGTCCACGACCAGGTCGGTGACGCCTCCTGGCGGGGTTGTGTCCGAGACCGTCACGTTGAGGGAATCCGAGCCCACGTTGCCCCAGGCGTCGGTCACCTCGGCGGTGACGGTGTAGACCCCGGGCTCGAGGAAGGTGAAGCTGGGCCGGATGCCGACCAGGTCCCACTCGGTGCCCATAGAATCGGTGACCGTCCACAGGTAGGTCTCGGAGCCCACGGGGAAGAGGGGATAGTTGTCCGTGACGGAGACCTCGAACCAGACCAGGGTGTCCTCGTCCACCACCCTGTCGTCACCGACGTTCACGTCGGGCGGAGTGGTGTCCACTACGAAGATGATGCCCATCCAGCTGGCCTCGTTGCCCGAGGCGTCGGACACCACCAGGGTCACACGGTACTCACCCGGTGTGTCGAAGGTCATCGCGGGCTCGGGTCCCGTGGTGTCGCCGCTGGCGCCATCGATGGGCTCCCAGGCCCAGCTGAAGTTGGCGTCCTTGGGCCACTCAGGGTCGTTGTCGGTGGTGCCCGTGGCATCGAAGGTCACCTCGGTATCCTCGTCGACGAAGGGCCCTGGCGACACGACGGTGATGGACGGTGGCGTGATGTCGTTCACGATGATGTCGAACTCCGTGGTCACGGAGTTGCCTCCCGCGTCGGTGATGGTCACCTCAGCGTGCCAGATGCCCGGTTCGGTGAACTCGAACTTGGGCGCCAGGTCCTCCAGCTCGTAGTGCTCGTCCCACGGGTCGGTGAGGTCCCAATCAGCCTCGTTCTCGTTGTAGAAGTTCGGGTCGTTGTCGGAGACGAAGGGCTGGAGGTTAAGCTCCCACAGTGTGTCCTCGTCCATCGGGCTGAACAGGACATCCCGGACCACGGGTGCCTCGCTGTCGAGGACCGTCACCTCCAGATCGTCGGTGTCCACGTTGCCAGCGGCGTCCACTACCCGGAGGGTCACCTCGTAGGTCCCCACCGTGTCGAACCGGTGGCTCGCCTCCATGCCCGTCAGGGTGTACGTGGTGTCGAAGTCCCTCACCACCCAGGTGATGGTGGCACCCTCGGGGAAGTCCATGTGGTTGTCCGTCGTGCGACTGGCATTGAAGTTCGCCGAGCTCCCCTGGTCGACCTCGATGTCGGGTCCCGCGTCCGCGACGGGCGCCGTCAGGTCCGCCACCGTCACGTTGATCGTCTTGACTGCGGAGTTGCCCGCCGCGTCGCGGACGGTGAAGGTCACCTCGTAGACCCCCGGGGTCCGGAAGATATAGAGGGGCGTGGCCCCCAGGAGGTTCACGGTGCGGTCGCCCTCCTGGAAGGTCCAGACGTAGGAGGCCCCCAGCGGGAAGGAGGGGTTGTTGTCCGTGGAGCCCGAACCGTCGAAGGAGACCGGCACGTCCTCGTCGACCTCGAAGTCGCTGGCGATGGGCACCGGCGGCGTGGTGTCGCGCACGGTGATGACGATCTCGTCGGTGGCGGAGTTGCCCCCTGCGTCGGCGACCGTCATGGTGATGACGTAGCGCCCCGGGGTGTCGAAGGTGTGCTGCACGATCTCACCGGAGAGGGACATCGGCGTTCCGTCCTCTGTCCACTCCCACCTGTATGTGGCTCCCACGGGGAACTGCGGGTCGTTGTCGGTGGTCAGCGTGCCGTCCAGGGTGATCAGGACGTCCTCGTTCACCGTCAGGTCGTCGCCCGCCCTCGCCATCGGTGGCGTGGTGTCGAGAACGGTGATGATGACGTTGTCCTCGGCGGAGTTGCCCGCCTCGTCGGTGACGTTCAGGGTCACGTTGTACACGCCGGGCGTGTTGAACACGAACCCGGACCGCCTGCCGGTGACCATCACCAGCATCTCGTTGATCTCGAAGGACCAGGAGAAGGTGGCGCCCTTGGGGAAGTCGGGGTTGTTGTCCGTGGAGCCCGTGCCGTCGAAGGACGCGTAGGTGTCCTCGTCCACCGTCTTGTCGCTGCCCGCGTCGGCGGTCGGCGGAGTGGTGTCCATGACCAGGATGACCAGGTCGTCGGTGTCGACGTTCCCGGCCGCGTCTGTGACGGTGAGGGTGACCACGTAGCGACCAGGTGTGCTGAATGTGTACGTCGGTGTCATACCCGTTATGGACGCGCTGACGCCGTTGTCGTCGAAGGTCCACCGGTAGGTTGCGCTGGACGCGAACTGCGGGTCGTTGTCCCAGGTGCCGCTGGCGTTGAACTGCACCAACGTGTCCTCGTCGACGATCTGGTCGGGTCCCGCGTCGGCCCTGGGCCTGGTGACGTCCCTCACCGTGATGGTGACGGTGTCGGTAGCGAAGTTGCCGCCCGAGTCGGTGATGTTGAGGGTGACCACGTAGGTGCCCGGCGTTGTGAACACGTAGAAGGGCCTCACACCGTACAGCGTGATGGTCTGCCCGCCGTCCTCGAAGGTCCACATGAAGGTGGACGACCCCGGGAAGTTCGGGTCGTCGTCGGTGGAGCCCGAGCCGTCGAACTGGAGGATGGTGTCCTCGTCGATGGCCCTGTCGGTACCGGCATCGGGCACGGGCGCCGTCGTGTCCTTCACCACGAAGGTGACGGAGTCCGAGGAGGGCTTGAACGAGCCGTTGCCGGCGTAGCTGACGGTGAGCTGGTAGGTGCCCGGGGGCACCGTCAGGGTCACGGTGACCGTGGCGACGCCGGTGGCGTTGGTGGTGGCGGTGTACGTCACGCCGTTGATGGTGAAGTTCACCTGGGCGCCCTCGATGGCGGTGGCGTTGTCCGCGTCCTCCAGGTAGCAGGTGAAGGTGGCGCTGCCCCTATAGGGTCCCTCGGTGTCGCCGGTGTACGTGACGCCCGTGACCTCGGTGATCACGTCGATGGTGCCGTTTCCGCTCCCGGTGTCGTAGTAATCGTCTCCCGTGTACATCAGACGTGACTCGTAGGTGCCTGCGGGCTCGTCGGGTGCGAAGAAGATCGCAGTGCCCTGGTTGGAGGAGGTGGCGCTGAAGCTGGCACCCAGGTCCCTCCAGGTCCCGTCGGGAGCCTTGTACTCCAGGCGCAACAGCGAGATGTTGACGGGGACGGTCTGCCCGTCGTCGTCCAGAACCTCGTACTTGATCGATGTTCTGTCGGTGTACTGCACGCTGGTGTTGGTGGGTGTGGGTACGGGCGTCTCCTTGAGCAAGTGGAGGGTGGCGATGTCCTCGCTGGCGTTGTACCGGCTGTGGCCCAGGTAGCGGGCGCGCAGCGGGTAGTCGCCGGGGACGATGTCGGGGACCGAGAAGCTCACGTTCACATCGTTGCCAGAGGAGTGGGTGTAGGGCCCTCCCAGCAGGTCGTGCCATGTGCCCTCGTAGTAGCACTCGAAGGTGAACTGATGGGGCGGGTACAAGAGGGCCTCGTCCCGGTCGTCGATGATGGTGAAGTGGATCGATCCCTGGTCCGTGTAGACCCCGACCCCGTCGTCGAGGGTCAGGTTCGTCTTCCTGAAGCCCACCTGCAGCGTGACGTTCACCTCAGTTGTGAGGGTTGCATTGGAGAGGCAGACGACCCGGATGGTCACGTTGAAGGTGCCCTCGGTGGAGGGGGTGACGAAGAGGAACAGGGGCTTGTCCATCAGACCGCCCACGTGGGCGTTGTCCACGCTGAACCTCCACTCGATGGACGGGTCCATCTCCGCCTCGAACGCCACGTCCTGGCCGATGTTGCCGGTATTGGAGACGACCACGGTGAAACCGTCTGTGGTCCCCGCCTTCGACATCTTCAGGAGCGCCGGGTCAGCGGTCATTGCGAGACCCTCGGCCTTGTTGATACCCACCTTGGCCCATGCCAGGCCGTAGATGGAGGGCTCGGGCTGCGGGATGGCCATCACGCCCAGGTCGTGGACGCCGTAGGGCAGGAACCCGGTGGTGTTACCCTCCACGGTGAGGGTCACCGTCACACTCTCTCCAGGGTCGAGGGTCACGTTGGGCTGGCTGAAGTTGCCGAACACGACGGCGGTACGCAGATCGAATGTGGTCCTCACGAGACCGGTGTTGTTGACCGTCACCTGGTACGTTGCGGCCCGCCCGGGGTCGACGGTGACCATGTATGGGCTAACGGCCACGTGTGCTCCGTACGCTGTCACGTTGATTATGGCGATAGCGGTCGCCGTCACGTAACCGTTGGTGACGGACCTTACACGCACGGTGAAGTAGTACTCCCCGGGAGCGGTGCCCGATGGTGGAGTTATGTAGAATGGGACCTCCACGCCGTTCATTAGACCAGGATACACCTCGAAGGCCCATGCGGGCATGACATCGGCATCCCACCGGCGCAGGGGCTCGCTGACGCACTCCACGTCGCCCACATCCACCAGGGGTGGCGGGGTGGGCGGCACGTAGGTGGTGGCGTTGATGGTGTAGTCCACCAGGGGCTCCCACGCATTCCATCCGACGCTGCCGTAGTGCTCCAGGTTCTCCCATGTGTTGGTCTTGGACTTCCATATACGGAGTTCTAGGTGGTAGTGCATGGCGTAGGACTGATATCCGACAACGATGTAGAAGTCCGTCCCCCGCTCGTGGGTGTACTTCCAGTGGAGGGTCGAGACCTTGTCGACCGCCTGCCAGCGGATGGCGTACTCGTTGATGACCTCGCCCTGGTAAGCGACGAACATCATCCCGCCCTCTAGCGCACCGGTGGAGGGGTTGTCGGCCATGGAGTACTCGAGGACCGTGAGGTCGACGAACACGGCGTCGCCCACGTCGAGCACCAGCTGGACATTGCCGTAGCCCATCACCCACTCGGGCACCTCTGTCACGTTGATGCTGTACGAATGGGTGGAAGAGGATACGGTTCCCAGCGCCAGGGTCGTGTTGAGCCAGTAGGTATCATTCGCCACTGGGTCCGTCAGCTGGAGCGTCATGTGGTACTTCCACGTCTGCTGATTGCTATAGAAGGTCAGTATCCACATCCCCGGCATGTCGAAGATGTAGTTGAGCTGGTGGGGGGACCAATCATCGGACCGGCGGACCAGGGCCGCAGAGACCCTTCCTTCGGGGTTGTACAGGCGGATGTAGCAGTACTGGTTATAGGCGGCGTACTGCCCTCCCTGGACCGTGAGGTCGAATTGCGTGCCCATCAGGGCTGCGGCCTCGTCTCCCGGATTGAAGGGTTGGACCTTCGACGAGCCCGTGGCGTTGATGTAGTAGTATCGCCAGGTGCTGGGGGAGTTCCACACCGACACAGAACCGTGGTGTGTGTACGTGGTATTGGTCCCGGTGGTGGCATTGGTGACCTTGATGCTCAGGTCGTACTGGGTCCAGTAACCGTCGGTGTACATGGCCAGGTACCACACGCCAGGATCGAACAGCTCCGCGGTCAAGGAGCGACCTCCGTAGTAGTCCGAGACGCGCGTGTACTGCTGGTCGATCACGAAGCCTTCGGGACTGACCATCCTCATGTCCAGGTAGTTCGCGCCGCTGTCGGACAAGCCGGTAACGACGGTCACTTCGACGACATCGCCAGTGCCCACCATCAATGTCCCATCGTAGGTGAAGGGCTTCGGTGTTGGAGCCGTCACGTTGATGGTGTAGTCCCTCCTCCCGATCCATGTGCCCGTCACGCCATGGTGGGTCTCGGTGAGGCGGAGGCCAGTGGTCTGGTCAACCCATGACAGCGTTATTGTGTACGACATGGACCACACACTGGAATAGATGCTGAAGGTCCAGTTCCCCGGCTCGTCCAGGAGGTAGATGTACGTGGTGGGGGTGTAGGTCAAGTGGATCTGGGATCTGTAGAATCGGGTGACCGGATTACCCGTCGAGTTGAGCAGGTAGGTGTCAAAGTATCCGCTGGTATGACCGTAGCGGTAGCTGACGGTCATGTTGAACCAGGTCCCTCCCTCCGCCATTACGATGGTGTCGTACCGCAGGTGGAAGCTGTTGTTGGTCGGGACGTCAATGTGGTAGTACCTGTTGTTGCCTCCCAGGACCGAGGACCCCGTCATCCCGCGATGTGAATAGGTTGTCCGTAGGCCGGTGGTGGGGTCGGTCACCTCCAGGGTCAGGTTGAATATCCAGAACGAGCCCACGCACCACACATCCACGAGCCAGGTACCGTTGATGTCGGCGATGGCCGATACGGTCCGCGTTCCCCACGAGTCCACCCTCGAGTACGCGAACTTGTCCGTGACGATGCCATTGGGGTCTACGATGGCTATGTACACATCATTGGTATAATAGGAGTATCCGAGGGTCTGGACCGTTACATTGATCCACGTGCCCTCCTTTGCCGACACGGTCTGGTTGGGGCCGAAGAACCAGCCGGCGGAGGCGGGGACGACGATGGTATAGGTGCGTGTGCCAACGATACCGGTGCCGACCCTGTGGTCGTACTCGTAGACCTTCTCCAGTCCCGTTGTCGGGTCGACGACTGTGATGCGCGCGGTGTAGTCGAAGGCCTCCTGACCGTACGTCACCACCAGCTCCCAGGTGCCATTTTGGTCGAACATGTAGGTTATGGACCGAGTTCCCCAGCTCCCGGCTGTGACCATCAGTGTGTGCACGTTGTTGTCCTCGGGGTCGAAGAGCCTGACCACCACAGATGTGTACGCGTGGGACCAACCATCGGCGGTGATCTCAACCTCGATCCAAGTGCCCTTCTTGGCCTGGATGGTCTGCCCGTTGGGTATGCTGAAGCCCCCGTCCAGGTCGTACGTGTTGTTCGTCTCGTCCGTCTCGAGCACCCGATTGCCCCAGTCCGCGTAGACCGTCATGTTGGCGGTCGTCAGAAGGCCCAGGATGACCAGCGTCACCGTGGCGTTCTTGCCGTTGGCGATGCCCTGGATGAAGACGGAGCCCAACCCCCTCGTTCCGTTCAATACCATCACCTCTATCTCGTTCGTTACGTTCACTGTTCCCACGTTCGCGACCGTTACAGTCAGATTGATGAAGTTCCCGTCCTCGCTGGTGCCGGGTTCCATCGAGACCGTTTCGATGGTCAGGTCGGGGCCTGCCACGAACGATGTCGTCAGCTCCTTGTCATTATTGGCCTCGTTCGACTCAGGCACCAGGCCGGTGGGGTCTGATACGACCTTGATCACATGATTTCCTGGCAGGACGGTCCAGTTCATGCTAACGTTGATGCTGGCACCGCTTGACAGGTTGGTCATCGAAAATGAACCGACCACGGTCCCGTCCACCATGAACGATACAACGAAGCTCCTGTTTACGTCCGAGGACCCCTGGTTCTTCACCGTCGCATTGACGGTGACCGTGTCGCCTGCCGAGTACGACGACGCGTCGATGGCGACGGCCGTCACCGTCAGGTCGGCGTTGCCATCGGGTATGGTGGCGTTGGCACCGAGCAGGTAGTAGTAGGTCTCGTTCAGTACGCCGACGCCGGCAGCGTTGAGATCGTAAGGTCGTAAGGTGAATATCACGCCACGACCACCGGTTGTGGAGTTCTCCCTGGAGTAGGCGCACCTGTAGTATTGGTTGATGTTCATCCGGCCGACCAGGGTCCAACCCGATGGGACGTAGTTGTAAATATCGGGGTGTGTTATGGTCCCGCTACCCACGGCAAACGTGCTGGGGGCGGTGTAGTTCGCCAAGAAGGTGGAGTTGTCAAGGACCACCAGCGTGCTGGCTGTCATACCACCCGGCCAACTCCAGCTTCCACCGTGTCGCACGGCCGAGGTGTAGTACATGCCCACTCCCTTGCCCATGTCGTCTATCAGGCGGTCGACCATTGACCTGGCTGGCGAGTAGTCGCAGAAGATGACGAAGAGCGAACGGGAGAAGTCGGTGCGAGAGCTGTTCACGTGGCTCACGTAGTCCACAGACAGACCGTTGGCCGTCAGGTTGTTCACGAGGGCGGCCTCCCGGATAGAGAGGGTGCTTCCCGACTCGTCAATGCTGTTGACGACCAGGGCAACCTTGTTCGCGCTGGCGTTGAACATGGGGAACGGTCTTCCCTCCACCCACGCGATCATGTTCGCGTAGAGGGCCTCGCCAGCCGGGGTCAGGTCCTCGGGATGGAACGTGAGGAACGCGACCCTACCTCCGCTGCTGGCATTGGTGCGGTGACCGCCCGTCCAGTAGTGTGCGTAATAGCCGTGACCGTCCCTGATGAGCCCTGAAGGATGACTCGTGTGCATTGCGTACACCGAACCCGTGTTCTGTCCAGTGAACTGGGAGTCCACGAAGTGGTTGTTGAAGCCCTCGGTGCCGGTCGCCGTGTAACGGCGGGTATTAGCATGGTTGTGCCAGGTCCAACCTCCCCCGAGGCTTCCAGCACCGGTATATAGGAGGCCCACTCGGGTCCCCTCGGAGACCCAACGATTGAGTATCGTGCTGGATACGTGCCCCTCGGTCAGGAACACCCCGTTAGCTCGTGACAGGTCCGTGGTACCGACCTGGGCCTTGGAAAGGTAGACCACGTTCAGGCCGCTGGCCAGGAGGAGGTCGTTCGCTGCGCTCTCCAAAGACGTGAGGGTGGGCGTGGTGGTATCGGAGGACCGGATGACGAGTACGGACTTCCCTTCACCGATGATCCTTCGATCGATCTCTCCGTCCAGACACCATTCGATCATCGCCCGGGCCAGTTCAGTGCCATCGTCGCTGAGCTTCATCAGGTCGAAGCCCAATATGGCTCCGTGACCGCCCGAGGTGGTGTTCTCCCGCCAGTGGGTGGTCCGGTAACCCGAATTGTAATTGACATAACCAGCGAAGGTCCATCCCGGCGGGGTGTTGGAGCTGCGATAGATGGTCTGGCGCTCTTCCATGACCTGTATCGTCATACCATAGTAGTCATCCAGGTATCCTCCGCCAGGGCTGCACCTAAAGGCCCACCAGTTGGTGCTGTCTGCCCAATTGCTGTACCAGCTCCCACCTGCGCCGATACCACCAGTATAGAACAGCGCCAGGCCAAGGCCCTGGTCCACTATCATGGTGTGGGTGTCGGTGCCTATCCTCAGGTCCTCGGTATAGGTGACCAGACGGGACGATGAGAAGTCGTAGCGCCGCGCATCAATCCATGGCCGCAGCTCCACGGTCAGTCCCATGTCCTCCAGATAGGCCTTCAAGTACGCCTCACGGGTGGTGGGAGCGGGATCGAGCATGTTGATATCGCTCGTCAGGAGAACGACATCCGCCGAGGTGGGTATCTGGGCGATGGAGATGTTCTGGGAGAAGTTGAACATCCTCTCCATAAGCGAGAACTGAGGCATTGTGGCGGGATCGTACGTGAGCACGCAAACGTGAGCGTCTGCGGTCCCACCCTTGTAGAAGGCGGTACCTTGGTTCTGGTTGTTGTCTCCGATACGGGTGAAGCCCGAGATGGTGGAGCGCCAGTAATATCCATAGCCTGAGTCCTGGGCATAGAAGCCGTAACCCGACATGCCTTCGTAGAACGCCGTTGGGCTCTCCACGTAGAGCAATCGTCGGTGATAGTCGTCGTAGCCACCGAAGGAGGTCTGGTACGCCGAGGAGCCCCTGTAGAGGAGCACGACGCCGATGTTGGCGTTCATCGCGGCATCCAACGGTACGCTCCAACTCCGGTAGGAGCTGATCCAGTCAGCGGCCACTATCATGGACGCATCGGTCCAGTTGAGGGTGAGCACGTCCCTCTGGTAGACGTAGGTGATGGTGTAGCCCCACCGCTCGAGCTCGTCCTTCACAGGGGTCTCGTGGGAGTTGAGCACAGGTCCATCCGCGTCCTCCCCGATGGTTATGAAAACGACGTTACCGGAGGGAACGTCGACCAAGGGGGGTACGTTGATACCCATGGAGAAATTGACCGCCAGCTCGAGGAAGTATCTACCATTCAGATTCACGTAGGCCGGGTCGAGGCCGGTCATGAAGGCGTAGCTGCCGTTGACGCCCGCCTTCTGCTGCCACGTGGAGTAGTACGTGTTTCCAGAACTCGCCAGCATGGTCCAGCCTGCGCAGGCCTGGTTGACCCTGGTGGCCGTGGAGCTGTCCTGGTGATAGAAGTTGACAGATGGATGATCCTGGAAGATCGTCGTTGCGTTCATGGCCCGTGAATATCGGTACTCCCAGTAGTTGCTGTAGTACCAAGAGCTACCGTAGGTCCGGCCGGCGTCGTAGGTCAGGACCAAGCCTATGCCTTGGGCAAGGCAGCTGTCGAAGAAGGTCTTGGAGTTCACATTGGTGTCGATCCAATGGGTGGCGACGATGGCCTTGGCCGCCGACACGTTGGTACGGGAGATGTTCCTCTGGGACAGGTAGTACACCGTGTGGTTCCATGAGGTCAGCATGTCGGCAATGGCGCTCTCCTGCGCCGTCAGCGTCGGACCACTGGCACCAGTACCACCCCTGATGACCAGGACCACGTTCCCAGCAGGTACGGTGGCGTTCCCCGGCATGGCGGTGCCGGTGACGTTGGTCAGCATCCTGTAGAGCAGGAACTCCCCGTCGGGCGTGTAGTACAAAGGATCGCACATGTCCGCGAATCCCAGGGTGCCCGAGGACGTCTGATTGTACCAAAGGTTGTAGTAGTAGGTGTAGACGCTCGTATGACCCAGGGCCGTCCAACCGGTGGGACCTGAGTTGTAGAAGGCATACCCGGACCCAGCGTTCTGGCGGTAGAACTGGGTGCCGTTGTAACCGGTCACGAACCACGAGTCCGAGGTGACCACGGCGTAGTGGTAATAACCACCACCGCCCACCCTGTTGGTGGATCTGAAGGTGTGCAGGGCATTCCCCAGGAGGATGACGGGTACGCCTTGGTCCATGAACCTGTACCAATGAGTGCCCTGGTCACCGTAACCCGTGTAGTACATGGGTACGATGATGGCCGTGGCATTGGTGGCATTGAAACGGGTAACGTCCTTGATCCGAAGATATTCGACGTCGTAGCCCCAGTCCTTGAGCAGCGTATCGACCTTGGTCTCCCTGGTAGTAAGGGTCCAGTCATCGCCGTTTATCACGAGGTACACTGCTCCGGACGTGGCGTTCAAAGGACCATCAAGTGCCTCGCCCAGCGTCCAGTTCATGAGCTGCTCGAGGAAGTACCGCCCCCTGCTGGTCAGGTATCGCATGTCGTAGGAGAAGGTGATGGCCTTCCCACCGCTGGTGGTGTTCTCCTTCTTCATCACAGTGTAAAGATATGATTCGTAGTTCGTGGCTACCAGGGTCCATCCCGAGGGTACGCTGGTGACCCTTTGTGCTGATCCACTTGACTGGATCTGGGTGAAGGTAGTGTAATATGACCTGAAGGGGTCCTCATCCTTGGTCACCTTGAGCTTCCTGTAATTCACAGAGGTGCTCGAGTAATAACCCGTGGTGACCACGTTCTGAATGGCATCACGGAGAAGGAGCACCGAGACACCCTGGTCGATGAGGGCCGTGATGAGGCTGGAGGTGATCCTTCCGTTGTCCACCACCACCACCAGGTCCGATGTCGAGAGGTTAGCGACGGAGGCCTGATCGTCATCAAGGATCGACATGGTATAGTAGAGGTCGTAAAGGATCTGGTAGTTCCCAAGTTCCTCGACATCGAGGGCAAGGGGGTCTTCCACGAGCAAGGTCAGATTGGAGGCACCCGAGCGCCCGCGGAAGGAGTTGCTGAGCCCCAGGTTGTCTGTGGCCGTGATCTCGAAATATATTGTTGAGTTTGCGTCTACGTCCACGCTGGCCGAGTAGACGTTGCCGGAGTTGGTCACCGTCGCGTTCTGCCATGTGACCAGGTCGGTGGAGTACGAGATGACCACCGACGCCACGGCCCCGTTATCCGTCACGTTGACCTCCCACTTGAAGGGCGAGCCGAAGCCGTCCTTCATCCAGTTGAAGGAGGGACCCGGGTCGACCACGTACGACTGGGTGGAGGAGGTCCTGGCGTTGTCGGCCATGTCCCGGGCCATCACCCTGTAGGTGACGGTGGTGGCGGACCCGATGTCCGGGATCGTGGCCGTGAACTGTGCCGTCAGGCCGGTGGTGAGCCGGGTCATCTGGATGGAATTCCAGTCACCCCCGGTCACGTTGTACTCCAGCCATGCGCCGCCTATGGAGACGGCGTCGGTCACGTTGCAGTACACCACGAGGGGGTCCTGCACCCGAAGGTGCGTGGGAGGCGAGCTGACGTCGTCGATGGTGGGCGCCGTCCCGTCGGCATAGTAGATTTGGGTCCCCGTGGTGGTGGTCGATCCAGAAGCGTCGGTCGACACGATGTAGTATCTGACCATTGTCTCGGCTGCCGGCGAGGGTATCATCGCCGACCAAGTATCAGGAGAGCCCAGCGGGGTGATCGCCCCACGGTAGTGGGTGCCGGCAGAACTGCCCTGGTCGGACGAGGTGAAGGCCCAGTCACGGTTGTCCGGCGTGAAGGCGTACACGACCCCGTTGTTGCATGGAACGATCAGCTCCAGCGTACCGTCGCCATCCAGGTCCGCGAACCTGGCCGGGCCCGAGTATCGGTCCGGCAGAGCCGTGGAGATCCAATCCTCCACCAGGGAACTGGTGGCTGGGTCCCATTCGTACGTGTAGACGAAGGTGCCGGTGGGGACTCCTTCGTAATCGTAATGACCGACGACGACCTCCATTCGCCCGTCGTTGTCCCAGTCGGCGGCGTCGAACAGGTAGGCGTACCGGCCAGACCAGCCTCCCCTCCAGAGCACCGCGTAGGTGTCGGGTCCGGTGGCGGTCACCATGTAAAGGATACCGCTGTATATGCCGTAGTAGTTCTCCACGGAGACGACCATATCGAGGCTACCGTCGCCGTTCATGTCCGCCATGGCAAAACCATAGATGACGTTGCCCAGGGGTAGGGCGTACTCTAGGGCGAAGGACGAGCCATCCCAGGAGTACACCCTGATGTTCCCAGTTGAGCTCTTGTCCGCAGAGATGATCTCCACCTCACCGTCGCCGTCCCAGTCCAGGGCCCTGATGATCAAAGGATCGTAGGCCAGGAAGAACGAATGGGTGTCTCGGATGGCCGAGCCGTCCCAGGATGAGACGACGCACTGGTCGTTAACTTGACCTCTCAACAGCTCCAGGCTGCCGTCTCCGTTCACGTCGGCGATCTCCAGGCAGTACACGTTGCTGTCGACGACCGCCGTGTGGGTGTACGTCACCTCGTATCCCCCTGAGGTGGCGTTGTACTTGAGGACCCAGAGGGTGGCCGCATTGCCGTTGCCGTCGCCTAGCACGATCTCTGGCGTCCCGTCACCGTCCAGGTCGCCTGAGATCATCGGCTTGGTACTGGCATGGCCCAGGCCCGTCATCGACCAGTTGGTCGTGAGGTCGCCATCGAGTATGTAGACGGCCGCGCTGGTCGCCACGGAAACAGCGACCTCTGTCCCGCTGTCGCCGTCCAGGTCGGTGCTATGGTCGTGTCCCAGGGTCATCGTCACGTTGCTCCATGTGGAGTTGTCGAAGGAGTAGTACAGCTCAGCGGAGGCCACGCCGGAGGTGTCCTCCAGGTCGGCAACGACCCGCACGCTGGTCGAGGTGTTCGAGTAGAAGGGAAGTGCCTTGGCCCGGATGAGGACCGGACCCGTGTAGTCCCTGTAGGCATGGGATGTCGCAGTTCCCTCAACGCCTCCGGTGAAGCTGGCGACGACGACCAGGTCCATATGGCCCGTGGGGCCCACTGGCGCGGCCGGAACAGTGCCCGTGTACCTGCCCGCCGACACCTTGGCCATCGCCTCCGTGGACCAGGTCCGAAGGTGGGAGGCGGACGATCGGCTCCATCGGAGCTCGACCGTGGGATCGGTGGCCACACCGAGGAGGTTCACGGAGCGTACGAAGGGCGTATCGATGGAACCCGCGTCCGCCATCGAGAGTCTCCACTGCACGTACCTGGCGGTGGGACCGCCGGGGAACGCAGCCGTCGCCACGGGCCACTCCCCTGGGGAGTCTCCCGGGAACACCTGCGCCCAGGCCGTCCAAGTGGAGTTGTCCGTGGAGGTCCTGACCTCCAGGTCGAGGGTCTGACCCCCGAGGTTCGCGTGCTCCAGCTGCACGTACCTCCACGTCACGTCTCCTCCCATGTCGTGGACGGCGGAGGTCATAGAGCCGGAGGTACTTCTGGTTGTTTGGCTCTGGGTCAGACCGAACATGTAATTGGTGGTTGAGACCGAGTAGGCGTCCTTTTGGACCAAGATCGGGACATGTCTCCACATCCCTTGGTTCTCGTAGGTTTTCACCTGATGGGCATCGTACCTGGTCATGATCAGGTCCAGGTCCCCGTCCCTATCCAGGTCGAGGATCTCCATCTCACCCCACCTCGTGGTGACCCCTATGCGGCCACCATAGGTGAAGTTCACACCGTCACCATGACCCATGTGGATGTACAAGGTGCCAGTGTTGATGAGGATGTCCAGGTTGCCGTCCCCATCGAAGTCCGCCAGGCCAGCGCTCTTGCTGGCCGACGTGGTCCCTGGATGGGCATAGACGGAGGTCTTGGCCGTGAACGTGCCGTTCCCGTGACCCAGGTACGATATGAGGGTTCCGGAGTACTGGGCCAACAGCAGGTCCAGGTGGCCATCGTTGTCCATATCCCCAACGGCTATCGACACGAGGTTCGTCGAGATGGTGCCCAGGGTCGACACATCGAACGTGCCGTTCCCATTTCCGGTGAACAGGCGTATCGTCCTTTGGTATCCGCCTCCCACGATGTCCATGTGACCGTCCTCGTTGAAGTCGCCGATGGCGAAGCCGTAGGTATCCGTGTTCACGGCCCCGGTGTCCGTCCCCGTGGAGACGGGCGACGAGAAGTTCCAGTCGGACGTCTGCTCGATGAAGTACAGGTACCCGTCCGTCTTGTTCATGACCACCAGATCGATGTCGCCGTCCTCGTCGAAGTCCGCTGCGACAAGGCCCCTCAGTCTGGCGTTCAACGTGGCAATGTTCGTGGAGCTGGTCACCTTCATATCCGTGTCCACCTCCAGCATGAAGATCGTACCTGCATCGTCGCAGGCGAAGTACCTGTCGCTGGCGTTGACAGCATCCGAGAGGTGCATGCCCAATGCCCCATCGATGGTCATGTTGACGAGGGTGCCCGCCTCCCATTCCGCCGCGATGTCGTCCCTGACCACTGCGTCCATGACCTCGGCGTTGACGGTGATAGGATCGGAGTCCGAGGGATGGACCGGGCTGGTGGTGATGTTGAGGACGACGGGCGGCTCGGTGAGCTCCAAGGAGTATGTGGGAGATGTCCCTGAGTTCCCCGCCCCGTCGGTTGCGACCACCGTGTACGTGACGGTTCCCGTCACGTCCATGGCAGGGATCTCCGCCACCCACTGCCCGTAATGCCTGATGAGGTCCGTCTCGAAACCCCAGCTCTTGATGGAGCCGTCGGTGATGACGCGCAGGTGGATGGTGTCCCCAGGCACCACCATGGTCCAGAGGTCCGTGGCGGCACCGGTGAAGGTCTCCTGCAACCTTCCCATACCGTCCAGCACCTGGATGAAGTCGTACCCGTCCTCCATGTCCATATCGGAGATGTGGACGGAGACGGCGGTCGCTCCTGGATACCTGTAGGTGAAGATATTGTCGAAGTAGTCGTCCATAGCGTGGTCGGTCGACTGCACGGCGGGGGCGGTCGAGGAGGACGCCAACTGCTGTATCCGGTTGCGCTGGATGAAGGACAGTGAGTTCTCGATCATCCAGCTCCCGGTGTCCAGGTATCGGGTGTTACTCGCGTAGGAGGAATCCATGATGATAAGACCCTTCCCTTGATGCTTGACCATGGTCACGGCACCCGTGGGAACGTCCGGATGGGTCAGGATCGGCACGAAGCCATCGTCCGCGAAATCGGTCCAGTAACCCCCGCACTCGTAGGTCGATGGCCATCCCTGGACCATGGCAGAGTAGGGATATGACACGATGGGATGGTCCGGGTCGGCGATGACCATGCCGTTGCCCAGGTCCTTGGTGTACGTGACACCGAGGAGGTCGGACATCGTCGCGGTATTGGGTGGATAGATCAAGAAGAGGCTCCCCCCGTTGGAGACCCAGTCCATCAGCTCATCCATCGTGGCTGGGTTGGTCATCCCGAAGGAGGTTGGGTACACCTCGGACATCATGACCACGCCGTAGCCGTCTAGGTTCCGCAGGATGTTGTAAGAGTCCACGTTGGATGTGTACATGGAATCGAAGGTCCAGTCCGTCGCCTGCAGGTACGGGAGTGGTGTGGTCCCGCCCCTGAGCCAAAGTAATGTCCTATCGAACTCCTCGTTCGTGTCCGGAACGAGGGGGACCGTTCCTGTCGACCCGTCGGGAGCCGTGTACTGGAGGTGGTCCCCTGCCAGACTGTACGCGTCGGAGACGTGGGTGACTATCCGTGTCGGCTTCCCGGGGTATCCCATGCCAGGAGGAGCGGGCACCGTCGGGACCGGGGCGCTGGCATCGACGAAGAGGGGCTGTATCACCGTGCGACCGGAAAGGCCCGCCCTGTCCTCGTAGGTGATCTGCAGCTTGAGGTCGGTCTCCAGCGAGGTGGCCGGTATGGTCGTCGTGGGTGTGGTGTGGAAGTGGTCGATAAGGATTCTCACGGTCTTTGCGTGATAGTATGTGTGATAGAACAGCGTCGGTGTCACGTCGTTCAGTATGAGGTACTCGAACTTGCCAACCATCTGCCCATCGATGTAGCCCTCGAGGGTTCTGGTCATTGCGTCGTAGCGCATGGACCAGGTATGGTACCGGTCCGGCTCGAAGCCGTCGAAGTACATGACCGGTGAGGACAACCAGTTGTAGACGTGGTTGTTCTGCATCCGGTAGTACCGGTCCCATCCGTACGCGTACATGTCGACGATGTTGCCGTCTCCGTCCACCAACCTCATGTAGAAGTAGGAATTCTGTTTACGATAGAGCCCCTCGTCGAACCAGATGTCGGCCGAGACCTCGAAGGACCCGTCCAGGGTCTGGTTAAGGGTGACACCCTTGGACCTCCAACTGTTCAAGTACGGATGGGTGCCGTTGATGGCCATTGCTCCGTCCAACCTCTCGATGTCGATGTCGTCCATCTCCTTAGGGGTCGAGTCGAACGCTAACCAGGTGTCCCCGATGATGGGATCGGACCCCTCGAACTCGTCCTCGAACTCGTAACCCATGTCCTGGGATTGCCAGATCGCTCCGTCCATGCTGTAATGGAGCTCCGGGTCATCCGCCAGACCCGCGTCCATGGGGACCCAGTTGACGGTGATGTCGTCGGTGGGACCCGGGGTCCAGGGGTCGAGGGTGAGACCCGGGATGATGCCCTCGGTACCCTGCCGCTCGGCCAGGGCCGTCTGGTTGTACTTCACGTCGAACAGGTCGAAGTTGAGGGCGTACCACTTGACGCCGTTGGCCAGGAACTCCCCCGGGATGGTGAAGTTGATGTCCACGACGGCGGCGGTCCTCGGGTCGAAGCCAGCGCCCTTGGAGACGTTCAAGGCCACCTCTCCGATGGGGACCCCTGCCGCGTCGTACATGATGAGCCGCATGCGGCTGATATTGACGGTGCCCACCGCGGCCCCCTCCATGAGCTTCTGGGTTAGGTTGATGGACAGCTCGATCAGCTCGTCCTCCCGGTCGTACACGCCGGCCCGGACGGTGATGGGGACCCTGAACGAGTAGTCCGTGGGCCTCCACTCGAGGTTGGGGTTGAACGTGTGATGCGTACCACCGGGCAACCACCACGCCTCGACCTCGAGGACATAGCGGTCGCTGAGGATTCCTGTGTTCACCACCGTGGCCATGTACTGTGTGGGCACTCCCTGGCCCCCCTGTGCCGAGGCCGGTTCCACATCCAGCGTGACGGAGAGGGTATCGATCACTGTGAGGTTCGCCGAGGCCAAGTATATCGAGGTTGCCAGGGTGGCCGACTGGGCCATGACGGTGACGGTGTAGTCGCCCAGGCCGGCGTTGAGGGGCGGGGTCACCCGCATCTGCACCACCTTGGTTGTGTGGGACGGGACGTACACGGCGGTGCTGTCGAAGTCCACCCACGAATCGGGTATGCCATCGATGATCAGGTTCACGGTGTCACGGCCGCCCTTGTTGTCCAGGATGACGTTGAAGGTGCCCTCGGTACCCCTGGGGATGGTGTTGTTCCTGGGGGTCAGGTCCACCAGGGTCCGCTTGAATATCTTGGCCGACGAGTACTCGCCGATGTTGTACTCCAGACAGAGGAGCGCCTCCGCCGTGGACATGGAACTGACCTCGGTGTTCAACAACCAGTGACCGTCCCCGTGCTGTGTGGACAGCAGGTAGTTCGTGCAGATGTCGAACCAGGGGGTCGGCATCTGGGCCGCATGGAACGCCCGGGTGTGATAGAGGAAGGCGTAGCCCGCCCAACTGGTGCTCGTCTGCTGGTGGGTGGAGAGCCAGCCCAGGCCCGCGCGCACTCGGATGTCGTCGGGTGGGACGCCGGCCAGGAGCAATCCCAGGACGCCGGACCCGGACATCGTGCGGGAGGAGCCGGAGTACGTGGTGTAGCCGAATCCCCCGTCCGCCCTCTGGCTGATGTTCATCTTGTCGGTGACCCACCACCAGACCTGGTCAGGCATGTCCCACTCGACGGTTCCCAGGGCCATCATCACCCATCCGGCCACCGACAGATCGTAGTCATTGCTATCGATGCCATACCTCCACATGTGCTGGAGGTTGTAGATCTCTTGGGCGAGGAGGAGTGCCTGGACGGTCTTGTTTATCTGCTCGTCGTAGGTCTCGTTGTGGGTCTCCGCCAGCGCTATGACCGCCATGGCGGTCTCGTACATTTGGGACATGGACCATATGGTGTTGTCCTTCTGGTGCACGTTGTCCATGATGTAGTCCAGACCCATCTTGACGGCCGGGTCGTGGGTGGGCACGCCGTGGTTCATCATGGCCCAAACGGACAGTGCGGTCAATCCCACCGAGTGGGCCGAGGTATAGCCATCCCCCCGGCTCCAGGAACCGTCCCAGTTCTGTGACCGTCGCAACCATTCGATGCCATCCTCTATGGCGGCCTTGACCAGGTAGGGGTCGACGGTGGTGCCGATATCGACGACCACCACCAGCGTCCCGGACTTGGTCACCTGGGCTATGGGTTCGTCGGGGGTGCTCACGACGGAGAAGTACACCATCCCGGCGGAGGTGTCGGTGGGAGCGGAAGCGTTGAACCATATCTCCCTGACCTCCTTCCCTGCCAGGGTGAAGTTCCAGTCCGTCCGGTCGAGCCAGGTGTAGTTCAGCCCGTTGAATTCCATGGTCACGTTGTTCGTGCCGTCCGCCACGTTCTCGAGGGTCACGCGGTAGATCGTCTTGTTGCCGGCCACAACGATGTTGGCGGGCGGGAACAGGGTGGCTACGATGCCGTGGGCGGCCAGTATGTCATAGATGCCATGGAGGACGGTCATGTTCTCGGCCAGGGCCAGAAGATCGGCGGCGAGGGGATAGCCGGTGTCCACGGGTATGTCGGCGGCGAGGGTCGTGAGACTCGCGTTGAGGTCCGGGTAAGCTGCTGCCACACCCGTGTAGTTGGTGAACAGCCTCTCCCGAAGGGAGCCGATGTAGGCCCCGAGGGAGGTCCTGGTGGATTGCGACTGGTCGTCGTAGAGTCCGTGGTCGGACCACCCCTCTTCGAGCTGAGCGAGTTGCCGGTAAATCTGGAAGGTGTCGTCATAGACCTCCCACACCCCTATGTCCTGCCCCGCGATCGAGGCGTGGTATGCCGCGGGAGCAACGACCCGGACCGCATCGATCAGGGCCAGCCTTTCTTCGGCCACAGGAGGAAGCGAGAGGCGCACGGTGCGCAGCGCGGCCGTGGCGTCATCCACGTGCCCGATCAAGGCCCAGTCGGTGGCGGAGGAGATGCCGCTGCCCGCGGTATCGATGGCGTCGCCCTGGGCACTTATGGCCGGCCAGGCCTTGAAGTTCCCCGAGATGGCCGTGCCAGAGGCCTCCACCCACGACCCGAGGATGCCCTTCAGGGTGTCATCGTGGGGGTGCTCGCGGTAGTAGAGGGCAACGGCCCACACGTACCTCAGCTTGTCATGGATGCCGAACTCGTAGGTGGAGTTCATGGCCCATGCCGTGGCATTGGCCTCCTCGGCCAGCTCCAGCAGGCGGGCCCTGAGGGTGGGGGTCCAGAGCGAGAGGGGCCGCAGGATGTCGTTGAGGTCGTCGAGGGCGGTGGTGAGGTTGGCGTAGATGGCGTTGTATCCCGATGGGTTGGTCTCGTTGGCGAGGGCGGCACGGGCCGAGTCGATGGCGGCGGACACCGTAGGGTCCACGGCCGCGGTCTCCGCGACCACGGTCTCCAGGTCGTCGAGGACCTGGGCCTTGAGGGTCGAGTTGGTCTCGTCGAGCATGAAGTCGACGATGTGGTCGGCGAAGTCCGAGAGGGCGTCGGCGGCGTCGAGGTAGTAGGCGAGCTCGGCGAGACCGGCCGCCTCGGCGGCCGCGTTGGCGAGGGCTACCTTCTCGGCCGATATGACCAGTACCCGGATGGGTACCACCTGTGTCCGGTTGGCATCGCCGGAGGAGGTGACGGTCAGGTTCACCCAGTAGGTCGTTCCAATGGTGCCGCCCGAGGCGAAGATGGTCACGTTCTGGTCCACAGCAGCCCCCAGTGTAAGGTTCATGGGCGTGGTGTAGCTGACGGTCCAACCCGCGGGGGCGGTGTGGGTGATGGTGACGGTGTCGTTGACGTTCGCAAGGGATCCAACGATCAGGCGGAAGGTGGCGTTCCCGTTGGGTGAGAGGTACAGGTCCGTCCTGTCCGACGTTGACGCGATGCCGTACAGGTCCGGCATGGTGAAGTTGACCACGATCTCGGTGACGATGGACGGGTCGTTGCCCGATACGATGCGCAGCGTGTAGTTCAGGGGCCCCGGGAGGTAGGTCGGGGTGTCGGGGTGCACCTTAACGGTGAAGTTGGTGGTCCCGTCGACGGAGAGGACGGTGTTCGCGGGCGTGAAGGTGAACCAGCCGGGGGGAAGGCCCGAGGCCTCGAAGGTGAAGTTGTCCGCCAGTATGCCCCCGTTCTGGATGCTGACGTTGTAGATGGAACCGGGGTAGTCGGGGACCTCCGGGCCCACCGTAACGTTGACGGCGCCCGCGTAGGGGCGCGACAGGGTCATCGTGATGTTGGCCGTCAGCGCGTTGGAGGGTTTGATCTGGGGATAGGCCCTGACGGCGAAGGTGTGGTTGCCGACGCCCAGCGCACCATCCGCCTGGGTGATGGTCAGGGTGGCGTTCCCGCTGGACCCGACGGGGAGGGTCAGGGACGAGGGGGACCAGCCGGCCCAGCCAGCGGGCGTGTTGACATCGAACACGACGTACGCCGATTCCGTGCCCGAGTTGGTAACGTTCACGTCGTAGGTCGCCACGCTGCCCCCGCTGGAGTAGGTGGGTCCGGTGATGGTCATGTTCGATATCACGGGATTGGGGAAGGTGAAGTTAAGCTGGATGGTCTTGATGACGGTGTCCGTCTCCCTGTCGGTGACGTTGATCCATATGGTCTGCGTGCCCCCGGGCCACGCGACGTCGAAGGTGGGGTTCAGGTAGAGGCCGGTCTGGTAGGTCATTCCTGGAATGGCCATGAGGGTCTCACGGCTGATGGAAACCCAGGACCGCTTGGTGTAGGTGTAGTTGATCTCGAGGTCCCGGGCCACGTTGCCCTCGTTCTCGATGATGAGGGTGTGGTCGTCCCATTCGTTCTTCACCACCTGGTATCCAAGGGCGTCGTAACGTGGTATGATGACCTCCACGATGGCCTCGTCGCGAAGGCCAGATACGGTCTTCGACCAGGTGCTGATGGTGACGTGGTACGTCCCGGGCGCGGTGCCCGGCATGGGGAAGACCTCGATGGAGCCGTCGGAGCTCACCTCAACACCCCAGCTCTCCTCCTCTATGATGTCGGCCAGGTCGACATTCCCCAGCTGGGCCGGGGAGACCCTGGAGTCGTTGAGGGTACCCCAGGGGACCTTGGCCTTGAGCACGTAGTCGTCGTCGGCGTTGCTGTGGATGGAGGCCTTCACCTCGAAGGTCTGGTGCGGGCCCACCAGCGTCACGGAGGTCCTGTTGAGCCCCAGGTACATCACCCTGTTGACGACCCCGGACACCACGTACTTGTCATGGGTCGAGTTGTGGGTCGAGACCGTCACCTGGCCACGGAAGTTGGTGAAGGACATGGAACCACCGTCGCCTATGTTGGTGCCTCCCAGCTGCAGGGTGCCGGTGTACTCACCGACGGTCAGCTCCGACCCCGAGGACGATATCTCCACGCTGGACCCGTGATGACCGAATCCGACGGCGCCGTCCCCCTGTATGGTGGCAACGTTGCAGACGATGGTGCATTCGCCCGTGTACGTCGATGTGCCGATGGTCACGTTGGCGTCGGCCAGCTCGATGGTCAGCGACCCTGTGGTCCGTGTGGCCGACCCGGTGTACGGGTCCAGGTCGGCCGTCACCGCCAACCCCGATACCGATGTGGCATGGACGCTCACCACTCCGGTCCCGGTGAAGTTGTAGGACGCGTGACCCTCGATGGTCCCATAGGGGTCGAGGGAATCGGCGGCCACGGCGCCGGTGCCGACCAGCGTGCCGGACCCGTCGTAGACCGAGGCCGAGGAACTGACCACGCTGTCGTAGGAGAACGAGTGATTGATGGAGGAGGCCCATCCACCCGCCACACCCGCGGAACCGTCCATGCTCAGGTGGCTGCTGTAGACGGTGCCGGACACGGTGGTCCCGTTGAGGTCTGCGGTCGCGCTCACGTTGGCGGTGGTGTTGTGGGGCAGATCCTGCTGACCCGGTGGGTCCACGGGCATGTTCGCCCAACCGATGGCCCCCAACAGGTTGCTGAACTGCTTGAGGTAGGCCTTGATGAGCGATGCGATGACGAATCCCACACCCGCCTTGAAGACGCCAAGGGCGAAGGTGACCCCCCTCCCGATGGCGCCGAGGGTATCGACGGTCACGCTGGTTGCGAACCCCGCGATGTTGGTGGCGAACGACATCACCACGCCGGCGAAGGCGAGCCCGATGCCAGCGGCGCTCGTGATGTCTGTGATCACGGTGTCCGTGGAGACCGTGGCAACGCCCTCGTTTTCGCCATCGATGTTCGTGAAGTCCACCCTGAACTGTTGGCCATACGTCTGCATGATGCCCCAAGCCACGATGTCGACCCCGAAGCACTTGAAGCAGTTCTCGATCGTGCTTGCGATGGCAGAGCCACCGGCGAGGGCGCCTCCCATATCCGATATCCCAGAGGCGACGAGCTCGAGGGATATGAAGATGGCCCTGTAGGCCGCGGCTATCCATGCCGCCGTCTTGTTCCTGATGGAGTTGAACCATGCCTTGTACTGCTCGGGTGTGCCGTAGGAGGGTCCGACCATCCAGTCCACAACAGCCAGGACCGCGTCGCAGAACTGGTTCATCGCGTGTTGCGCAGCATCCGAGCTACCGCCCACACCGATGATCGTCGTGGCGATGGAGTTGAGGATCCCTATGATGGCGATGCAGCACATGCATCCGCAGAGGGAGAAGTGGAGCCCCCTCTCCCCGACGGAGTAGATCTTGCCTGTCTCTGGGTCCTGCTCCCACCACGCTATACGTGACTTGTTCGCCAGCATGACGCTCCGTTGGGGAACCACCACGTCCTTTCCGGCGTCCAACGCGTGCTGTATCCGTTTCTTCGCCTCGGCTGAGATGTTGAGGCCGGACACCATGAAGTCCCAATCCTTCTTCAGGTAGACGAGGGGCACACCCTCCTCCCTGGCCTTGTCGAAGATGGTGTTGAGGCTGATGACGGTCTGGTTCGGTGCGTAGACATGCATCATCTCGGACTCGGCATCGGTGTCCGTGATGCCCTTCTGCTCTTGGTACTTCCACTCAGTGACCACCGACGTGCCCGGGTATGACAGGCCTCGTATGTCGTTGTACCTCCAGTCTAGGATGAAGTACCATTCCGGGTCCTTCGACTCGAAGGAGGCTATGATAATCCGGGGCTCGAGGTAGTAGCTCTTGACCTGCAGGACGACGTTGGCGGTGTTGTCCCGCATGTCCGAGACCCAGGCCATCTGCAGCGCGGAGAGGTGGAGCAGGTCGACGTGCTTCTGCTTCACGGCCTCGTTGAGGATCTCCTTCTCCGCCTTGGTGGTGTTGTTCTTGGCCGCGTCATTGTAGGCCTCGTAGGACGCATTGAACTTCTTCACCTGGTTCTCGACCGCGACCCATGGCACCCGGCACGGGAGGAAGAGGAGGGAATAGACCTCCGCTCCGCTGACCGGCGGGTCCCGCTCCATTATGGGCTCGCCGAGGTACGAGTTGCCATTGGCGTTGCGGTACTCGTACCCCACCTTGTCGAATATCACCCGGGTCATTGTCACCTTCTTCCCGTCGGGGGAGGTGACCTCGAAGTCCAGCCACTCGGCGAGGAACTCCTCCGACAGGAGCTCGTAGGCCGAGATCGGGTAGAAGGTCTCCACGTAGGTTTTGCCGTATGTGGACTCGTTGGCGATGACCATGATGTCCTGGTAGGTCACGGTCTCGTAGTAGTAGGGATTGATGCCGCCGAAGGGCAGGGACTCGGGACCGTGGGGCTTCTTGGTCACCTCGTGGGTGAAGTAGGAGTTCTTGCCCACCAGCTTCGCCGTCGCGTACTCCTCGTTGAAGGTGGTCCTCATGTTGAGCCGACCGTTCATGGCCCCGAAGAGCTCCCACTCCTCGACGCGCACCTTGACCCGGACGTGATGCCTCCAGTGCTCGGGGGTCTCGGTGAACCGGTCCAGGGGCACGGCGAAGGTGTCATTGACATCAGCAGACGTGAAGGTCGGGTCCAGTGCAATCCACTTGTCATTGCCCACGTAGTACTCGACCCATGTGTGGTTCTTGGCCTCGTTCAGGAGGGTCGCGTTGTTGGCGGGGTCAGCCAGGACCTCGCCCGCGGGCCAGTTGCCCGTGACGTTCTCCCCGGAGACGAACATGGACATGACCAGGGTCCGCGCGTCCGCGGTGCTCAGCTGGCCGTTCACGTAGCGGCAAGGGATGCCCGCACCCCGCAGCAGCGCGACCAAGAGGTTCGACTGGTCCAGGGAGTTGCCTGCCATCCCCCAGATGGTGCCACGGGCGCCCCTGAGGGAGCCGATGTACGCCTCGTACGCAACGAAGTCCCTCACGTACCCGTAGATGCGGTTGACGTCGGCGCCAAAGGCCGCGCCCGTGTTCTGGACGTAGAGGTCGTACTTGTCCGCGTCCACCGTGGCCTTGAGGTACTCGGACAGGTTCTTGTTCACGAACCGCAGGGGCGGGGAATAGGTGTAGATCGCCTTCTGGCCTCGATGTCCGTAGACGATGATGCCCGAGTCAGCGTCCGTGAAGTTCTCATCCGCGGTGGTGACCTCGAGGTCAATGGTCACGGAGAAGGTGTCGTTGACGTCCATGCGGCCTATGGGCCATATCAGGTAGTCACCGTTCCTGCTCGGGGGGATCGATGCATCAAGAAGGGTGACGTTGCTGGTGAGGAACTGCTCGAGCATCATGCCCTCGACGGGGCCGCCGTACGTGTTGACCACGAGGATCTCCACGGTGACGTTCCTCGTGACGTTCGAGTCCAGTACCCATGTGGTCGGCAACTTCGCGATGGCCATCGCCGCGTCGTACTCGTGGCCCGGTATGATCGGCGCCCCCTCGGGCGGTGTCGATGAGCTCCAATCATCCGAAGATCCGTCGTCACCCACAAATGGTATGGGCGGCCAGTTCCCATCCTCGATTGCCTTGTTCAGGACGGGCGCTACTGCGGTCATCAACATGAGCGCGACCGTGAGCACGGCGAACGCTCTCAGCGATGCTAAAGAGAACACTGCGTATGGTTCCTTCACCTCGATTCCCCCGGAGGCGCTGTCTTGTCGACAGACGTGCCCCATCCATCACTTATCCATGATGCAATTATATTCCCTCGGATGGATAGGTAACCTCCGTCATGCCAGTGATGGTCATTTATAACTTTGCCCATATGGCCACGATAAATATGGCAAGGCCCCGGAGGGGCCTCTGGCCGAGGTCATTTTTATCGTCCCAGAGCGAATAATGGACATCCTGTCGACCCTGGCCTTGGTCCCGGCTCGGGTCGAAGAACACCAGGACCGGTGTCCCCCACATTCACCCACCTCCCCACCGGACCTTCATAAGGTCCCATCGCCAAGTCGGGCATGGAGAGCGCCATGTCAGCGACCGCCCCCCATCCATTTGACGACCCCACCATCGTCCGCAGGTCGAGAAAGAAGATGCGGTCCGACCGCTGCACCCTCTGCCGCGGGACCCGCATGCTCTGCGGGAAGGCCCGTTGCCCCATCATGGCCAAGGTGTATGCCAACGTCAGGACCGCCCCCCTCCTGGAGACCCGGTCGCTGGCGGGCTCCTCTCCACCCTCCGTCTTCGTTGGACGGGTGGGCTACCCCAAGGTGGACATCGGGCCGATGATCCCGCCCCAGTTCGGCGACACCCACCTCCTCGACACTCCGGAGGAGTGGGTGGGCCAGCCCATCGACAGCATCATCTCGATGCGCCAGCAGCTGGTGAGGGGCAGACACCGGGTCAGGATAGACGAGCCCGAGGCCCCCGACCGGCTACTCCAGGCCACCAGGGAGCTCGCCCTGGGAGGCCCGCCGACGAGGGTCGACGCCATGTTCAAGAAGCGTCCCTCGGGCCGCATCGAGCTCAGCTCTGAGGGCCAGCCCATGGGGCCCTCGGCGCCCATCGAGAGCCTCGAGATGGAGACGGTGAAGGCCGACCGGCGCATCGAGCGGGCCTTCGACGACACCGACCTGCTGGCACGGGACGGCATCATGGACCTCTACGGGAGCGGGGTGTACGTCTCCCGGATCCAGCGGGCCCTCTCGGCCGGGCTGCTCGGCAAGGGGAAGCGACGCAGGTTGGTGCCCACCAGGTGGAGCATCACCGCGGTGGATTCCACCGTGGGCGGGACGCTCATGGAGCGGACCAAGGTGGCCCCCACCATCGACGAGTACCGCATATACGAGACGGTGCAGCTGGACAACCGGTGGATCATCCTCATGATGCCCACCGAGTGGTGCTACGAGCTGGTGGAGGCCTGGTACCCCAACACCCTCTGGAACCCCAGCCAGCGGTCGATATCCATCATCTCTTCCCACGAGCTGTATCGGGGCAGGAAGACCTACGCCGAGATCGGCGGTTGCTACTACGCCGCCCGCCTCGCCTCGAACGAATTGCTCACCAGGGAGGGCCGGCAGGCGGGGGTGGTCATCCTCAGGGAGGCCCACCCGGGGTACATCCTGCCCGTCGGGGTCTGGAACGTGAGGGAGCACGTGCGGGAGGCCCTCAGGGGCGAGCCCGCCAAGTACGACTCCCTCCCGGCGGCCCTCGGCCACGTGGAGCGGAGGATGGACATCCCCCTCAAGCGGTGGATCGGGGTCAGCGGCGTGCTCAATGACCGCATCCACCAGCGCAGGTTGGAGGACTACACTTGAATGCGTCGAACCTCCCCGAGGCACCCCTGGACACGTGGCTCGACGGCAAGGACCCGAGGGACCTCGGAGAGGGCCTCGAGGGTTGCACCGTCACGAGGGCTGACGCCACCTCCGCCCTCACCCCTTCCGGGCTGGACGGTTTCGACTGGGCCCTCAACCCCTACATCGGGTGCGCCCACCACTGCGCCTACTGCTACGCACCCTCGGTGCTGGATGCCGACCGGGAGACCTGGGGTCGCCAGATAAAGGCAAGGCGGAACATGCCCGCCATCCTTTCCCGTGAGCTGCGCAGGAAGGAGAGGGGCGTCGTGGGCATCTCGACGGTCACCGACCCCTATCAACCCGCAGAACGCACCTTCAAGTTGACGAGGTACTGCCTTGAGAGGCTCCTCCGTCATGATTGGCCCGTCTGCATCCTCACCAAGAGCGACCTCGTCGTCCGTGACCTCGACCTCCTCGGGTCGTTCTCCGAGAGGGAGGTGGGGTTCACCATCACCACCATGGACGAGCACCAGAGGAGGCTCATGGAGCCAGGGGCCCCTCCCGTCGCGAGAAGGCTTGCCGCGATGAGGCTGCTGTCCGACGCGAACGTCCCGACCTACGCATTCATCGGACCCATCTATCCCATGGCGACGGTCAACGAGCTCCGCACCCTGGTCCGTCAGGTCCACGAGGCGGGCGCCAGGTACATCCTGGTCGACCGGTTGAACCTCAAGCGGGGGGTCTGGCTATCGATATCGAGGGCCCTGGGAGGTGACCAGGCCCTGATGGCGACCGCCCGCCACAGGATGTTCCCGCCCGACGGTTCGGGGGACGGAGGGTTCTACCAGGGGGCCTTCTCGGTGGTGGAGGACGAGGCACGGGCCCTCGACCTCCCGACCACCCGGGCATGAGCCGACCAGCTGAAGACGAATCGGTTATCAACGTTGAGGGGCATTCGGTCCTCCGGTGGTCGGTCGACTTGGTCCCTCGCAATTACCGTCTCGCGATCTGGTTCCTCCTGGCGTTCCTCGCCACGGCCCTTGGTATGATGGCGACCACGGCCGTTGGTGAGAACACCCCTCCCCTGGTCGTGGTGGACACCCCGCCGGAGGGTGCGAGCCTCGGCCTGTTGGTGACCATCTCGGGCACGGCCAGCGACACCGAGGGCTTCAACACCTCCTCGTACGTGGAGGCCAGGTGGAACGACTGGGAGTGGTTCCGCCTGCCGTCCAATGCCGGCCAGGAGGGGCACATCCTCCACTACGGCGAGATAGTGAACCTGGACTGGCACACCCCCGGAGCCCACCAGGTGCACGTGAGGGCCTTCGATGGAGAGCTCCACAGCCTAACCGTGACGGTGAGCGTCACCGTCAGGGACCTGCCCGACATAGTCATACTCCCCACCGACATCACCCTCGAGCCGGAGCACGCCCGCGCGGCCGAGGACACCAGGATCCGGGTCTCCGTCCGCAACCAGGGGGGTGAGGCGGTCGAGGAGGTCGAGGTGGTCGTGACAGCCGGCAGCGAAGTCGTGGGCACCGAGGTGATCCCCAGCATAGGACCATACTCCGAGGGCTCCGTGAGCCTCGAATGGACCTTCGGGGAGGGCAACGTCACCATCGTCGCGACCGCCAGGTCGCTCAAGCCCATCCAGGAGAAGAGCACCGCGAACAACCAGGCGGACCGCACCTTCAAGATAAGGGAGGAGGCGACCTCGGACGTCTCTTGGCAGGCCTTCGCCCTCGTGATGGGCGCCCTGGGCCTCTTCTTCATACTGGTCCTTGTCGCCATGGCGGTCAGGCCGGCTGACGGTTCTCGTAAAGGTTAAGTCGAAGGACCACGGTCACTGTGGATACTTGGACCCGGTGGGTGTGTTCGAATGAAGGTCAAGACGTTACACAGGTTCTGCGTGGTGCTGCTGGCGCTGTCGATGCTCTCGGTCCTGCCCATGGCCCCTTCCGCGGTCATGGCCGAGGAGACCCCTTCGGGTCCCTGGACCGAACCCGTGAGGGTGGACGGCGGCCCGAAGGCCGCCAGGGCGATAGAGTCGGTGAGGCTCATCATGGACGGCGAGGGCACGCTGCACTCCGGCTGGCTGGAGGACCGTGCCGACGGGACGGATTGCTTCGTCACCAGCTCCAACGACAAGGGCGACACCTGGGCCCCGGACGTGCGGGTGGACCCCATCGCGAACCAGCAACGGAACCAGCCCACCACCTGCGACATCGTCGTCGACACCGATGACCACCTCTACGCCGCCTACACCCAGTGGCTGGTCCTCCAGGGCTGGTGGAGGGTGCGATGGGCCCGGTCCGACGACGGGGGAGAGACCTTCCGCGACCCCAGCGACGCCTTCCCCGTGGTCGACAACACGTTGGCCCAGGAGCACTCGGCCATGGCCATCACCCCGCTGGGCTCCCTCAACATCCTCTACATCGAGAGGACCCCGACCACCTCGAAGCTCTTCATCGTCAGGTCCGACGATGGTCTCAACCCCCTGCCCCCCCGTGCGGTCGAATCGGGAATGCCAGAGGACCAGAGCCACGTGCAGGGCGACATCGCCATCGGGTCGGACGGTACGGTGTACATCGCCTACGGGTACCGGGCTCCCCGCGAGGCCGGCATCAAGGTGGCGAGGAGGGCACCCGCGGATAGCTCCTTCACCATCACCAAGGTCTACACCGTCACCGAGGATGCGCCCCGTTCGCTGCGTCCCCGGCTCGCCGTCTCCGAGGACGACGTCGTCGAGGTGGTGTTCGACCCCCTTGATGACGACTTCATCCTACACATCCGGTCCGACGACGGCGGCGACACCTTCGGGCCACCCAAGAAGGTCTGGTCCTCCCTGGGACCCGGCGATGTGCAGACCAACCCGGAGCTGGCCTTCGACCCCTTGGGGAGGGTGCACATGGTATGGACCCAGGGCGGTACGGACCCGAAGCGGGTCTACCACAGCCTCTCCCACGACGGCACCTCGTTCACCGCCCCCACCGAGGTCGCGGGCTCGTGGAACGAGTCCCTGGGACCGAGGGCATGGGAGGACGACGGCGTGGTCCTCCCCCTCGACGACGGGAGCGTGGCCGTGGCCTTCTCCGCCAACATCAACAGCTCCGTGGGCGTGTACTTCGCCAGGATGGACAACAAGGCCCCCGTGGTGGAGATCACCGCCCCGCCCGACGGCTCCCTGGTCAGGGGTGAGTCGGTCCAGGTCCAGGGCAAGGCGGCGGACCCGGCAGGCACCACCGGTCTCCAGTCCATCTTCGTCAAGGTGGGGGACAACGACCCCGCGAGGCTGCCCGGGGCAACCGCCTGGGAGTACAGGTTCAACTCCATGCACTTCCCCGACGGCCCGCTTAACATCACGGCATGGGCGACCGACGGCTTCGTGACGGGACCCGAGGACTCCATCATCGTCGACGTGGACAACAACAATCCCCCCAGGCTGAACGTGGCCCGGCCCGAGAACGGCACCGAGTACATCGGGACAGTCCCCGTCGTTGGCACGGCCTACGACGAGGAGGGCTTCGACGAGAACCTCTCCCTGGAGTGGAGGCTCAGGGACGAGGACGGCTGGAGCTTCGGCAGCGGCCTGGTCCTCCAGGACGACAACAACCTGGACTTCGACTTCCAGCTGGACCTCTCCGATGAGCGGTCCGGACAGTCCCAGATCCAGGTCCGTGTGTCCGACGGCGACAAGTACTCCGATGTCTCCCACCGCATGTTCACGCTGAAGAACCTCCCCGACCTCAAGGTGACCAGCTCGGACATCTACCTGGACGTCCTGAAGCCCGAGCACAAGGAGGAGGTGACGGTCATCCTGAACGTCACGAACATCGGCGTGGTGGCATCTGGGAGCTACGACGTGGAGTTCACCAACTACAACAAGCCCATCGACTTCAGGACCGGTACCAACCTGTCGGCGGGAGAATCGGAGAACCTCGTGTTCACCTGGGAAGCCGTGGGCGGGACCAACAAGCTGCGCTTCAACGTCGACCCGAGGTTCAAGATCGAGGAGCTTACCAAGGACAACAACCTCGCAGAGCTGGTGGTGGAGGTACCGATGCCCGAGGATGAGGACGGGGGGTTGTCGACCCTCACATGGGGCATCATAATGGTCGTCGTGGTGATCATCGTCGCCGTCCTGTTCCTGGTCGTGAAGTACGTCATCCCCAAGCGGGGACCAGTGACCCCCGAAGGACCCGAGCAGATAGTGTACGAGGAGGGCGGCCTATACTCCGAATCGTCAGGCCCGTACGCCCACGGGACCGACGCTCCCCAGGTGGGAGAAGAGGGTGGCCAACCAGGAGGTATGGAGCCCCACGGGTACGAACCACCCGTCGAGGACATGAGCGTCGAACCCACCGTGGACTCCCAGGACGGCACCCGCATGGAGGAGAACATCACCATGAGGGAGCAAAGGGAGGAGTACGAATAGACCCGGCTGGACAACGGTCTGGCAAGGTATAAATACGAACCTGCCCATCAATCCAGCCGTCCCTACCAGGGCCTCCAGGAGGATGACTATCTTGAAGACGAGGGCGCTGAGCCTCCTACTCGTGCTGATGCTCGCGGCCCAGCTCGCCCTGGCGACCCCCGAAGGGGACACGGGTCCGACCGAGGGCGCCCTCCCCGAGGGAGGGATGCTGCCCATCGAGGTCGGCTCCAGGTTCTCGTACCTCGGAGGTGATGACGAGCCCGTGACCTTCGAGAACGTTTCCGGTCAGGCGGGGCTCGAGGCCTTCGGAGGCAGCTACTTCGCCTGGGGCGACTACAACAACGATGGATACCAGGACCTGCTGGTCAACGGAAGAAGGCTGCTCCGCAACGGGGGGCCACCGGCCTGGAACTTCACCGACGTGACGGCCGAGGTGGGCCTGGACCTTACGACCCGCGTGAACGTGGGGATCTGGGGTGACTACGATAACGACGGCGACCTGGACGTCTACCTGGCGGGCGGGGGCTGGACCACCTCCAGTCCCACCCGGAACGACTACCTCTTCCGCAATGATGGTGCTCCCGATTGGACCTTCACCGACGTGACGGCGGCCGCGGGGAACCCCGTCGACAACTACCCCTCCACGTCAGCGGCATGGGGCGACATCGATGGCGATGGCCACCTCGACCTCTACGTGGCCAACTACGAGGACGGGGGTTTGAATGGCTACCCGGACACCCTGTGGCACAACGAGGGCGATGGGACCTTCACCGATGTCTCGATTTCAAGCGGCATCCGGTCCTCCGGAAGCCATCCCGGTCGCGGTGTGGCCTTCTGCGACTACGACGACGACGGTGACGCGGACATCCATGTCAGCAACTACAGGTTGGAACCCAACTTCCTCTGGCAGAACGATGGGACGGGCAAGTTCACCGACGTCGCCCCCCAGGCGGGCGTCACCGGGGACGACCTCTACCATGGGGGTCGGGGACCCTACTACGGCCACACTATCGGGTCCTCCTGGGCGGACTGGAACAACGATGGTTACATGGACATATGGGAGGCCAACCTGGTCCACAAGTACGTGGGCGGGGGGGACATCCGGGGATACATCTGCGACGACAGCAAGTTCTACGTCAACAACGGCCCGCCGGCCTGGAACTTCACCGACGTCCGTCCCGACACGGGGATCCCCTACAAGCCCACCGGAGCGGCGGGGACCTATCGTGGCGACGAGCTGTACGACGGCATTGCCTGGGCGGACGTTGACAACGATGGCGACCTGGACGTGTTCATGCCCCAGGTGTACAACATCGACTACGCCTACTCGTTCTTGTACCTCAACATGGGCGACGGCACCTTCGAGGACGTGTCGACCAACGTCGGACTGCGGGTGTGGAACACCTACGGGGCGGCGTGGGCCGACTACGACAACGACGGGGACCTGGACCTCGCCACCGGCGGCCGGGCACCCCTGAGCGGACCGTCCAGGATACACCTGTTCCGCAACTCGGGCAACTCGAACGGCTGGCTCAAGGTCGTGCCCACGGGATCCGATTCCAACGCCATGGGTCTGGGCACCCGCGTCACCGTGAGGGTGGGCAACACCACGATGACCCGCGACGTGGAGGGCGGCACGGGCTCACATGCCCAGATGAACGACCTGGTGGTCGAGTTCGGGATGGGCAAGGCGGACCGGGCGGATTGGGTCACCGTCAGGTTCCCCTCCGGTGTGGAGATGACCTTCACCGACGTGGCGGTGAACACCACCCTCACCGTCAGCGAGGCCGACGGGAGCATGGTCCCCGACCTGGCGGCGGACGTCGGCTCGCCCTTCGAGGACCAGACGGTCACCCTCACCACCACCGCCGTGGCGGCCACCACCGGGGACCACACGGGATACTACTGGGACACGGACGGGGATGGCGTCCTCGAGGACCGCACCACCGTTCCCTCGACGACCGTCAACTGGTCCCGCAGAGGGATATACCGGCCCAGGGTCGGCGTGGGAATGGAACTGGATGGCCAGTCCTTCATCTACCTTTCCGACCCGTCGTTCCTCGTCGACGTCCGGAACGTCCTCCCCACGGCCGACGCCGGGGGTGATCGGGTCCTGGCCGAGGACGGGGTGCTGGTGCTGAACGGCTCCGCATCCACCGATTCGCCGTCCGACATGGCCACGCTGCAGTACCGATGGGTCGTGGACACCGTTGATGGAGGATGGACCGATGACCCGACGACCACGGTCAGCTGGCCCACCAGCGGGTCCCACACGGCCATGCTCATCGTCCGGGACGACGACGGGTCCCAGTCCTCGGACGAGATCGATATCGTGGTGGAGAACCTGGCCCCCGTCGTGATGCATCCTGGTGACCTGATGTCGTACGAGGACCAGCAGGTCCTCATCGAGACCACGGCGATGGACACCCCCTCGGACCAGGACGGCCTCGAGTACCGCATCCACTTCGGCGACGGCAACGCCACAGGATGGTTGATGGAGGCCAAGAGGCTCTACACGTACCGCACATCCGGGACCCTGGAGGTCCAGGTGGAGGCCAGGGACGAGGACGGGGCCACAGGCAAGGTAGCCTTCAACGTCACCGTAATCAACATGGTCCCCGTGGCAGACCTATCGATCCAGGTACAGGACCTGGACGAGGACGAGGAGTTCACAGTGTTCGGCACCGCCACGGACACCTACTCGGATTCGGAGGGCCTGAGATGGCGCTTCGACTTCGGCGACGGGAACGTGACGGACTGGCGGCGCAAACCTGTCCAGCGGGTCACCCATGCATACACAATGGAGGGCGTCTACAATGTCACCCTGACCGTCGTCGATGACGACGGCGAACGGTCGAACTCGACTGCCCAGGTCAAGGTGTCCAACGTAGTGCCGACGGTCATCGTCTCGGGCCCGTCCGGCTCCCTGAACGAGGACGATTCCGTCGAGCTGGAAGCGACGGGTTACGACACGGCCTCCGACCAGGAGCTGCTGGAATACAGGTGGGACCTGGGGGACGGCACCGTACTTGACTGGACCGACCAGTCCCTGGTGGAGCACACCTACAGGTCCAAGGGGACCTACGTGATCGTGCTGACGGTCCGTGACGACGACGGCGCGGAACACACGGCCCAGATGCCGGTCAAGGTGGTGAACCTACCGCCCGTACCCGAGGCGGTCCAGAGCGCAGGGACGGTGTTCGAGGACGAGACCGTGACCTTCGACGCCATCGGGACCACGGACACCCCCAGCGACCTGGGTTCCCTCACCTACCAGTGGACCACCGGGAGCCAGGTCTCCACAGGAAAGCAGGCGACCTTCAGCTGGGACCAGTCGGGCAGTCACAACGTGGTGCTCCTGGTCACGGACGACGACGGTGCCATGGCCGAGCTCTACCTGGTCGTCGTGGTCAAGAACCGGTCGCCCGAGGGCCTCGCGTCCGCCGACAGGACCGAGGCGAAGGTAGGCGAGGAGTTCACCTTCTCAGTGGTCGGCCTCGACGACAGCGCCTCGGACATCGAGTACCTGGCCATCACATGGGTCTTCGGTGACGGCAACCTGGCCTCGGGTACCGTGGTCACCCACTCCTTCGAGGAGAAGGGCGTGTACACCGTCACCCTGTCCATCCGGGACGACGACGGGGCGGAGGCGGAGAGCTTCATCACGGTCATCGTGACCGAGGAGGAGGGCATGATGTCGGGAGGAAGCGGCCTGATACTGGTCGCCGTCATCATCCTGGTCGTCGTGGTCCTCGCGGCATTCCTCTTCCTCCGCATGCGAGGCGCGCCTTCCGAGGACGGAGAGGAGAGGGACCTCGTCGGTCCCGGGGGACCGGGTGTACAGGATGCATCAGAGGTCCAAGAGGGTCCCAAGGATGTGTCCGAGGACCCAGCGGAGGCACCTCCACCCGAAGAGGAAACCCCCATATACGATGACGAACGATAGTCCCGGACGCCGGTGATGGTCACATGGAGACCGGAAGGGAATCGATCGACCGCATCCTTCGGAGCAGCCTTCCTGTTCATCGTGGTGGTCATGATCGTCCTCGCCATCGTCGCGGTGACGATGGGAGGTAGCGACTCTGGCGACGAGGACGCACTCAAGGCCAGGGCCTCAGTGTCCAAGGAGCTCGCCAGGACCAACGAGGAGGTCGCCTTCTCTGCCGAGGGGTCCGAGGGAGACATCGAGGTCTTCTTCTGGGAGTTCGGGGATGGCCATACCGCGAACGGAACCGAGGTGACCCATCTCTTCGAGACCGGTGGTTGGTTCAACGTCACCCTCACCGTCCGTGACGGGGGCGGGCGCAACTCGACCGACGTGGTGAGGGTCGGCATCCAGCCAGAGGACGTGCACAACACCAGGGACCTGGGCCGCCAGCGGGACCTCAGGCCCCTCTGGCAGCACGGTTACGGCCTGCTTGGCGATGTCGGCCCCCACATAGCCCCTCCCACCTCGACCCTGGAGTACGATGTCATCCAGGCCTTCGGCACATTCCAGATCTACGTGGAGGTCTGGGTCTACGAGGGCGAGGCCTACCGGACCGAGGAGCTCTATAGGGAGGACAGGACGATGACCGGCGGTGACCTGCATTTCTCCTACACCGTCGAGCCCGACGACCTCCCACCCGAGGCTGCCACCAACCACACCAGGGTCCATGTCTCCACCATGATAGACCAGGGTAGATGGACCAGCTCCGAGATCCGGGTGGACGTGGAGTTCCCAGACTCGGATGCGCTAGGGGAGCAGGGTTGAGACCGGGCGTGCCTACTTGTACTGGCCCGTCTCTGGGTCGTACTGCTGCGGCTGCGGTGGCGGCTGCTGTGGCGGCTGCTGGTCGTACGGCTGCTGGTAACCAGGCTGCTGCTCCTGGTAGGGCTGCTGGTACGGCTGTTGGTACGGTTGCCCGTACGGCTGCTGGTATGCTGGATACGCCGGCTTGTCATGCCGTACCACCAGGTAGATGATCAGCCCGAGGATGCCGGTCAGCAGCACGATGAGGAGCCAGAGGACACCGGACATGCCGCGTTCCTTCGCGTCCCTGTAGACCCAGATCGCCAGTATGATCCATACGACGAATATTACTATGTAGACCGCGCAGATGGCGCCGAGGGCCCACAATCCTTCATCCTGTTGCGAGATGGGCCCGGTGGCGAAGAGGACCAAGAGAGAGCCCAACCACGTAATCTTTCCACGGAATTCTGTCAGAGAGACCATGAATACCCCGTCCACAAATCCAATCACGGCCTTTAATACTTTACCCAGCTCCTCGCCTCAATACCGGCGATAGGGGTCTCGCCTGGTGGTGTTGTACCCCTCCTCCGTGTCGATCTCGACCACCTCGACGGTGTCGTAGGCCGACCGTGCGTAGGGATCGTACTGTTGCTGCTGCTGCTGGTACTGGGGAGGTGGGTAGTAGGCGGCCGGGGGTGGGTAGTAGTACGCTGGCTGCTGAGGGGGTCCCGGGTCGTTCCTCACGACAAGCCAGATGATGGGCCCCAGGATGGGGGCGAGAAGGCCTATGAGCAACCAGAGGGCGCCCTCCTTCCTCCGCCGCTTGGAGTCCCGGTACATCCAGATGGCCGGCCAAATCCACAGGAAGATGACGGCGAGGACCGACGCTATGCACATGACGGCGAAGAGCTCGTCCTCGCTCTGCTGCGTCTTGGGGGGCGCGGCCAGGATAAGGAAGGGGAGGAATGCCAGGGAGCTGGTCACGAGAGGTCCTCTATGATGTCCATGCATTTCCCAGCGACCCAGCGAGAACCTCATTCCAACCCGTGAATAAACCGCCGTTCAACCTCAAATAGATACCTATTGGCCTCCCATCCCATTGTAGCCTGGTGGACCGGTCGAACGGGGCACGCAAAGGAATATTAACGTCGGGACTCATCCCCGAGGATACCCGCAGGAGGAACATCCGATGGACTGGGGCATGAAGAACAGGATTTCGAGGATAATCAAGCCCGACACGGGCAGGACCGTGATGCTGGCCGTGGACCATGGCTACTTCCAGGGACCCACCACCAAGCTGGAGAACCCTAGGAAGACCATCACCCCGCTGCTACCCTACGCCGACGCCCTGATGATCACCAGGGGCGTGCTGCGCACCTCGGTGCCACCCGAGTGGGACGGCCCCGTGGTGCTGCGTGTATCAGGGGGCACCAGCATGGTGGGCGAGACCCTCAGCAACGAGACCATCACAACCGCCTTCGCCGACGCCATCCGGCTCAACGTGGCCGCCGTCGCCATCTCCATCTTCGTGGGCACCAAGCACGAGCAACAGACCCTGGCCAACCTGGCCAAGCTGGTGGACCTGGGAGAGGAGCACGGCATGCCGGTGCTGGCCGTGACGGCGGTGGGCCGCGAGATGGTCCGGGACGCCCGGTACCTGGGCCTGGCATGCCGCATCGCGGCGGAGCTGGGCGCCCACATCGTCAAGACCTACTACACCGAGGGCTTCAACAAGATGGTGGAGGGCTGTCCCGCCCCCATAGTCATGGCGGGCGGCAAGCGCTGCGACACGCCCTTGGACGCCCTCCAGCTGACCTACGACGCCATCTCCGAGGGCGCCGTCGGGGTCGACATGGGCCGCAACATCTGGCAGTCCGACGACCCCGTGCCCATGATCAACGGCGTCCGGGCCGTCGTCCACGAGGGGCTCACTCCACAAGAGGCCCTGGAGCGCTTCGATGCCGTCAAGCGCGAGTGCGACGCGGCGGCGGCCGAGGAAGGGGACATCCAGCAATAGGGGACGCATACCGTGCGCGTAGGCGTCTACTACAGCAACTCAGATGTCCGGGTCGAGGAACGGCCAGTTCCCGAGATAGGGGAGAACGAGCTGTTGGTCAAGGTCATGGCCAGCGGTATCTGCGGCAGCGATGTCATGGAGTGGTACCGGGCCAAGAAGGCGCCATGCGTCCTGGGCCACGAGATAGGCGGCGAGGTGGTCAAGGTTGGGGAGGACATCGGAACCTTCTCCGAGGGCGACCGGGTCTTCGTATCCCACCACGTGCCATGCAACATGTGCCACTACTGCCTCAAGGACCACCACTCCACCTGCGCCCAGCTGCGGTCGACCAACTTCGACCCGGGAGGCTTCGCCGAGTTCGTGAGGGTCCCGGCGGTCAATGTCACCAACGGCACCTTCAAGCTCCCCGATGGCATGGGCTACGACGAGGCGGTCTTCATCGAGCCCCTGGGCTGCGTGTTCAGGGGCCAGCGGCGGGCGGGGCTCCACCCGGGCGACACCGTGGCCGTGCTGGGTTCGGGCCTGACGGGCCTGCTCCACATCCGGCTCGCCAAGGCCCTGGGGGCCGGGTTGGTGCTGGCCTCCGATGTCCTCGAATCGCGGCTCGAGGCCGCCTCCGACTGCGGCGCGGACGAGTGCTGCATGGCAGGAGACGACCTGGTCGCGAGGTTGAGGAGCTGCAACGACGACAAGCTGGCGGACCTGGTCGTGGTGGCCACGGGGGCGCCCCCCGCCCTCGAGCAGGCCTTCGACCTGGTGGACGCGGGAGGGACCATCCTCTTCTTCGCGCCCTCGTCCCCCGACCTTCAGCTGCCCATGCCCTTCAACAGGCTCTGGGCCGACGAGGTCTCCATCGTGACGACCTACGCCGCCTCCCCCAGGGACATCAAGGTGGCCATCGATCTCATCCGCACGGGAAGGGTGCCCGTCAGGGACCTCATCAGCCACCGGTTGCCCCTCTCCCAGATACAGGAGGGATTCGGCCTGGTGGCCGACCCCGTCGACTCGCTGAAGGTCATCATCGAGCCCCAGCGGTAGTCCGTCCTACACGGACCGTGGATTGTAGTACCCACCGTAGGGTCTGCTGGATGCGGGGGCTATCTTGACAAAGTCCCTGGTCCAGATGTGGTCGATGTCCACCCCGAAGTGTCCGCAGAACTCCTCGAGGATGGGCTGAAGGGTGAGCCTGTCGGCGTCCTCGAAGGTCTGGAGGGAGGCTGCTACGCCCAGGAAGTGCTCGGGCACGTCGCCCCGCACGTAGATGGCGCCGCCGTGGATGCCGCTGCCCAGGCTTCCCCGCACCACCTTGTCGGCGGGGACGTCGGTGGCATCGCCCTCCTCGTCGATGTCCATGCCCAGGGCGACCAGGACGCCTCCCGCCATGTACTCTCCGAAGAACTCCTTGACGGCGCCGCCGTACACCACCACGGGCCGGTAGTCCTGGTACTCCTTCATGTGGATGCCGATGCGGTAGCCGCCGTGGCCCTTGACGAGGATGCTGCCGTCCCGGGCGGCGAGGCCCGTCACGTCCCAGGCGTTGCCGTGGATGATGATCTTGCCCGAGTTGAGGGTGTTGCCCGCCTGGTCCTCGGCGTTGCCGAACACCTCGATCACGGGTCCGTCCATGAACACGCCCAGGTCGTTGCCCGGCGTGCCGTAGATGTCCACCTTGATGTCCTGGTGTTCCATTCCGGCGCAGATGAACCTCTGGCCCAGCACGTTGATGACCACGATGTGCTTGTGCCCCTCGTCCGCGATCTGGTGGATGCGCGCGTTCAGGTCGAAGAACTTGAGAGGTCTGTCGTCCTCTATCGACCAGGCGTTCACCAGCACTGCCCCCTCGGGCAGCGTGCCCTCCTCCGGCTCGCTCGTCCTGCTCCCGTACTCCTTCAGAGTCCCTGCCATCTTTGCTCACCCCCACGCCTCTCCGGCGTGCTTGACGCCCAGGATGTCGGCTATCCTGGGGTTCGGTCCCACGTACCGGAGCCGGTCCCGGTTGCCCACGAAGCTCTCCACCGAGTCGATGCCCATCGCGCCGCATATCTCCCTCAGCTCCTCGTTCCAGGCGTGGAAGAGGTTGACGATGCGCCTCGCCGTGATCTCCACGTCGATGCGCTGGGAGGCGGCCGGGTCCTGGGTGGCGATGCCCCAGGCGCACTGGCCCCTGTGGCACTGCTGGCACACGCGGCAGCCCATGGCGATGAGCACCGGGGTGCACATCATCGCCACGTCGGCGCCCAGGGCCAGGGCCTTGACCAGGTCGGCCGCATAGCGGATGGACCCGCCCACGCAGAGGGTGGCCTTGTGGCGTATCCCCTCCTCGCGGAGGCGCTGGTCGATGGTGGCGATGGCCAGCTCGATGGGGATGCCCGCGTGGTCCCGGATGATGCGGGGCGTGGCGCCCGTGCCGCCACGGAACCCGTCGATGGTGATGAAGTCGGCCCCCGCGCGCACCATGCCCGAGGCGATGGCGGCGCTGTTGTGGACCGCGGCTATCTTGACGCCCACGGGGACCCGGTAGCGGCTCGCCTCCTTGAGGGCGAATATCAGCTGCTGCAGGTCCTCGATGGAGTAGATGTCGTGATGGGGATAGGGGGACAGCGCGTCGGTGCCCTTGGGTATCATCCGCGTCTCGGAGATGAGCTGGGAGGTCTTCTCCCCGGGCAGGTGGCCGCCGTGGCCGGGCTTGGCCCCCTGGCCGATCTTGATCTCCAGGGCCGAGACCTTCTTGAGGTAGTCAGGGTTGATGCCGAAACGGCCACTGGCCACCTCGCTGTTGATCACGTCGGCGTACTTGTAGAAGTCGGGGTGCAGGCCCCCCTCGCCGGTGCCCACCAGGGTGCCCACCTCCTGGGCCGCCTTGAACAGCGCGATCTGCGCGTTGTAGCTGATGGAACCAAGGGACATGTGTCCCACCATGATGGGGGTGGACAGCTCGATGTTCGGCGGCATCCTGGTCTTGAGCACCACCTCGTCGTCCCTCTCCTCGAACTCCAGTCTCGAGGGCTTGCGACCCAGGTAGGTCCGGGTCTCGATGGGCTCCCTTAGGGGGTCGATGGCGGGGTTGGTGACCTGGGCCGCGTCCAGGACCAGGTCGTCGAAGATGTTCCTGTAGGGAAGGTCGTTGCCGCAGGAGGTCAGCAGCACGCCGCCGGTGGAGGCCTGCTCCCAGCCGATGCGCCTTATGCGCTCGTCGTAGGCCGCGTGGGGCTGGAGGGCCGTCTCGTTCCTCTTGATGGTGATGGCGTCCTGGGGGCACATCACGGCGCAGCGCTGGCATGCGACGCAGTTGTCGTGGTTCGGGACGATGCGCTCCCCGTTGAAGGACATGGCGTCGAAGGTGCAGTTGACGGTGCACCGCTTGCATATCTTGCAGCTCTCCCGGTCTATCTCGATCTTGTAACGGGAGTGGATGGGTATCCGCAGCCCCTCCATCGGGGTGGTCATGCCCTCACCTCCTCTATGCGGAGGGCCTTGGCGTCCATCCTGTTGTCCAGCCCCTTCCAGATGATGCCCTTGTTCAGCTGGACGATGACCGGGTTGCCGGTGACGGGCGCCCAGACGTCGGTGGTGTCGGACACCCGCTTGATGGCGCACTCCTCGGAGGCGGCGAATACGGTTTTGCCGTCCTCGGTGGAGGCGGCTATCATCGGACGGAGCTTCTTGCGGTCGGTGAGGGCTATCATGGTGGGCTCGGGCCGGTTGGTGCCCACCAGGATGCTGAAGGGACCGTTGATCATGGCACGGCCGTAGGTGGCGCGCAGGGCCAGGGCGATGTCCCTCTGGACCTGGGGGAGCCGCTCTATGTCCTCGTAGTAGCCCGGGGCCATGGCCACCGAGGCGAGGAGCTTGGGTATTTCGTGGCGGCGGCACAGCAGGTCCCAAAGGTACGTGACCACCTCGGAGTCGGTCAGGAGGGTGCACTTGTAGCCCCACATCTCGACGTAGCGCTTGTTGGTGCCGTAGGATGTGATCTCGCCGTTGTGGCACAGCGACCAGTCGAGGATGTTGAAGGGGTGGGCGCCGCCCCACCACCCGGGGGTGTTGGTGGGGAACCGGGAATGGCTGAGCCACATGTAGCCCTTGTAGTGCTCGGCCAGGTCGTAGAATTCCCCGATCTCGTACGACCAGCCGTTGCCCTTGAAGACGGCCATGTCCTTGCCCGAGGACATGCAGAAGGCGCCGTCGATGGTGGAGTTGACCTGCATCACCATGTCGACGACGTAGTCGTCCGCGGAATCGATGTTAGGGGTCGTCGCTATGGCGTCCTCCGGGACGTCGAGGAAGAACCGCCAGATGAGGGGGTAGGGGCCCTTCATGCCCTTGACGTGGCGGGTGAAGACCCGCTCGTCCTTGACCACCGTGGCCCGTTGCTTGAACAGCTCCTCCACCCGCTCCTTGGCCACCTCGTCGTCGAGGAGCAGCTGGATGCAGTACTGGTCTGCGTTGTCCGGGAACAGGCCGTAGCAGGCGTAACCGGCCCCGAGGCCGTTCTCCCGGTCGGTCATGGTGGTGATCATGTCCATCACCCGCTTGCCCGTCTCCCGGGTCCCGTCCACGTTGATCAGGCCGGCGATGCCACAGGCCTCGATGTCCTTGCGAAAGCCGTTGGGTGGCAGCGTCACCCCGAGGCGGCCGGACTTGCCGTCGATGGTGGCCACCTGGCCCACACGGCCCAGCCTGCCCTGGCCCGTCTCGATGTGGTCCTGGAATGGATGCCTGTTGTCTGGTAGGTCGCGATCTCGCTGGTTCATTCCGTTCCCCTCGTCTCTTCGATGAGTCGCTTGAGCTTCTCCACGTCAGGGCCCGAGATGCAGTCCAGGCCGCACTCCTCCCTGATCTCCTCGTCGGGCGTGAAGGCGAAGCCGGACGCCTCCAGCTCCTCCATCCGGTGGTCCAGCACCTCGGGGGCCAGCCCCCTCTCGGCGGCCAGGTTCTTGAGCAGTACCCATAGCTTGACCATGCCGAAGCCCTGGGGACAGTGCTCCACGCACTCGTGACAGTTGATGCAGTACCACATGTCCGCCCGGGCGATGGCCGCGTCCATGTCCCCGGCCAGTATGAGGTCGAGGACCTCCTCGGGGTCGTACTGGGGCACCGTCATGGCGGCCGGGCAGTCGTCGACGCAGGCGAGGCACCGCTTGCACGTCTCCAGCTGCTTCCTGGTGACCTCGTCGGTGAGGGCGCTGTCGTCAACGGGCTCGCCGCGGATGCGCTCCACCAGTTCCTTCTCGCCACCGACGCTCACCCCGTAGTGGAGGTGCATCCCCAGCTCGACGGGGTCGAGGCCCATGGCCAGGCCGATGAGCTCGGTGAGGTAGATGATGGGGACCCCGATGTTCTCGAAGTAGAGGTCGTTGGCCTTCCGCTCGCCGATGGCGAGCTGGGAGAAGCAGTAGGGGCAGTTGACCACGATGCCGTCGCCCTCCGCGCCCTTCGCCGAGTGGAGCACCCGGCGGGCCGCGGGGACGACGTCGTCCTTGCGGCCGATGGAGAAGCCGCCTCCACAGCAGGTGTCCATCTCGGCGTAGGTGGTGACCTTGGCCCCCGTTGCCTTGATGAGGTCGCGCAGGTAGAAGGGCTCCTCGGGGTCGTCGAAGCCCATGTGGTCCATGGGTCGCTTCACGTGGCAACCCACGAAGGGCGCGAACCTGAACTGGTCCAGGTGGATCTCGCAGACCTTGTCGATGGTGTTGATGCCCACGTCGTCGTGGAGCACCTGGACGATGTGCTTTACGTCGATGGTGCCATGGAACTCCAGGCCCAGGTCATCCAGGCGGCCGTTGACCCTCTCCCTCAGCTGCTGGTCGGCCTTCAGCTTGGAGTTGACGGACTTGAGGGTGTCGTAGCATCCGTTGCAGAGGTTCAAGATGTCCACGTCGTTGGCCTCCGCCAGGGCCAGGTTGCGGGCGGCCAGGGTGTACCACAGGTCCTTGTCCGAGGCCTGGATGGCCATCTGGTTGGGGCAGCAGCTGGCGCCCTCGATCTCGTAGAGCGTTATCCCCAGGCCCTCCAGGACCTTGCGGCTGGACATCTCGATGAACGGGAACCTGCTGGGTATCAGGCATCCGGTGAACAGGCTGAAGTTCCTCTTGTCCCCCGTGGTCATTCCTCATCCCTCCCTCACTGTCCTCTGGCCCTCAGAGCCTGGGTGAAAGGCTCTCCTTGATGATGTTGAGCACCAGCTTGGACGATGTCCTCTGGACGTGCTCGTGCTCGGCCAGTTCCTTGACGAACCTGTTGAGCTCCTTCGTGGAGCAGAACTTGGCCACGAACATCGTGTCGTACTCGCCGGTGATGTCGTAGATCGAGCAGACGTTGGGGTGCTCGCAGAACGCCTGCTGCACCTCCTCCATGTGCCCACCCGCGATGCGGATGTCCACCAGGGCGACGATGTCGTAGCCCAGGGCCCTGGTGTCCAGGGCGGGGACGAACCGGATGATGATGCCCTCCTCCCTCATCCGCTTGATGCGGTTGGAGACGGTGCCCACCGAGGTCCCTATCTGGTTGGCTATCGTCTCCTGACTGACGGAAGCGTCCTCTAGGAGAATCCTGAGGATCTTCTGGTCCGTCTCGTCGATATCTCTCAAGCGCTCCCACCCGCTTCCTATCTTAGCAAGGTATAGGGCAGAGCATATATTAAAGTTTCTTTAGACATTGTCATGGAAGAGTGAAGAAATTACACTCTAATCTAGAAAATGTTGTAGAAATCCGCACAGGATGGATTTTTCATTAAAACATCACACAATCTGTCAACGGCCGCTCTGGCCATGTTCGGGACAGATGGGATCTCGTTCTCTCGACGCTCGATCGTGGGGAGGTGGACCCGCCGGGATCCGTTCACATCGGCCAACTACACGTATTGGCCACCGTCCTTCACCCCCATACAGTGGGAGGTCCAAGTGGTGATGGAACGTCGCTTCCCCTCCGCTGCCTCACGGGCCGTCCTCCCGAGTCAGATCCCCCCGAACTGAAGCCATCTCCACAGCGGGACCAGCTCGATCTCGTGACCCTCGACCTTCCGGGTCTCGTCCAGGTCCCAGTTCAGGATGGTCAACCTCCGGCATCCCAGCTCCCTGCTGGCGGCGAGGAGCGCGCGTTGCTCCCTCTCGACCGTCGCCGGCTCCACCAGCGAGTGGCACACCTGGATGAGCCTGACGAACCTGCCGCCCTTTCTGAGGGCGAAGTCCACCTCGGTCTTCCCGGGCCTGTCCTTCCAGTAGTACACCTCGAGGAGCGGGTCGGCGTCCTGCATCCTCCTCAGCTCCAGGAAGACCGCGTTCTCCATCAGGTGCCCGGTATCTTCCGACCCGGTCGGGAACAGCCGGGCGAAGCCGTTGTCGGCGATGTACACCTTGGGGAGGGATGTCTCCCTGGTCCTCGGGGATGCGGCCCACCTGCGCAGGAGGAATATCGCCAGCGCGTCCTCGACGTAACCGATGTACTCGTAGGCGGTCTTCTTGCTGACGGCGAAGCCACGCGACTTCGCGGTGTTGAATATCTTGTTGGCACTCATCTTCCTGGCGAAACCCGAGAAGAGCTGCCCCAGCAGGAACTTGATGAACGTCAGGTTCTCGATGCCGTACCGCTCGACGACGTCCCGGTATATGATAAGCCTGTAGTAATCGGCCAGCGTCCTCATTCGGATGCCGTCGTCCGGCTCTTCGACCACCTCGGGGAATCCGCCGATGCGGATGTACTCTGAGAGCGCGGCCTTGGTCCTGGCCTCCTCGGCGGTGCTCGGGACGACACCCCCAGATCGGACCCCGCGGGCTATCAGGAACTCCCTGAACGAGTACGGCAGCAGCAGGAATGGCAGCGTCCTGCCGCGGAGCGTGGTGGCGATCTCGCGACTGAGCAATTTCGCCGAGGAGCCCGTGACGAAGAGGCGGAGACCACCCTTGTCATGGAGGCTCCGGACGGCCCTCTCCCAGTCCGGCATGCTCTGCGGCTCGTCCAGGAACACCTGGATCTCCCCATCGGAGGCACCGGGATGGAGCTCGTAGTGGAGCATCAGGACCTCCTCCAGGTCCCCAAACTCCAGGTCTGAGAGGCGCGTGTCCTCGAAGTTCAGGTAGAGCAGGCTTTCCTTCCTCGCCCCTGCAGCGATCGCCTCGCGGATGAGCTGGAAGATGTAGAAGCTCTTGCCACATCTCCTCGGTCCGTAGATCGACAGTATCTTCTTCGTGGATGGCAGCCGGAGCTCCCTCTCCACGGCGTCCGGGAGGGGCCATTCCTGGAAGTCCTGGAGGTATCTGGCGACCCTCTTCCTGTCGAGCATAGTTTCCTAATAGGGTAAATATTATATAAATATTTCCCCCTCATAAAAACATTTGGGGAGGGGGAGGGGGGTCACTTACCGAGGGTGCCCCCGTCTGACCATCTGAACAGGGGAACCAACGCCACTGTGAACGAAGAGTAGAGGTGGACCCGTCGGGATTCGTCCGCTGTATCGTACGGAACCTGTTGAAATGCTCCAATGGATAACCGACCAGTCCTTGGTCCTCCTTCGCGTCAACCCTTATATATTGGTGCGAACATGTTAACGATGGCGATTGAATGCTGGTGAAGTTCGAGGTCTACAAGGATGAGCGGTCCTGGTGTGCAAAGGGGATCGGTGTCGACATATTCACCCAGGGAGAGAGCCTCGATGAACTGATGGGGAACATCAACGAAGCCGTCGCCCTCCATTACGAGGACGAGCTGAGACGCGGCGAGGAGATAAGGATACTGTCCATCTCGGAGATGGAGGTCGCGGCGATTGCCTAGGTTGCCGGTCGTGAGCGGCCGGGAACTCATCAAGATGATGACCGGAATGGGCTACGAGGTCGTCAGGCAGCGGGGCAGCCATGTGCGACTACGGAAGATCACACCAGCGGGTGTACACAACATCACCGTCCCCGACCATGACGAGATAGCCCGGGGTACCCTCAATGACATCCTCTCCAGTGTCTGCATATGGAACTCCGTCCCGAAGGAGGACCTAATCAAGATGCTCCGGGGTGGATGATGCGTCCCCCCTGGAATCCCGGCACGGGAATGTCCTCAGCCTCATCCCGAAATGCAGATACTTGACCGAAGTGGTTCGATAGACTGTTGTGCAGGTGGAGAGGTGGACCCGTCGGGATTCGAACCCGAGGCCTCCCGCTTGCAAAGCGGACGATCTACCAGGCTGATCTACGGGCCCTTGTCCGGCGGGATGCGGATGGCCCTTGATAAACGTTGCCCAGCTCAGTCCTCGCCGAACCTGATGCCCTGGGCCAGGGGGAGCTCCTTGCCCCAGTTCACGGTGCAGGTCTGACGCCTCATGTACTGCTTCCATGAGTCCGAGCCCGACTCGCGACCGCCGCCGGTGTCCTTCTCTCCCCCGAAGGCCCCGCCGATCTCGGCGCCCGAGGTGCCGATGTTGACGTTGGCGATGCCGCAGTCGGACCCGATGTGGGACAGCCACTGCTCCGCGTTCAGGAGGTTGGTGGTGAACATGGCGCTGGACAGGCCCTGGGGCACCATGTTGTTGACCTCGACGGCCTCGTCGACCGAGTCCACGTCGATGATGTACAGGATGGGCGCGAAGGTCTCCTCCCGCACGATGGGCGCGTCGCCGCGGATGCGGACGATGCAGGGGTCGACGTACCACCCGGGCCCCTCGATGGGCTCTCCCCCGTACACCACCTGGCCGCCCTGCTCACGGACCTTCTCCAGGGCGTTGGCCATGTCCTGGATGGCACCGCGGTGCACCAGGGGCCCCATGAGGTTGGCCTCGTCGAGGGGGTCGCCGATGGGGACGGTCCTGTAGGCCTTGACCAGCGTCTCGACGAACTCGTCCGATACCCTCTTGTCGATGATGACCCGGCGGGTGGTGGTGCACCGCTGGCCCGCGGTGCCGACGGCGCCGAACAGCACGGCGCGTACCGCCAACTCCAGGTCGGCCGTCTCGTCGATGAGGACCGCGTTGTTGCCGCCCAGTTCGAGGATGGTGCGGCCCAGCCGGGTGGATACCACCTCGGCCACCCGCTGGCCCATCGGGGTCGAGCCGGTGGCGGAGACGAGCCTGACCCTGGGGTCGGCGATGAGGTTCTCCCCCACCTCCCTGCCGGGGCCGACGACGTAGGAGAAGATGCCCTCAAGGTCGAACTTGGCCATGACGTCGTTGACGATGTGCTGGATGGCCACTCCGCACAGGGGCACGTCCGACGAGGGCTTCCACACCGTGGTGTCGCCGCAGACCGCGGCGATGGCGGCGTTCCAAGACCACACCGCGACGGGGAAGTTGAAGGCGGAGATGACGCCCACGATGCCCAGGGGATGCCACTGCTCGTACATCCTGTGGGAGGGGCGTTCGGAGTGCATCGACTTGCCGTACAGCTGGCGGGACAGGCCCACGGCGAAGTCGCATATGTCGATCATCTCCTGGACCTCGCCCCAGCCCTCCTGGACGATCTTGCCCATCTCCAGGGTGACCAGCTTCCCGAGGGGGTCCTTCTTCTTCCGCAGCTCCTCGCCCAGGATGCGGACGACCTCGCCCCTCCGGGGAGCGGGCATCGTCCTCCAGGTCTCGAAGGCCTCCTGGGCCTTCGTCAGGACGGTGTCCAGGTCCTTGGCGCTGACCATTCTTACCCTAGCGATGGTCTCCCCGTCGATGGGCGAGACGGACTTGATGGTCCGGGCATCGGGGTCGTCGATCCAGCTGTCGGGTCCCCAGCCAGCGCCGGGGTTGACCTCTTGGATTCCTAGCTCGTCGAGGAAGTCGTACTTCATGCGCGCATCACCCAGGTGCGGCGTAATGGCGCGACGGGCATATAGGCGTTATGCACAGCGCGTACGCTGAGTTGTCGGGAATAGAGAAAAGAGGGCCCGCCGGCCCAGCACCAGCGGGTACGACCTGGGGGTTCGGACCTTGGGTCCTTCCCTAGCTGACGTCCCCGAAGGCCTGCTCTATGGCCTCGAGGATGTGCTCCTTGGGAAGGGCGCCCACGGTCTTGCCGACCACCTCGCCCTCCTTGTAGAACAGGATGGTCGGGATGCTCATTATGCCGTACTGGCGCGGTATCCTCCTATTGAGGTCGGTGTTGAGCTTGCCGAAGGCCACCTTGCCCTGGAGGTCGCCTGCCAGCTCCTCGAGGGTGGGGCTCAGCATGCGGCAGGGTCCACACCACTCGGCCCAGCAGTCCACCACCAGGTTGGAGTACTTCGCGGTAATCTCCTCGATGTTGTCATCGGTCACCTCGATGGGGGTCGAGGGCCAATCAGAGTTATCGGTGCCATTGTCTGACATGGAGGTCATCATCTCCTGTAGCTTGCGCCGCCGAATCTCGAGAAGCTCGGGGTCCTCGTCCACTGGCTCACCGTCGGTTGTGCTAGCCATCTACACAAGCGAATGCCTGGGTCGTATAAGAGGTTTTCCCCCTGCATATTCGGTGGGCAAGACAGAACGGGGCACCAGGATCGTGCCGGTGGCCTCAAATACGTGGGCCGCGTTGCCCGCAACCGATGCCCATCCCGAACGTCAGGGCCCTGATATTCGACCTGGACGACACCATCACCGACTTCCAGGGAACGGCGGACGATGCCTTCGAGATGACCTTCAAGGACGTCACCGAGGAGCACGGGGTCGACCTGGAGGAGCTCCACCGGGTGTACATGACCCTCTTCGAGGACTTCTACACGCTGCACCTGGAGGGTCACGTGAACCTCGAGGAGTTCCGCGCCTACAGGTTCTCGCGGGCCTTCGAGATCGTGGGCCTCCCCGTGGACGACGACTTCCTGGACCTGTGCGTCCTGTTCCAGCACATCTACGACCAGATGCTCAGGACCTTCCCCAACACATGTGAGGTCCTGACCGAGCTGGACGGGCACTACCCCCTGGGCCTCATCACCAACGGACCCACCGACCCCCAGTGGCGGAAGATCAACAGGGTCAAGCTCTCCAGGGTGATGGAGGTCATCCTCGTATCGGGGCAGCTGGGCATCTCAAAGCCCGACCCCCGCATCTTCGACGTGGCCCTGGAGGGGTTGCGGGTCGCCCCGGAGGAGGCCCTCATGATCGGCAACTCCCTCGAGCACGACCACCAGGGGGCAATGAACGCTGACATCCGGTTCGTGTGGGCGAACCACCACGGGAAACCACTCCCCGAGGGGTGGCCCGAGCCGGACTACGAGGTCAGCAGTTTCCTCGAGCTCCGCGACCTTCTACTGGGATAGGGTCCCGGCTCAGTAGATCTCCCAGTGGACGAGCTGGTCCAGCTCCCGTCTCGACCTGGGCTCCGGCTCCTCCCCCGGGTATCCAACCGTCATGCCGATGACGGCGATCCTGTCGTCGGGGATGGCCAGGAACGTCCTCACCCTACGCTCGTTGAAGGAACCGATCCAGCAGGTGCCCAGTCCCATCTCGCGGGCCCGGAGGGTGATATGGTCCAGGGCGATGGCGGGGTCGATGTGGATCCACTTGGCGTCGGGGTCGGAGATGACGAACAGGAAGGCGCCGGCCTCCCCCACGTGGCCCTGGTTGTTGCACATGGGGACGAGCTCGCGCAGCCTGTTCCTCTCGGTCACTGCGATGATCTCCCACCGCTGCCCGTTGTGGCCCGACGGGGCCAGCCTGGCCGAGTCCAGGAGGTCCTCCAGGGTCTCCCGCTCCAGCGGTCTGTCGCTCCACTTGCGTATGCTGCGACGGTCACGTATCGCCTCGACCACGTCCATGTCCTCACCTTCGGAGCATGACAACATCGCCCGGCTTTCTAAACTTGCCGCCCCAATAGGTCATGGCGTCGTCCGGGGTGTAGCCTGGGTCCACGGTGTGGGCAACGATCTCTCCGACGAACCAGGTGTGGTCCCCCGTGACCAGCTCCTCGACCACCCGGCACTCCAGGTTGACGGGGCACTCCCTTATGGAGGGCGGCCGGACCTCCTGGGAGGGGATGGGGGTCAGCCCCACGTGCTGCCACTTCTTGCCGTCACGGCCCGAGTGGGTGCCGGCGGCGAGGGTCTCGGTGGCCTGGGTGTGACCGGGGAACGCGACCACGAACTCGGGCAGCTCCTTGAGCAGGTCGTGGGAGTGCCTGCCAGGATTTATTCCGATGCCCACCATCGGGGGCTCGAAGGAGAACACGTGCACCATGGCAAGGGTGATGGGGTTGGATCCGTCCCCCTCCCCGACGACAGCTATCACCACCGGGAAGGTGGGGAACAGCCTCACGAGTCGACGTCCATTGGCTTCGCCCATCCGGCCGTGTCCTCCTTCCTCACACGGGACCCTACCAAGGGTCGCGGATGGCTTCAAGGTTGGCCATCGGTAATAAGTTTGCGGTTTGGGGGACCTGGCGGTGTGCAGATCCTTGGGTCGGTCCAGGGAGAGGACCCGATGACGGGGGGTCCGGGTGGCCAACGGGCAAATCTATATGTGCCAGGCGAACGTTTTCAATGGTCGTGCGACTTGTCGATAGCGTGAAGGGATGGAGACCGGGCAAGGTCCTGGGCTGGGCGAGGTCCAGCACCCGCAACATGGCCGTGGTGATCGTGGCCGTCCTCGTGCTGGTGTCCGTCATAGCCTTCGGTGTGATGAGCTGGAACACCGCCACCTACGGGGACCTGGAGTACATCGGGTTCGACATCGAGCGGGTGACGGCCGTGGAGACCCAGCTCGCCTCCTGGCCCACTCGTCACACCGGGACGATCTACGAGAAGGAGGCGGCGGAGTACATCGCCAGCGAGTTCATCGCCGCTGGTCTCGAGAACGTGCACATCGAGGAGTACCCGGAGCTGGAGTACGAGGTGAAGGGCGCCTCCCTGCAGCTGGTCTACTACACCAACGGGCCCCTGGGGATGGTCCCCCACCCCAACCGTGACCCCATAACCTTCGAGCACAAGGTCGACTTCGTGGTCCAGGGCTACTCCGGTTCCCGGGACCAGGGCTCCGGTCCCACCGCGTTCCTCAACGACATGGACTACGTGGGCATCGACGAGAACGGGACCGAGGAGGGCCACTACGCCCCCGCCCGAGGGATGGTGGCGGTCCTCCCGACAGCGGGGGTGAGCAACCGCCAGATCTTCGACGTGGCCCATGATGCCGGGGTCACGGGCCTGGTCCTGCACAACGTTGACATCCACGAGCGGATAGGTTACGTGCCCATCTCCAAGGGGAATCGCCAGCCGGATGGATGGCCGGACCCCGACTATCCCAACATCCCCTTCATAATGGTCTCCAAGGACGCGGGCGACACCATCCTGGCCGCCCAGAACGCCAAGCTCCGGGTGCACGTCGACTGTGACATCGGCATGCGGACCGTCCACGTGGTCGTGGGCGAGGTGCCTGGCACCGGCGACACCGACGAGTTCGTGGTCATCGGGGCCCATCACGATTCCGTGTACGTGAGCAAGGGTGTCATCGACAACGGTTCGGGCACCACGACGGTGGTGGAGCTTGCCCACCAGCTGGCAGAGGCCAAGGTGGAGCGCACCATCCGGCTCATGACCTTCGGCGGGGAGGAGGACGGCCTCTACGGTTCCTTCGCCTACGTGGAGGCCCACCAGGAGGAGATCAACAGAAGCTGCGTGGCCATGCTCAACTTCGACATGCCCCACGTGAACCTGCAGCGGGGGAACAGAGGATGGGTCACCCCCGACAGCAAGGACCGCTTCGACGTAATCGGGACCATCATCGAGACCATCTACGAGGACCGCCCCGACCTGGAGCAGCGGTTCAACTACAGCGTATCATGGATGGAGCACCCAGGCGAGGTGGGCAGCGATTCCACGCCCTTCGCCCTATCGGGGGTCGAGACCGTCAACTTCTGGGGGTCGGGCTGTTGGGAGTACCACACCTACCTGGAGGTCATGTCCCGCTTCACCCCCGAGGGTCTGGAGATGGCGGTGCTCATCGGCGGCAGCTACGCCATCTGGCTGGCCAACGAGGACTAGGTCGACGGGCGATCGGTCCCAGGGCCACTCCCCGGGTCACTCCTCGGGCTCGCCACCGTTACCCTCTTGAGGGCGGTACTCCCCGGCCTCCTCGAGATTGTAGATGGGAGCCTCCTCGGGTTCGGGGGCGGCCTCGGTCACGTCCACGAGGGGACCCTCGCCGAGGTCCATCGAGGTCTCCGCGCCGGGGGTGTCCTCCATGACGGTGACAGAATCGGTATCGTACTCGACCACCTCCTCCTGGGAGCCAGCGGTGGTCTCCTCGACGGTCCCATCCGGCGGTCCATCCTGAGCAGGCCCCTCCTTTGACGAACGGCCCCTGGCCACCAGGGCGATGGCCACCACGACCACGATGATGATGACGATGGCTATGGGGAGCAGCAGGCTGGTGCCAAGGGAGCTCTGGACCTCCACCTCGATCTCGTGGGTCGCTGAGCCGCCGTTGCCATCGGTGACGGTGAGGACTATCCTGCTCTTGCCGACGGGCAGGTCATTGGTATTCAGCACGGGTCCCCTGCCCAGCTCCTTCCCGTCCATCGTCCATACGTAGGTCAGCTGGTCACCGTCCTCGTCGGTCGCCGTCCCGGCGATCTCCACCGCGTCCCCCTCGACGTAGGGTTCACCGTCCGGCTTCGACATCACGACGATGACGGGGTCGTCGTTGACGTTGACCACCTCGAGGTCGAAGGTCAGAACTGCCGTGTAGCCCCTTCCGTCGTCAGCGGTGATGGATATCCGGTGCACGCCCACGTCCTCCTGGGTGGGGGTGAAGCTGATGGTCCCAGTGACCGGGTCGATGTCGAACACGTCGGTGTCGTCGGTCCAGGTGATGGTGTCGCCGTCGGCGTCGGTGGCCTCCATGGTCAGCTCGAAGGGCTCGTCCTCGTTCACCGAGGAGGGCGGGTCGGTGTCGATGAGGGGCTTGTCGTTGACATCTGTTATCACCCAGGTTATGACGATGACATCGGTGAGGCCGCCCCCATCGGTGACGGTGTAGGTCACCTCGTGCTCGCCCACCAGGGATTGGTCGGGGTCGAGGGCGATGGTGCCATCCTCGTCCGGCTTGAAGGCATCCGGTCCCACCGCAGTGAACGTCAGGGTCTCCCCCACGGGGATGAGCAGGTCAGGGTCCTCTACGGCAAGGTCGAGGAGGATCCCCTGGTTCTGCTCGTGGGTCCAAGTGGTCCCGTCGATAAGGAAGACCGGGGCGTCGTTGACGTTCTCCACGTTGACATGGAGCACCGTCTCGTCCGACCTGCCCAGCAGGTCCTGGACCCTGATGGTCACGTTGAAGTAGGGCACGTGGTCGTTGGTGGGGGTGAAGGTCATGCGTCCGGTCACCTGGTCCACCGAGAGCTGGATGGCATCGGCGAAGGCGGAGTACCTGAGGACGTCCCCAAAGGGGATGTCCGGGTCCTCTGCCTGAATCATGTAGGTCGCCACCACGCCCTGTTTGGCGTCAATCTCCGGTTCAGGTGAGATCACGGGTGGGTCGTTGGAGTTCTGGACCGTGATGGTGATCTGGATCCTGTCGGTGAGGCCGAAGCGGTCGGTCACCGTGACCTGGAAGGTGTGGGCCCCGATCTGGTCCGAACCCGGAGTCCAGTCGATCTCGCCTGTGGCAGGGTCGATGTCAACCAGCTCGGAGTCGTCCGAGAAGCTCAGCTCGTCATCGGGAAGGTCCGCGTCCGTGACCCCCACTGTGTGGGTGAACCGCGTCCGCTCGAAGGCCTCGAGGTTGGGCTCGGCAGTGAGGACCGGCCTGTCCGATTTCTGGTCCACCAGAAGGTCGAAAGATGCCGAGGTCGAGGAATTGAAGAGGTCCGTGGCAGTGACAGCAACCTCGAGGGGGTCGAGGATGAAGAAGTCGGGATCGGGATACACCTCCAAGGTGACGTTGCCCTCGGCGTTGTATCCGGTCCTGAACTCCACGGGGTAAGGGGGCAAGGCGAAGGGGGGATCGACGAGCCCTATCGATGAGAAGGACAGCTCACCCATGTTGAAATCGTCGAAGAAGATGGCGTCCAGGTCCATGATCACGCTCCAGCCACCATCCTCGTCGATGTTGACGGTTTCCGGACCTTCGTAGGTGGGGACCGCATTCACCACGGGCTCGTACTCTATCCTGAGACCGCTAACATGTAGCCATCCTGCCGTGGGACCTCCAACGAAGAAGGTAAGGGGCAGGCTTACGTTGTCCGGCGTTACCTTGAATGTATCGAGAGCGGCCTGTAGGTTTCCGGCCAGGTCCTGCGCATCGCCGATCGTTATGGGGTCGACGATCTCACCAGTGAGCACCGCCACCTCGATGTCCTCGACGTAGAGGCTGATGTCGCTTGGGTACTGGATACCACCCTTTGACGAGACATCCAGCTCGATGTAGTCGGTCCACAGGTGCCCCTCGTCGTAGGCGGGAAGCATGGGACCTGCCCACTCCGAGTGGGTCCCGACGATGGCCACGTCAACGCTACCGTTGCCAGCCACGAAGGGCGAGGGAATGTCGAAGGTGTAGTTGAGCCATTCGTCCGTCAGGTTGACGTTGTTGTTGGAGTACTCCTCGACCATGATCCACACCCTGTCGGTATGGTTGTACAGCCACATCTCCGCGTGGTAATTGTTGGTCTTGTTGAAGGCACAGGTCCCCAAGCCCTCCCACCTGACGGTGATGTTGTCGGCACCCAGGTATTGAGGCAGGAAACTGTACAGCTGGATCGGGTACGCGCCCCCGGGAGGCCTACCTGCTTGGGGGTCTTGCGTGTCGGTCTTCCAGTAGGTGTCGTCCGAGGTATTGATGCGAGTTATCTCCTTGTTAATGGCGGGCATCCATCGGTGATTGCCAGGTACTACCTTGGGGGGATAGATGGCACGCCCCTCGTTGTAGAAAGCCCAGAGGTCCTTGCCCACATTCCCGGTGGTGAAGTTGAGGGTGGAGCTCTCTACCGCCTGTCCCTGGACGCCGGCCACCGTAAGTTCGGCGCTCTCGATGGCCGCTCCCGGCGGGATCTCGATGCTCAAACTGCTGTTCCCAAGGGACATGGAGAAGTCAAGGGTCGCCCCAGTGACATCGCCCTCGAACCTGTCGATGACCTGGGTGGCTGCTCCAGCCTCGGGCGAGAAGGTAGGGACGAGGAGCAGGACCAACACGAACGAAATTACCAATCTGGCCTTTCTCATGATGACACCCCACGGATGACATCACACCTATAGAGATGTACTAATTAAACCCTTCACACATCTCTTCACCAGGGTGAACCTCCAAAGCCCCCTGAGGATGGGACCAGTAGATTCGTTGTGCCCGGCAGGACGGATCCGTTCCCTGAACGTCGGTCCGGTCAACTGTCGGGTTCATCGGCCCTATCATCTTCTGGCAGGGTTCCCTCTCCATCCTTCCGGTCCGGCCTGTACTCGTCGGTCTCCTCCAGGTGAAAGATCGGAGCCTCCTCGAGTGCGGGGGGCACCTCGGTCACGTCCTCTAAGGGCCCGTCTCCGAAGTCCAGCTCGATGTCCTCGACGGGCACGGCGTCGACCACGGTCACGCTCTCGGTGTCATAGTCGAGCACGACCTCAGCGTCGGACGATGGCGCGGACCCCTCCTCTGACACATCCTTGGCGGTCTCCTCGACCGACCCTTTCCTAACCATGCCCCTGTTCCGAGCCAGCAGGAAGACGACGACGATGACCGCCAGGATGGCCGCGATGGCGATGGGGAGCAGAAGGCCCCCGGATATGCTCTGGACCTCCACCTCGAACTCGTAGGTGGCCAAACCCCCGTTGCCGTCGGTGACGGTGAGCACGACCTTGCTCGTGCCGGCGGGCAGATCGTCGGTCTCCACCACGACTCCCCTGCCCAGCTCCTTACCGTTCCAGGTCCAGACGTAGGTCAGCTGGTCACCGTCCTCGTCCGTCGCCTGGGCCGTGAGCTCGATCGTGTCCCCCTCATCGAACGTCGAGCCCGAGGAGGGCAGCACGGTGCCTATGGTTGGTCCATCGTTGACGTTCCGGACCTCGAAGTTGAACGTGGCGGTCCCCTTGCCACCCCAACCGTCCGAGGCCGTCAGGGTGACCTGATGGGTCCCGACATCCTTCTGGGCCGGGGTGAAGTCGATCACGCCGGTGTCCGGGTCGATATCGAACATGTCCGTGTCGTCCGCCCAGGTCACCTTGTTCCCGTCGGCGTCGATGGCCGACATCGTGAGGTTGAACTCCTCATCCTCGTTCAGGACATCTGGCAGCTGGTTCACGATCACTGGGGCATCGTTCACGTCCCTGATGACCCAGGTTATTGTGATCACGTCGGAGAGGCCGCCACTGTCGGTGACGGTGTAAATGACCTCATGGGTCCCGACATCCTCCTGGCCTGCCTGGAACACGATGCTGCGGCCATCAGGTGAGAAGAGGTCTGCCCCGACGCTGCTGTAGGTGAGCACATCCGTGAGGGGCGGTCCCAGGTCCATGTCAGGGTCTTCCACCTCCAGTGTCCACATCACATGCTCACCCTGATCGAAGGTCAGCTCCCCGACCTCTTGGAACACGGGCGGGTCGTTCACGTTCTCCACCGTCACGTGGAGGACAAGCTCGTCCTTCTCACCGATGAGGTCCTCGACCCTTATGGTGATGTCGAAGGATGGGACCTGGGCATTTGTGGGAGTGAAGGTCATCCAGCCCGTCGAGGGGTCCACGTCGATGTCGATCACGTCCGCGAACGTGAAGTAGGACAGGACATCCCCGTAGGCTACGTCAGGGTCATCCGTCAGGATGAGATACGTCGCCTCCTCGTCCTGCTTCGCCTTCAGGTTCTCGTTGGAGGTGATGACGGGCGGGTCGTTGGAGTTCTCGACCACTATCGTCACCAGAACCCAATCGGTGTATCCGAACCGGTCAGTGACGATGACCCGGAAAGTGTGGGTGCCTATCTGGTCCGGGGAGGGGGTCCACGATATCTCCCCGGTGACGGGGTCGATGTCGAGCAGGTCGGTATCGTCCGAGAAGGTGAACTCGTCGTCGGGGAGGTCCACGTCGATGACGTTCACGGTGAACGTGGTGGTAGCCCTCTCGTGGGCCTCGATGGACCCGACCTGCTGGAGATGCGGGGGGTCCCCTATCTGGAGGACGGTCATGTCCAGTTGCGCGAGGGCCTCGAGCCCGAACAGGTCCGTGGCCTTGACCTCGACGGTCACTGGCAGGACTCCGAAGAAATCGTTCTCCGGTATGACGTCCAAGGTCTGGTTGCCCCCATCGTCCGTTCCGATCCGGAAGAGCGCAAGGGGATCACCAGGCCAGTCGATGATGGGGATGTCGAAGAGGAGCTCCCCAGCGTTGAAGTCGTCCTCGAAGGCCGTGTCGAGGTTCATCACCGACGTCCATCCCGAATCCTCGTCGACGACCACGGAGGTCGGTCCCGTATATTCAGGAGCGGTATTCGTCAGGGGTGTATACTCGATGACCAGGTCCCTCACGGAGAGCATCCCCGCGGTGGCCTGGCCCACTGAGAAGTCGAACACCAGGGTCACGTTGTCCGGGGTCACCTGGTAGGCGTCCAGGACGGTCTGGAGGTTGGATAGCAGGCCGCTCCCTGCTCCGATGGTCACCGGGTCGGTGACGTTCCCATTGATGGTCGCCATCTCGACATCATCTATAGAAAGGGCGATGTCGGCCGGGTACTGGAGCCCTCCGACGGACGTGACCTTCACACCGATGTAGTCGGTGAGGAGGACGCCCGGTACTTGGAGCAACATGTTGTCCGAGTGGGGACCTGCCACGGCCACGTCGATCGAGCCATCGGTGGCAAGGTAGGGGGAGGGTAGGTCGAAGGAGAAGTTGAGCCAAACGATGACGTCGCTGTTGCTTGCGAAGTTGGCCACCCTGTCCCAGACATCATCGGAGTGGTCGTACAGCCAGAGGTCGGCCTGGTAAAAGGCCGTTGCGTTGAGCTGAGCCACACCGGTACCGTTCCACATCACCTCGATGGAGGTGGCTCCCGAGGTGACCGGAGCGAACCTGTAAAGTTGCAGGGGCCACTCGTAGGGCGGGAGGCCCTGGCCGGTGGTCTGGGTCAGCCATTGGACACTGTCTACCCACTTGATAGATTTTACATCGGTGGCGGTTATCTTGGTCCAACGATGGTTCCTTGGGTCGACGGTCGGTGGATAGAGCCCCTGACCCTCGTTCCAGTGGGCCCAGACATTGGTACCTAGCACGCCGTTGTCGAAGTCCAGGACGGAGCTGGGAGACCCGTTGACCCCGACGCCCTCCACCGTCACCTCGGCGCTGGTCAGGACCACGCCCGGCGGGATGTCCACGGATAGCGAGGAGTTCACGAGGGAGTGACTGAAGTCCAACGTCGCCACCGCGACATCGTCGTTGAACCGGTCGATGACGATCGTGCCGTCCGCCAAGACCGGTGACGAGAAAGGGAGTAGCAGCAGAACGATCGATATGGCGATAGCGACCCTAGGAATCCTCATTGTCATCACCCCTGCTATGCGATACCAAATTGTTCCTTATCGGGTATTAACCTAGTGGTCAGGTACACCACCACTCAAGTGGACCCAAGGCCCTGACCCTCCGTCCATTGGGATAAAGCCTATGTACATGGGATGGATATTGAAGCATGAGGACGGAAGGGGAGACCTAGCCCTTCACCCACTTTGGTCCCGAGGTGAACCCGATGGAACTCGATGAGATGTGCAAGAACGCGTTGATGATGGCAATAGAGCGGGAGACCGACCTGCTGGATTTCTACGTGCAGGTCGCACCCCTGATGAAGAGGCCCGAGATCGGACGGGTCTTCGGGGCCTTCCGTGACGACATCAAGTTGCGCATAGACGAGCTCCAGGACCTGCTGGCGGTCGAGGGGGCCTCCTGCGACCTTATCGCGCAGGAGCTGGCCCGCGAGGACGGCGTCAAGGACCTGGGCATCAGCAGGTACCTCAAGGAAGTGGAGCTGCGAGAGGATTCCGACTTCCAGGACGTCCTCACGGTGGCGATGAAACGCCAGGAGCGGGTCGTGTCCTTCTTCACCCAGCTGGCTGCCATGACCCCGACGGAGGAGGTGGCGACCATATTCCGGTCCATCCGGAACGAGGAGGCTGGCCGCCTCCGGCAGCTGGAGGAGATCTACGACGACGAGATCCTCCTTCAGGGCTGAACCCTTCCGCAGGACCCGGGACAACTGATCAGCCGACGGCCTTGAGGGTGACCTCCAGCCTGTCGGGCCGGTCGTCGAACAGGTCCTTGGAGACGTAGACGGTGCCCATGACGGGTTCGTCGCCCTCCTCGCGGTACCTGTACTTGTTCTTGGTGTCTCGCTCGTATCCGAAGTGTAGGGTCCTTTCCATTTTAATCCCAACTTTTCGTGCGTCCTACGGATGGGAGCCCACGTTTATATACCGAAAGAGGGGGGTGAGGTGAAAGTGGTCGCGTGGCCTGTCCCATAAGCAAAGGCTTTAGTAGCCAGACGTGCGATATTCCCCCGCCATCGAGCAGCGGGGAAACCGACCATGGTGAGAGAGAGGATACGTAAGCTTTGGGCAAGGTACGACGGCCTGTCCTCCAAGATGCACCTGGTCATAGTCCTGGTCGCGGTCCTGATGATCATCGCACCCTACATCTCAGCGGCCGGCACCAGCGGGGCCGTCGGCGCCTCGGACGCCCTGGACCCCGGAGGCTTCTTCAGCGTCGCCGAGCGCACCACCGTTCCCGTCTCCAAGGCGACCATGGTGGCCTTCGACCCCAACGACCTGGCCGACGACCTGGCCTACCTGGCAGCCGTGCCAGCCGCCACCTTCTATTCCGAGGAGGACGGGATGGCCGTCTCCTCGCCCCTGCTCTTCTACCAGGCCCCCTTCGACGCCCCGAGCCCCGAGTTGACAGCCCTCGATGCGGGGGTGGGCATCGATTACCTGATGGAGGACTACGTGACCGCCTGCGGGGGCCAGCTGTCCAGCCTGATGACCATCGGCGTCCCCGGCTCCGAGGCCTCCGCCCTGCAGTCCAAGTGGAACGCGGAGGAGCTGGTGACCATCGAGGGCGGGGCCGCCGCCGGCACGGCCGCGCGCATCGCCACCACCAACTGGGAGTGGGCCCGCACCGCCGTCGTGGCGGTCCTGGACCCCACCGTCGAGGCGGTCGACCACACCGTGAGCGGGAACCTCACCGGCACCGTCCCTTCGGTGACGCCGGGCCATGGCACCTTCACCGGCTCCATCGAGCCCTCCTTCTACGTGGAGGAGTCCCACAACTTCGAGGTGGGCGACGAGTACAGGTACGTGAAGGCGGTCATGGACTGGACCACCCCGGGTCCCTTCCCGGGCCTCACCCAGCGAGGCAAGGAGCTGGGACTTCACCTGTACTCGGGCGAGATAATGGTGGCCCTCAGTACCGAGTGGAACGCCTTCTCCGGCGCCATCGACACCGCCAACTCCTTCGTCTACACCCCGGGGCCGTGGAGGGTCGCCGTCGTGTTCATCCCGACCATGGGCGTCAACGATGGTTCCACTCCCGAGGGACCGGACTGGGCCCAAAGGGTCTACGAGCCTGCCCAGTACACCATCACCTACGACCTTTTCGGCGGCGTGGACGTGCCCATCGAGGACATCCCCGCACCCGGGACCAAGAACGCCGTCTTCACCCTCTCGTGGGGGCAGCCCGGCCGGGACCTGGGCCTGTTCATCCGGGGCCCATCGGGACAGGAGATCGCCTCGGCCCTGGTCACGGATGCCGGTGGAAGGCTGGAGCTGAGCATCCCAGAGATGGGCAGCGGGATGTACACCGCCTCCGTCGTGGCACTGGATGGCAGGACGGGAGAGGTGGGCTTCGACCTGGATTACTCATGGGAGGAGCCCATGTCCGAGGCCGAGGTGGAGGGCCTGGTGGGCGCCACCGAGGCCGCCGTCCTCGCCTCGGAGCTGAACGCGCCCCTGCTCTACGCCACCCCCGACGGCGTCCCGGCCGCCACCCTCGAGGCCCTGGACACCCTGGGGACCACCGACGTGCAACTGGTCGACCTCACCGGCCACTCCGCCGCTGTGACCCGGGAGCTGGAGGCACACAGGGGGACCGGGCAGCCTCGCATCGACGTGGTCGAGCACACCGACCTCCCTGACCTCGTGCTGCTGATCGCAGGGCTGGGCAGGCGGGGCAGCGAGGGACGCCAGGACGTGGTCATCACCACCCTGAACCCCTGGTCCTACTGGTACACCGACAGCAATCCCGACAACCCACAGGGCGAGGAGTGGGGCGGTCGTTACTTCGCCCCGGCGGCCTACGCCGCGGCCAACCACGGCTGCCCGGTGCTGGTCACCGAGAGCGACCCCCGGCTCTCCAGCTCGAACGCCTTCCACAACGCGTACTGGTTCCGGGCGTACCAGAGCAGGTCGCCTGCCCCCGTGGGGGCTATGTACCTCACCGGGACGCAGGTCATGGACGCCGTCGCCTCCTTCGGCCTGGACGGGGAGGGCATGGAGTCCCTCCTGACGGTGGCGGGCCAGTTCGAGATAGGGACCGCGTGGGACCGGTCTCTCGTGGGAGCCTCCACCCCTGGACGCATCGGGGGGACGCCCGTGGATGCCAGCGTTTGGGTGGCCAGGAGCGTCCTGTATCCCCTGGTGGTGTTCGCGAACCCCGCAGTGGACCCCTCCATCGACCCCCACGACGGCAAGCGCATCGTGGGCTCGCGGTCCACCCGGACCCTGGGAACCCTGCGGGAGACCGAGCCCGAGCGGGATGTCCAGATGGACAACCCCGTGGCCTTCACGTGGGCCTGCTTCCTGTACAAGTTCAACGAGCGCGCTTCTGAGTACTGGGGCGCCGAGTACGTCGCCGCCGACGGCACCGTGCCAGGTGTGAGCCCCTCCGACCACCCGTGGGACGACGGCACGCAACCCGATATCTGCGAGGACGAGTTCGAGGTCTACTCCCGCCAGGCGGGCTACGGCGAGGCCGAGTCCGCGGGCTACGAGGCCACCGTGGAGAACCTCAACCGCGGGGTCATCATGTGGTACGAGACCATGCACGGGAGCAACGGCGGCAGCGGCTTCCTGGGCTGGTGGTCCTCGGACAAGAACTCCGAGGCGAACCCCCACAGGGCCTACGAGGAGTACCCCCAGAACCTGATCGGCGCCACCGACGACCCCGACGTGGTGACCTTGGACAAGTACACCGGCGTGGACACCACCCCATGCATCGGTCCCATCACGCCCATCGGGCTGCTCCCCGAGCGCCACGACGGCGTGGTCATCGCCTACATCAACCAGGGGCCCCAGACGTACGGCGTGCGGGGCCGGGACCTGGACGCCGACCTGGAGAACGTCCACTCCATGGGCCTCGTGGCAGGCTCGTGCTCCATCTCCAACACCTTCTTGCAGCTGTCCCTGGTGCGCCACGGGTGCGTGTTCCAGATCATCGACCCGTGGCTCACGTCATGGTACGTGCAGCTGGGCTCCGAGATCTTCTACCGCGACATCGGCTACGGCGGCTGCACCGTGGGGGAGGCCTACGACGCGGCGCTGTCGAAGGTGGGGCCCAAGTACGTGACCCAGGAGTGGTGGTGGGACCACTGGGAGAACATCGTCTACTTCGGCGACCCCGACCTCCGCATCTACACCCCAAACGACCCCATCCCCCGGCCCGTGGTCCTGACCTCGTCGGACGTCATCGGGGGCCACGCGATCATGGGCGCCACCGAGCATCCCGCCGCCCTTGGCGGGTCCGCTGGCTGGACCCTCATCCAGTGGCTGGGCGTGCTGATCCTCGCCGTGGAGGTTGGGAGGTTCGCCCACCAGCGGGGCTACCTGAGGCCCATCACCGAGAGGTTGGATGCAAGGGGCAGGGAAGCCTCGGCGTAGGCCCGGATCTGGCCCGGCAAGGCCGCATCTGGTAATATTGATATAGCTCCTCTTAGGTATCCATCTCGCTCGGTCCGACCGGACCTGAGACCCTGGACGAAGATCGGAGGACTGGATATGAACGAGACCTTCACCATACCGATTCCCCGGAACGAACCAGTCAGGAGCTACGCTCCCGGCTCTCCCGAACGCGCATCCCTCAAGGCGAAATTGCACGACCTGAGGTCGCAGACCATCGAGATCCCCATCGTCATCGACGGCAAGGAGTACCGGACCGACAAGCTGGGCGAGTGCCGCAGCCCCCACGACCACCAGACCGTGCTGGCCCGGTACCACGTCATGGAGCCCGAGCACGTGGACCTGGCCGTCAAGGCCGCCCTCAGGGCACGGAAGGAATGGGCGACGATGCCCTGGAACCACAGAGCCGCCATTTTCCTCAAGATGGCCGACCTCCTGGCGGGCCCCTGGCGCGACACCCTGAACGCGGCCAGCATGCTGGGGCAGAGCAAGAACGTGTTCCAGGCCGAGATCGACTCCGCCGCCGAGCTCATCGATTTCTGGCGGTTCAACCCCTTCTACATGCAGCGCATCTACGACGAACATCCCAACTCCGCCCCCGGGATGTGGAACCGGCTCCAGTACCGTCCCCTGGAGGGCTTCATCTACGCCGTGACGCCCTTCAACTTCACCTCCATCGCTGGCAACCTCCAGACCGCCCCCGCCATGATGGGCAACGTGGTCCTGTGGAAGTGCGCCCGGTCCGCGGTGTACTCCGCCCACTTCCTCCGGGAGCTGTTCGCCGAGGCGGGCCTGCCCGACGGCGTCATCACCCTGATGCTGGGCTCGGGCCGGATGATGACCGAGAAGCTCATCGACCGCAGGGAGTTCGCGGGCCTCCACTTCACCGGCAGCACCGCCGTCTTCCAGAACCTGTGGAGGGACATCAACTCGAACATCGAGAACTACAACACCTACCCCCGCATCGTCGGCGAGACGGGGGGCAAGGACTTCGTGTTCGTGCACAACACCGCCGACGTCGACGCCACCGTGACCGCCCTCATCCGAGGCTCCTTCGAGTACCAGGGGCAGAAATGCTCTGCGGCAAGCCGTGCGTACATCCCCCAGTCCCTCTGGCCCGACCTCAAGAAGAAGCTGGTGGCAGAGATAGCGAGCATCAAGATGGGCGACGTGGAGGACTTCCGCAACTTCATGAACGCCGTCATCGACGAGGCGGCCTTCGACGACATCACATCGTACATCGACTACGCCAAGAAGCACAAGAAGGAGGCCAAGTTCATCACCGGCGGAGGATACGACAAGTCCAAGGGTTACTTCATCGAGCCCACGGTGATCGAGACCACCGACCCCAGGTTCAAGACCATGGTGGAGGAGATATTCGGTCCCGTCCTCTCCCTCTACGTCTACGAGGACAAGGACTTCGTCAAGACCCTCAAGCTGTGCGACACCTCCTCGCCGTACGCCCTGACCGGGTCCATATTCGCCCAGGACAGGGAGGCCATCGTCACCGCTGAGAACACCCTCGTCCACACGGCAGGCAACTTCTACATCAACGACAAGCCCACGGGCGCCGTCGTCGGCCAGCAGCCCTTCGGCGGAGGCCGCGCCTCGGGGACCAACGATAAGGCCGGCAGCGCCATCAACCTGCTCAAGTGGTGCAGCCCCCGGACCATCAAGGAGACCTTCGACCCGCCTAAGGACTACCGGTATCCCTTCATGGCCGAGAAGTGAGCCTCCCACGAGGTTGGGAACGTGGTGACGGAACGTCCAACGGTAAGGATTGTTGGCAGGTCTCAGAAAAATGATGCTGACAATCAGGGGATTCGGCAGGTTCCAGGATTGATGGTAGGATTCATTATTCCTGTGCAGTACACTCTGGGCCATGTGATAAAATGATATAGCCTACTTACAGGCACCCAATTGTTTTCTCTGTGAATTTATCAATGATAAACGAGATTGTACTTGGATCATCGATTGATGATCGTTCTCCCCGACCTAGTCGTCCGGCGTCGGGTGGCCCCAGCGCTTCTTGAACAGGTACATGATGTTGCGCCGGCCGTCGCCCCAGGTGTTGAGCTTGATCTCGCCGATGCGCGGCCGGTAGTCCACGGGGACCTCTCGGCAGCGGAAGCCCTTCTTCCAGGCCTCTATCTTGATCTCCTCCGAGAATGGCATGCCATCGGAGATGACCTCCAACTTTGGCCATATCTCCCGGCGGAAGACCCACATGCCCGTCTGGGAGTCCTTGAGCTTCATGGAGAAGAGGACGTTCATGGCCTTTACCAGCATCCAGTTGCCGAAGCGGTGACCCCGGGTCATGGCCTCGGGCTTCAGCTTGGTCAGGCGGTCGCAGCTGATGAAGTCCAGCTCGTCCCGGACGAGGATGTCCGCCAGCTCCTGGGTCATCTCGGCGGGGTAGGTGGTGTCGCCGTCGAAGGTGATGATGATGTCCTTGTCGCAGGCGTCGAAGCCCGTCTTGTACGCGCGACCGTACCCCTTCCTGGGCTCCTCTATGATCTCCGCACCCTTCTCCTCGGCGATCTTCCGGGTGTTATCGGTGGAGTTGTCCACGATGGTGACGGTGATGTGGTCCCCCCTGGGGATCTGGTCGATGGTCTGGCCGATGGACTCGGCCTCGTTGAGGGTGGGGATGATGACATTGATGCTTGGAGGTTCGTCCAAGGGACCACCTTCGGATGACGGGAAACGTGGCCGCTCTATATCAGTGTTGCCCATTGGGGCCTTTGGGTGTCCGTGAACGGATGTGTGCTGAACGATGGGAATGCTTGGTCGATCCCCCTGTTCTTGACCGAAATTACTTATACAGATATCCTCGTTGTAATGCGGCCGCCTTCGGGGGGGGTATATCTCATGGGAGTTGAAGTTCCCACACAATTGAAAGGTGACAGTGTACATACGAACGTTCTCTTCTTCCAGGACCTCAAGCTCAGCATCTCCGAGTGGGTGCCCTTCGGGCAGAACGCCATCACCACGTTCAACGACTCGATCGACAGCCTCAAAGGGATCAAGAGCTCGTTGCTGACGGGGATCGTCGACGAGGAGCCGGACACCTCCAAGTTCGAGATAGAGCCCAGGTTCACCAGGGTCTTCCTGAAGGACTTCGACCTGTACAACTGGGTGAAGTTCAAGGCCTCCATCGAGTACCCCGAGGAGGTCGAGCAGGTCGAGGAGATCGCCACCCACGTGGACAAGTCCGGCTTCGTCAACTATGGCCTGACCGTGGAGCAGGTGAAGGACAAGACGTCGGGCTTCTCCCTGGACGACATCAGCTACATGTTGGCGGACCTCGTCGAGGACACGTCGATAATGATAGAGGCCTTGCTGACCCAGTTCCAGCGCCGGGCCCTTCGGTCGGTCTACGGCAAGACGCCCATACGTCCGAAGTTCACCGTGGCGATGACCTCGGCCCTCACCCCCGTGAAGTCCACCGCCAGCGGTTACCATGACAGGGAGGACCAGGAGAACGAGATCAATCAGATAGTGGGCGTCGCGTACGAATTCTTCGACCTCCCGCCCAGCGAGAAGGTGATACTGGGGACCAACGGGATGATCTTCATTTCCTCCCGCCCGGAGCACTTCTCAAACGTGCTCAACTTCTATTCCTTCGTCAAGAGCCTTCAGATGTTCGAATCCGTGTTCTTCTCCCGCCTCCGGCAGATGTGGGACGTGGTCAAGGACATCCGGATGGCCATCCTCTCCATCGAGCAGGAGGAGGCATTGGGGGAGATGCAGCAGGAGCTTTCCGAGCTCAGCTCGGACATCGTCCTCATCGAGGAACTGGCGAAGTTCATGCAGACCAGCGCCCTGGACGCAAGCCGGATATGGAACCAGAACTCCGATGGGCTGGACATGGAGAACCGTGCCCTGGCCCAGCGGCTGGGCATCGAGCGGGAGATCGTGGTCATCCGAGAGAAGATAGAGGACATGACCCTCGTGTCCGGGGGTCTCGTCGACGAGATCTCTGGCCTCCGTGACATGCTCAACACGCTGGCCGAGAAGCGGATGCGCGAGGTGTCCAAGCTGATGGCGGACAACGTCCAGCAGGGTGCCGACGCCCAGCTGATGCTGGCCGCGAGCGCGAAGTCCTCCCGGTACAGCGGGGCGGCGTTGAAGATACTGTCAGCCATCTCGGCCGGCGCCCTCGGCATGAAGATCTCCGACCTGGTGATGAAGGGCCTGGACGAGTGGAACTATGCCAGGGACGAGCCCATCAAGATACTGGGCACGGACAACTTCTACGGAGGTTACCTCCAGGTCATAGTCGGATTCAGCCTATGGTTCATATTGGCATTGGTCTTCTTCAGGCTGATCAAGGCCTCTTCCGCGAAGATGAAGAAGGAGAAGCTGGCCAAGGACTACGTGCTGCATCTTCGCATACCCATCGACGTACGGTCGACACCCGAGAAGATCAAGGCGTACCTGGCGGACAAGCAGATCACGTTCCACAACGTGGAGCTCGTGGGCCACAGGATCTCCTGGTACCATAAACAGGAGAGGGATGACGACAAGATCTTCTACACCATGACGATGGGCTTCGATGCCAAGGAGGGGCACCTCTACTACATCCACGCCAACACCGACGACAAGAAGGGTGACGCCTTCTTCACCACCGAATGGGTCCAGAAGGAGCTGCTGGACGCGGACCTCATCTCCAAGGCCGACGACAGGCACATCCGCGAGCGCATGGGTCTTCCCGCCGGAGGAGGTGGTTGGTGATGGACGTTACCGAGATGACCCCGGACAGCAAGCGCCTCCTCATCCTCATCGACAAGTTCAGCGAACCCGCTAGGACCCGGGAGGACCGGGAGACCTGGATCAAGAAGATACCGTTGAACTCCCTCATCAACCGCGGGGTCCGGATGGGGGTCTTCGAGGGTTACGACACCGCGCCCATGATAGTGGACTACAAGGGCACCAGGCGCTTCGCCAATATCAGCAAGGAGGGCGAGGACGACGTGGCGGACCTCAGGGAGATGGGCCTTGTGGAGCGGCTCAAGTTGGCCACCTCCCATCACGTATACGTGTCGGCGTACAGGATAACCCCCGCGGGAAAGGACATTGCCAAGGACATCGAGAAGGAGCACTACGCCGCCGTGGCCAAGCTGATGGCCTGCAAGAAGTGCGGTGGAGAGGTGGACGTCGAGGCCCGGGACGACGCACCCTACCTGCTCTGCAAGGAGTGTGGAGCCATGGAGAGGGTGGCCATCTTCGACATCGACGAGGTGCCCTACGTCTCCCGTCCCAACTTCACGGAGATCTGGTTGCCACCCGATTGACGGGACACGATTGAAATGATCAAGGACATGACATATTGATGGTTGGTGAGGTGGAATGGGATTCCTGAAGAAGATGACGAGCGCCATCACCGGTGGTGGCGCCGACGTGAGCATAGAGTACCCCCCGGGACCGTTCAAGCAGGGCGAATCCATACCTGTGAAGGTCACGGTCGTCTCCACCGGGGGCGAGGTGAAGACGGGCGGCGTGTTCGTGGACCTGCAGGCGAAGGAGCATGGAAGCGTCTTCGGTAGCCACCGATGCGAGAAGTGTGGTCACGTCGACACAAGGGGCAAGATCAACGTTTCGAAGACGACCGTCGACACGTCCTTCCCCGTCGGGCCCGCCTTCGTGCTGCAACCGAACGAGCGGAAGGAGTTCGAGGGACAGATATCCATACCCGGTGGTCAGCCGTCGTACAGAGGGTCTATCAACCACGATTGGGAGATCCGAGGGCGACTGGAGGCGTTCGGGAACGACCCGGACTCGGGCTTCAAGCACATCGAGGTCAAATAGACCGGAACCGGCCTATCGCGGGTCGAGCCCCTTCAGGGTCTCCGTCGCCAGGTCGAGGCATGCCTGCTCCAGTTCATCCACCGGCAGGGTCGCCTTGAAGCCCGCCGCTCCAGCGTGACCACCGCCGTCGCCCCCCGTGATCTCCGACAATCGCTGGAAGAACTCGCCCAGATGGAATCCCGCGTCCACGGCCCGCCTGCTGGCCCTTCCGGTGAGGGAAGTGGTGTCGCCGTCCTCGCTGGCCACGATGCCCACGTCGGCACCCGAGAAGACCAGGTTTCGCGCGGCGGAGGCCTCGAAGGCACCGACCCTTGTTCGGGCCAAGATGAGGTTGCCGATCTCGAAGTACTCCGATCTGCGCGCCGCCTTGAGCATCGCTATGGCCCGGGACCGGTCGTAGACGGGCCTCTCGATGGCCTGCACCACCTCGGCCAGCTCGATGCCGCCCTCCTCCAGGATGGTGAGGGAGTCGGAGAGGGCGCTGTTGGGTGCGATGCGGAAGCGCTCGGTGTCCGCCAGGATGCCTGCCACCAGGGCCAGGGCGGCGTCGGAGTTCACCTCGGCCCCCGCCTCCACCGCGAGCCGGTGAACGATCTGGGCACAGGAGGGTGAGGTTGGCTCGCAGTGGTACCTGTCATTGACCTCCACAAGGGCGGGGTTGGCCACGTGGTGGTCGATGACTATGGAACCCGACAGGAAGCGGTCGTATGGGTCCACCTGGCTGGGGGTGGCGGTGTCCACGAAGACCATCCGGTCGTAGGGGGACCTCTCGTGGTCCACCTGGGGATCGATGATGACGGGGTATCGGCCGTCGTAGCTCTTGAGGAGGTTCTGGGCTCCACGGCTGACGGATTCCACTGCGCCGATGGTAACCTCGGGGAACATGGCGGCCAGGGCGATGGAGCAGCCCATGGCGTCGATGTCAGCGTTCCTGTGGGAAAGCACCAGGGTCCGGCCGGACCAGAGCTCGTCCAGAACGTTCGTCATGGCGCGAACCTCCCTTTGGGTCTTTGGACCCCGTCCCTGCCGTTCCGAGGGACAGGGGGTCTCAGGCAGGGCCACCGGGGCCCTTGCCCAGGGCGAGGGTCAGCTCGTTCCGCAGGTCCTCGACGGTCTTCTTGAGCGACACCTCGTGCTTGGAGTAGCTCTTCGTCTTGACCTCCAATTCCTCGGCCCGATCGGCCATCTCTTCCTTGAGCGCGTCGACGTCCTTGATCTGGATCATCAGCGCGCCTGCGGACCTGTAGACCGCCGCACCATCGTCCAGACCCTCGAGGGCCTCCTTGGCCGAGTTTACCTCGAGCTGCTGTTGCTGTACCTGCTGGAGTTGGGCGCTCACGACCTGGAGCTGCTGGTTGAGCTGCTGGAAGCGGTTTATCTTGTCCTGCAGCTGCTGGGGAATCTCGTCCGTTTGTATCCCTCCTTCTCATCCACCCTGATGGGCGGTGTTCTGATAAGTGTTATCCATGAGCTGTTCGGCGCCCTGGGAGACCTCCACGGCCATCGAGGCCCAGCGGAGGAACGAATTGACGGCGGCCCGAAGGGAGGGCAGGTCCTCAGAGACCAGGTGGACCTGGAGGTCCTCCTGTGTCCGTTCCAACCTTGCGCTCACCCTCGGCAGACCGCCTCCAGCCTCCACGGCCAGGGCACCTTCGACGGCTCGCGCGACGGCCCCTTGTAACTCTAGGGAAAGGGTGGCGGCGTACATCTAGCTGACATCCTTTCAGCGTGCCCTGATGACGCGCTTGACGTTGGGCCTCTGCTTGTAGAAGATCTTGGAGCCGCACTTCTCGCACTGGATGCCGCCGACGGTGGAGATGTCCGTGAGGACGGTTATCTTGCACTTGCCGCACTTGTACATCTTCAGGCCTCCTCCTCTACCTCTGGCTCCTTTTTGATCACTTCGACCTGGGCATCGCCCTTGATGGGGATGTGGGAGCGGGAGGTCACGTTGGGGGTGTACGCACCCCCGGCGAACTTGAGGTCACAGCGGCGACACTTCCAGATACCAGTGCTGACCCGCTTCACCGCCTGGTGCTTGCACCGGGGGCACTCGTACAACTGGTTCTTGGCGTTCGTCACCGCCGTGATCTGCTTCCTGATGCGGACGCCGTACCGGGGGCCGTAGCGGCCGGCAACGCCCACCTTCTTCGTTCGCCGGGTCATGCGAGCTCACTCCCCTGGCTCAGTCCATGAGCTTGGGGCGGACCTTGTTGCCCAGTTCCTCGGAAAGCTTGACCACGTATTTAACCTCATCGATGGTGAACGAACCGTTCAGGCCCTTCTGCATCGCCCGTATGTCCCCGTTCTCGTCGATGACGACGGTCAGGCGCGCGTCTGCGACCTCGTCCTCGTCCAGGCTGGGGTCGATGAGAACCTTGTTCCCGATCTTGACGGCGGTGAGGGCCACGGGGGCGTGATGGAGCACCAAGGGCTCGTCCTTCCGCTTCTCGTCGAGTTTGGACCAGGGAATGACGGCCGTCGACAGGGCCGCCATGGCGGCGTACTGGCAGGCGTCGAATAGGTTTCCATGGTGGTCGATGGGGTGGATATCGATGAACACCATCCAGACCTTCTCGCCCTCCTCGATGCAGAGGGGGGCCAGGTCGATTGTGTGGCTTTCGCGGATGCCCCTGTCGGTGACACGGGCCAGCTCGATGGCCGGGGGCCGGGGCGGGCCGGTCTCGTGGTCGGGGCTGGAGATGGCGGTCATCTCGGCGGTGGATATCAGGACGCCCAGGTTGGGCCTGTCGGAGAAGGGGGTGCCCTGCTCGACCTTGACGCCGACGATCACGTCGGTCTTGCCCAGCTTGACACGGGCCGAGCCCTCGGCGGAGGTGACGAATGGCTTGGTCACCTTGAGCTCCCGCATCTCGTCCATGGCACGTCCGTCCAGGCGGATGCCCTTCTCGGCCATCGACTTGATGTAATCCCTCTTGATGAAGGACACTATGGGGTCACCCATCACATCTCACCTCCTTTGGTGGTGGTGGTGGTGTCCTCGTCCTCGGTGGCCTCCGGGACGGGTTCCTCCTTGGCCTTCTCATCTTCCTCGGCCTTCTCATCATCCTTGGCCTTCT
>CBDUQW010000004.1:0-107677 GCA_965369625.1 uncultured Thermoplasmata archaeon | reverse complement strand
GTGGTCTTCATCGGACCCATCCCCATCACCTTCGGGTCCGGTCCCAAGATGGGGAGGCTCATGCTGGTGGCCGCCATCGTCATGGCGGTCCTGATGATCGCCTTCTTCCTGGGCCTGTTCCTGTGAGGTGACCGGACACTTTCACCCCTCCCCCGCCATCCCTTATAACCCCCTTCGTCATTACAGAGAAGGCCCACGGAGGTGGGTACATGTCCAACGAAGCAAACGCACCCCATATTGAGGATATCGCTCGGGTGCTCGGAGAAGAAGTGGACCGCGACATGATCGCCCGCGAGCTCGACGAGTACCTGAACGTGTATCGTGTTCCCCTTGGGACCGCGAAGGAATCGATCGTCAAGAAACATGGAGGGAATCCCCACGCCCTCTCGGCCTCCGTCTTCCGGAAGCTGTCCGACCTGCGACCCGACGAAACGTCGGTGGACCTGCTGGTCAGGGTCGTCTCCGCCAATCCCAAGACCATAGAGGTGAACGGGAAGGAGAAGGAGATCGTCTACGGCATCCTCGGTGACGACACCGGGACCCTCCAGTTCACCGCATGGGACGCGGCCCGCTTCCCCTACCAGAAGGGGGAGGTCGTCCGCATCGTCTCGGCCTACACCAAGGGCTGGAACGACGAGGTCCAGGTGAACCTGGGCGACCGGGCCGCCATCAGCCGGGACGAGGATACCGCCCTGCCCCCGCCACCCACCGGCGCCGACGCCGTCATGGGCGGCGAGGTGAAGGTCCGCGAACTGCGGGCCGGCATGCGGGGCCTCGACCTGACCTTCCGCATCCTCGCCGTCGAGGAGCGCAAGGTGAACGTGAAGGGCGAGGAGAAGTCCGTGTGGTCGGGCACCCTCGCCGACGAGACGGGGAAGTCCGAGTTCTCCTCGTGGCAGGACTTCGACCTGTCGCCCGGTGACGCGGTGCGGCTCAGGGGCGGGTACATCAGGACCTGGCGCGGCGTGCCCCAGCTGTCCTTCGATGGCCGCGACGATGTGGAGAAGCTGGAGGCCGACGCGCTGCCCTCGACCGAGGAGCTGAACGTGGACCGCGTGGTCACCATCGAGGACCTAGAGCGCCGTGGAGGCGCGCCCTCGGTGGCCGTCGAGGGCATCGTGATCGAGGTCCGGGAGGGCTCGGGCCTGGTGTTCAGGTGCAACGAGTGCCGCCGCGTCGTCCGGAAGGGCTCATGCTCCATCCACGGCCAGGTGGAGAACACTCCCGACCTGCGGGTCAAGGGCGTCGTGGACGACGGCACCGGCTCCCTGAGCGTGATCATCAACCGGGAGATGACCGAGGAGCTGCTGGGAAAGTCATTGGAGGAGTGCATGGCCCTCGCCCAGGATGCCTTCGACTCCGAGGTGGTCCGCGACCTCCTGGTGGACCGGCTGGTGGCCCGTCCGGTGAGGGCGTCGGGCAACGTGCTGTCGGACGACTTCGGGCTCATGATGATCGTCCGCGAGGTCTCCGACAACCAGGTGGACGTGAAGGAGGAGGCGACCAGCCTGCTCCAGGAGCTGGGGGTGGACTGATTGGCCCGCACCCGTGAGGTGGCCTGGCGGGTCTTTGCGGACGAGTTCAACTCCGCTTCCGTCGAGATGAGGGACGAGGGGGAGTACGCCCCCGCCTACGTCCTGACCCCCCTGGGAGCCCTTGTCAACCGGGTCTACGCCGTGGGTGTCCTGACCGAGGTGGAGAACCTGGGCACCGAGGAGGACCCCCTGTACCGCGCCAGGCTCCAGGACTACACCGGCGTGTTCTACGTGTCCGCGGGTCAGTACCAGCCCGAGGCCGCCAAGGTGCTGGGGTCCCTCCAGTGGCCCTGCTTCGTGGCGGTGGTGGGCAAGACCCGGACGTACTCCCCCGAGGACGGGCTGGTGTACGTCTCGCTGCGGCCCGAGGTGGTCAAGCAGGTCGGCCCGGACGAGAGGGAGCTTTGGACCCTGGAGGCCGCCAAGAGCACGCTGTCGCGCATCTCAGCGGTCCGTGACGCCCTGGAGATGGAGACGCCCTCCGAGGAGGAGCTGGTGCGACTGGGCCACGCCCCCAAGCTGGCCCGGGGCGTTGTCTCCGCCCTCGAAGCCTACGGCCGGGTGGACGTGGACCGCTACCAGCGGGTGGTGGTCGACGCCCTTCGAACGTCGGTGGCCGACGAGGGGGAGCTGCCCGAGCCCGCCCCCGAGGCCACAGAGCTGGCGGGCGTGGCCGACGATAAGGGTCCGACGCTGGCACCGACGCCAGCCGCTGCCTCCGAGGACGAGACCCCCCCGACCGCCGCCAAGGAGGACAAGGAAGGTCCGCCCTCCTCTGAGGAGGAGATGGACGACCTGGTGCTGTCCCTGGTCCGGGAGCTGGACCAGGGGGCCAAGGGCGCGCCCTACGATGCCATCCTGGAACAGGCCCGCGAGAAGGGGATGGACCGGGACGCCTTCGAGGAGACGATAAACCGCCTGCTGGACCAGGGACTGATCTACGAGCCCATCCTGGGCCAGATCAAGCTCATCTGAGCGGGCCCGTCACCGTCAGTGATGGCCGACCTCGACCAGCTCCACCAGGACGCCGTTGAAGCCCTTGGGATGAGCGAAGGCCACGCGGGTGCCCCCGGCACCCGGCCGGGGATGTTCGTCTATCAGGCGCACCCCGGCGGCCTTCAGGGACTCTAACGAGGCCTCCACGTCGTCGACGGCGAGGGCTATGTGATGGATGCCCTGGCCCTTGCGCTCGATGAACTTGGCGATGGCGCTCTCGGGGCCCTGGGGCTCCAGCAGCTCCAGCTTGGTCTCCCCTATGGGGAGCATGGCGATCCTCACCCGCTCGGTGGGGACCTCCTCCACGTGGTCGACCTCCATGCCGAGGCCCTCCACGTAGGGCGCGAGGGCGGCCTCCAGGTCCTGCACGGCGATGCCGATGTGGTCGATGCGCCTCATGGAGGACACCAATGGCATCGACGTAGATGAGACTTTCGAGGGCTCGATGGTCCGGCCAACCTCCACGAAAAGGATATATTGCCTACCCCCGTACCGATTGCCATGATGCGAAGACTAGGTACCACGGTTCTCGCGCTGCTCGTGCTCCAGTCCTTTGCGGTGCTGCTCCTCTTTGCGGCACCTGTGGCGGCGGAGATCAACGAGATAGTCGTGCCCCCGGGCGAGACCTGGACGTGGGAGGACGATGAGGAGAACCTGACCTCCAAGGTCACCATCCAGGGCACCCTCATCGTGCGCGATTATGTGTTCAACCTCAACATCACCCAGGACGGTGAGGCCAGCTTCTGGGTGAGCACGGGCGGGCGCCTGGTGTTCGAGAACGTCACCATCCTCCAGGTCAACAACACCTCCGCCTACCTGTTCTTCAAGGTGGAGGGCACCTTCGAGTGCCGCGATTCCTACATCGAGCACCTGACGGGCCAGTTCGTGACGGGCGGGGGCATCAAGGTCATCAACGGGGTCGCGGAGATCTACAACACCAACATTACCGGGTGCGAGGTCCAGGCGGTCTACGTGGAGGGCCCCAAGAGCTCGGTCATCCTTGACAACTGCAGCATAAGCGATGTCCAGTACGGCGTCCACGTATCATCCACGGGGACGGCCACCATCCGCAACGGGTGCAATCTCGAGCTGTTCAGCACCGCGGGGGTCCTGGTAAACCACGGCGAGGTGGAGATCTCCAACTCCACCATCTTCGCCGACAGGACCAACAAGACCCAGGGAGTGGCCATCAGGGATGGCGAGGCCCGGATCTTCGACTCCGAGATACACAACGCCAGGGAGGACGGTATCGAGCTGACCGACGATTCCTCCGGCCTCATCGTGAACACCCACATCCACAACTGCAAGGTGGGCATCAGGATGACCTCGAGCAGCGCCGTGGTCAGGGGCGGCAACATCCACGACTGCCTGGACGGGATGAACATCTATCTCTCCGACCCCAAGGTGACGTCGACCCACCTGGTGGACAACGTCAACGGCATCAGCTCCAAGGAGTGCAAGCCGGACTACGTGCTCACGGACTGCACCATCGGCGGCAACAGCCAGTACGGCGTGTACGCCGTCAGCGAGGGATTGTCCGAGACCGGCACCAAGTGGACCAACGCCCAAGGCGAGGGGAACGAGCTCGCCCGGGTGCTCCAGCTGTGGTTGCTGGATGTGAACGTCACCGACCAGACGGCCAGTCCCGTGTCTGGCGCCGATGTGATCATCCGCGACTCCGACGGCAAGAGGGTGTTCAACGACACCACCGACGCCCTGGGGTCGGTGAGGGACATCGACCTGGAGGGCCATCGCATCCTGAACAACGGCACCGAGGTGGTCCAGGGCAAGTACGCCGTGCGCGTGGAGGACGGTGAGCGATGGGCCGAGCACCAGGTGAAGATGGACCAGGACAAGACCCTGATAGTCTCCTTGGGGGAGCCCGCGACCATCACCGACTCGCCCTACTTCTGGGCAGTGCCCGTCATGATCGTCCTCCTTGTGATCGTCGCCGTCCTGTACTACTGGTACTACATCAGGTGAGGGTGGTCAGCCTCCCCAACCATTAAATGGTCCGCATCCGATTTGCTCGTCCGACAGGGCCGGTGGTCTAGCGGTTATGACGATGCCCTTACGAGGCATAGGTCCCCGGTTCGAATCCGGGCCGGCCCATCCTTTCTCGTTCCCTGGACGATAGGCACAAGTAGCCAGTGGCCCATTCCGTCACGATGACGGTCCGGATGGTGGCCATTCACGGGTCTGCCCGTCCCCGAGGCAACTCCCGCATCCTGCTCGACGGCGCCATCGAGGCCGCGAAGGAGGCAAGGCCCGACCTCACGGTCCAGTTCGTGCGGGCGTACGAGACCCGGGTCGACCCCTGCATCGCTTGCGACGGCTGCAACGAGGACGGGGTGGGCTGCTCGCGGAGGGGAGACGCATGGCACCCCATCGAGACGGCCCTGCGGGAGGCGGACGCCCTCCTCATCGCCTCGCCGGTCTACTTCATGGGCCTTCCTGCCCCCCTCAAGGCGATGGTGGACCGCCTGCAGGCGCTCTGGTGGTACCGCGAGGGAGGGGGTCAGGTGGCGATCAACGAGGGGCCGTTCCGGAGGGCTGGGCTCATCCTCGTCGCCGCCGGGGACGACCAGGTCTTCCGGTCCTCCCAACGGGTGGCGAGGGCCGCGGTCAACACCCTGGACTTCGAACTGGTCGACGAGATGCTGGCCGGTGGTCTCGAGGAGGCGGGTGAGGCCTCGAAGAGGGGGGAGCTGGTGGCGGCGGCCCGCGAGCTGGGCAAGAGGATGGTGGAGTGAGGGCCCCGTCAGCACCCGGGCTACGCCTGATGCTCCGGGGGCCTCTCGGCCCCATCCATCATCGGTCCTTCGGACCTACATCTCGCGGCGTCTTCGGAAGACCGCCACGACGCAGACCGCTGCCAGGGCCGCCAGGGCTGCGAAGACCCCTGGGCCCGGAAGTGCGTCGCGCCACGGGTCATCGCCCTTGATATCCCAATCTGGATTGATGGAGATGGTGTAGTCCACCGGACCCTCGGTGTCGGTCCCCAGGGGCCAGTCCTTGTTGTCGATGACGATGTAGTACCGGTCCGTCCCCTGGGCGGTGAACTCGTACTCGAAGTCGCCCAGCAGGTTCTGCTCGAAGCCCTTTGCCTCGAAGGGAACGAAGGTGGCCTGGGGGTTCCGCTTGTAGGTCTGGAAGTTGACCTCCTTGAACAGGTAGACGTCCGCGGGGTGGTCACCGATGATGGTGACCGACACGATCATCTTGTAACCGGTCTTCAGGTCACAGAGGTACGCCACCCACCCGTTCCGCATCACGGCCACCTGGACGACCTCCTGCGGGGGCGGGTCCTTGAAGGTCTTGCTGCTCTCGGGGGTGAGGGCCTTGATGATGATGTCGGTGTCGCCGTAGTTGCGTTGGATGGTCAGGATGATGGACGCCTGGTCGATGACGTTCTTGGCGTCGATGACCGTCAGGGTCACGGTGTAGGTGCCCGGGTCCTCGAAGACGTGGATGGGGTTCGCCAGGGTGCTCGGGTCCGAGCCGTCGTTGAAGTCCCAGGTGAAGCTGATGCGACCCTCGCCATCGATGTCGTACGAGCCCGCGCTGGAGAAGTGGATCGACATGTTGGTCCACAGGTCGTTCGGGTCCTCATCGAGGCGAATCGCAGCGACGGGTGGGTGGTTCTTGGGGTCGATGATGGCGGTGGTGGTGGCGCTCTGGGTGAGCAGACCGTCGGTCACCCAGAGGGTGACGGTGTAGGTCGCCGTGATCTTGTAGGTGTGGGTCGCGTGGGTGGAGTCGGACCAGTCGGTCCTGACGTTGTCCCCGAAGTCCCACTTGAACTGGAGCCTGTCCTCCAGGTCGGGATCGGAGGTCCGGGAGCCGTCGAAGGTGATCTCCCTGTCCGTCTCGTCGTCTATCCTTCCGGGCGGCACCACGATGGGTGCGTTGTTGGTGCGGATCCATACGTGGAGGTAACCGTACTTGACCCCATCGTACAGCGTGAGGGTGACGTTGTACTCGCCCTCTACCACGAACTTGTGGGAAGACCGAGGCAGCGTCGCCACGTTGGGGTTCTCCTCGGTGGCGTACACGTCGTCGAAGGCCCACTTGTAGTTCTTGATCAGCTGGCCGTCAGGGTCGTACGACTTGGACGCATCGAAGATTATGGCGTCGCCCAGGTTCACCCTGTACTCGAGACCGCGGTAGTTGTCATCACCCTTGGGTGGCGTGATCTCCAGGACCGCCGGGCCCGAGACCTCGATCACTCCCACGGGCGGGTGGTTCGGCTCCACCTGGATCAGTAAAGTGACCTTCACCCTGCCGGAGGTCTCGTTGCCGTCGAAGACCTCCACCTCGAGGACGTAGTTGTCTGGGCTCTTGTAGCTGTGGTTCACGTAGAGCGATGTCTTTGGGGGGGTGCCATCGTCGAAGTCCCAGCTGATGGTTGTCGGGTCCCCGTCGGGGTCCACCACTATCGCCCGCCATTCTGTGTTGATGAACGTGTACGTGTCGACCTCGGGGGGCACGTTGGTGAAAAGGCCCGCGACGGTGCTACGGCTCTGCACCGTAAGCTTCGGCGGGTGGTTCTTGTAGAGCACCTTGATGGTGACCGACGTCTCGTTGGTGAAGTAGAGGGAGTTGGATACATTCAGGTTGATGGTGTACCATCCTTCCTCCCTGAATGAACGGTTGAAGGAGTCCTTGTCGTAGACCGGGGCGTACTCCAGCCTGTCGAAGGTCCAGACGTAGCCCAGGGCCTCACCGGACGGGTCGCGGGAACCGCGCCCATCGAAGAGGATGGGTTCGTTGTGGAAGTATGTCACGCCTGTGAGGTTGTGGTCGAGGGGGCCGTCTATCTGCACGTGGGGAACCGGATTCACCCAGGGGAGGATGAGCTTGCTTTGGAGGTTCATCTCGGTGTCTGATAGGAAGCCGCAGTAGACCTTCAGCCTGTTGTGCTTGTCATCGACGGTATCGGTCCTCCAGACCTTCAGGTATATCCGGGCATCGGTCATGTCCTTGGAGACCTCGGGCTCGTACCAGATCATGTCTCCCTTGAGGACCACGTGCTCTGGGGAGGCGTTCTTCTGGGTGATGTAGAAGGCATTTCCCTCATCGTCCTCGAAGTCGATGATGGTGTCGTTGATCCCGTCACCGTCGCGGTCGATGATGGCCTTGAACCGCACTTCCTTGCCGGGCACGTCCATCGAGTTCACGTACACGTCGAGGACCGCCTCAAGGCTCTCGTCGTAGGCGGACGAGACCCTTTGTCCGGTCCGGAAGGGGTACCGGAACGTCCGGGCGTAGTCCTCGCCGTGGAGGATGCTAGCAACGGAGGTCACGCCCCTCTCCACCTGGTAGAAGCCCAGGTAGAAGGGTCCATGGTCCGCTCGACGGGCGTTCAAGTACAAGGTCATCGGATCGTTCTCGAACACGTTCTCCGGCTGAGGATCGAAGTCGTCCCCCGAGGACTCCGCTCCGGCGGTGTTCATGACGACAGGGATAGGGGCATCTCCGTCATCATCCCCTTGGCCAGTGATGAAAAGGCCCGAGGCGAGCATCATGAGTACAACTAGGACCGCGTAGGTCTTCATGTGACATTTCCCCTGAGAGTTTATATATCCAGCTATCCAGTGAGTTGGAGAGCAACCAGTCGTATAGAGTAGCCCCTATTTATAGTTTTATAGTTTTTACACTTACTGAGTACGTACTGGCTAGGGAGCCAGAGCTCGGATTCTGTGGTGGATTCTTCCTCCGGGATAAGGGGCGGATCCGGGCCTCGCGGGGAGCACCGTCCCTGCTCTCCCGGCCATACTGCCTGCCCAAACGTTTATAATGGAGTTACGGTATCCCCGGAGGGACGAGCCACAGGTGATGACCTCTGGAGCAACCGCTTTCACGATTCGAGAAGGCCCGCATCATCGGCGCGAGAGCCCTGCAGCTCTCGATGGGTGCTCCTGTGCTCATCAAGATCTCCGAGGAGATCATCGATCCCGTCCGCATCGCGACCGACGAGTTCGAGAAGGGCGTGATCCCCATCTCGGTCAATCGTCGCAACAAGGTGCGCTTCAAGTGGGAGTAGACCCGCAAGGGAGTTGAAGATACATGGATGATGACGTTGCGGTCGGGGAACATCCTCTCCTGATAGCGGAGGACCTGTACCTGACCTCAGGGGTCCACATCGGGACCCAACAGAAGAGCGCAGACATGCGCAAGTTCATCTTCAAGGTCCGCAACGACGGCCTTTACGTCCTGGACATCAAGTCCACCGACGACCGGATCCGGGTGGCGGCCAACTTCCTGGCAGGGTTCGAGCCCGAACGCGTCCTGGTGGTCTGCCAGCGCCAGTACGGGCAGAAACCGGCACGCACCTTCTCCAAGAACATCGGGGCCAAGTCCATGGTGGGCCGCTTCGTGCCCGGGACGCTGACCAACCCCCGCCTGCCCACCTACTTCGAGCCCGACATCATCGTGGTCACCGACCCCAGCGCGGACCAGCAGGCCCTGCGCGAGGCGGTCAACATATGCATCCCCGTGGTGGCCCTGTGCGACGCCAACAACGACCTGAAGTACGTGGACCTGGCCATCCCCGCCAACAACAAGGGCCGGAGGAGCCTCGCCCTGGTCTATTGGCTTCTGACCCGCGAGGTCGTCAAGGCCAAAAAGATTATTACGAGGGACGACGAATTCCTACTCGAGCTCGATGAGTTCGAGGCAACTCTATGAGACAGCCCGTCGTCGCAGGTCGATTCTACGAGGGAAGGGAGGCTGCCCTAAGGCGGCAGATCGAGGATTGCTACAGGCACAGCCTCGGGCCTGGAGGCCTCCCCGAGGTCGGTGACCAGACCCCCGCATCCCCAGCTGGCTGGGTCGTTCCCCACGCCGGTTACCTGTACAGCGGCCCCGTCGCCGCCTTCGCCTTCAAGGACATGGCCGACCGTGGGGTACCCGACACCGTGGTGGTGTACGGGACCCAGCATCACTCGACCCGTTCCATCGCCGTCAGCTACGAGGACCACGAGACCCCCCTGGGGCCGTGCCGTGTCGACCTGGAGCTGGCAAAGGCGGTGACCAAGGGACCCATCGAGCACAACGAGTACGTGCACCAGGGCGAGCACTCCCTCGAGGTCCAGCTGCCCTTCCTCCAGCACCTGAGACCGGAGGCCCGGATCGTGCCCATCGCCGTGGGCCGCATCTCCGTCGAGGAGGCGAGGGAAGTGGGCGCCATCGTGCGCGAGGCCCTGGGGGACAGGCCCTTCGCGGTGCTCGCCTCCACCGACTTCACCCACCACAGCTTCATGCACACCGCCACCCGGGAGGACCGTGAATGGCTCGCGGCCCGGGACCGGATGCCCATCGACCGGATACTTGCCCTGGACACCGCGGGCCTCCACGACGTGGTGATGGACAACAAGATCACCATGTGCGGCATGCCACCGGTGATGGCGATGATGGAGACCGTCAGGGGCTCCCGGGCCGAGCTGCTGAAGTACGCCTGCTCCGCCCAGGTGGCGCCCTCGGACTACGTGGTGGGCTACGCCGCCATCCGGGTCGAGTGACGCAGGTCGGTCCCCGACCTCGTCCCCACCCATGGGATCCCAGACCCCTGGTTGGGGTCCTCACTTCGGGGAGGACAGCGCCTCCGCCGGGCTCATGGCAGACGCCCTCCTGGCGGGTATCTCCGCGCCAACGATGGACGCCACGAGGACGGCGACGACGGCGCCCAGGGCGATGACGGGGACCGTCCTCCCGGGGGCGAGCCATATGCCAAGGCCCTCCAGCTCGACCAGGACGTTCAGCATGGTTGAGGCCAGGATGTGGCCTGCGAAGAATCCAATCACGCCCCCCATCATCCCGATGAAGAGGGCCTCCCACTGCACCAGCTTTCTCACCTGGTCGGCCGAGAGCCCGAGGGCCCGCAGCGTCCCGATCTCCTTGGTCCGCTGGTTCACGCTGAGGAAGCTGGTCGTGGCGATGCCCAGGGTCATCCCCACCATGATCACCGCGACCGCCAGCACCAGCCAGCTGTAGATCGACGAGCGGAGGCCCTCGGCCAGCTGGGTGCTCGCCAGCGAGCCCTTCACGGTCACGAAGTAAGAGGTGACCCGCGGGGTGACCTCGAGGAGCTCGTCGGCCAGCGCCTCCATGTCGATGCCCTCCTCCAGGACGTCGACGGAGACGGCCTCGCACCGGGGCCCGTCGGGGGTCCACTCCGCCCCGGTCACGTTGGCCATGTGACCCAGGGGGACGAACGCGTTGTGGTCGGTGGACAGGTCCTTGTCCAGCACCCCCACAAGGCGGAGCCCGGAGAGGCTTGGCAGGTTCCTCAGGTGGAGGGGGCCGGAGGAGCGGAGCTCGTGGACCGACGCCTCGAACCACACCTCGCCGTCGGGCACCAGGTCGATGGTGTCGCCTACGCTGGCATTGGGGTACCGCTGCTTCCACAGCTGGTGGCCCAGGACCACCTCCCGACCTCCCAGGTCCCGGAGGGGGCCGCCGCTGGCGAAGATCGAGTACGAGTGGTAGCTGGTGTACGGTGTGGTGACCCCCAGCTCCGGGTCGACACCCAGGAGCCGGGAGGCCTGGTAGTCCAGGCCCGATATGTGGTTCCTCGCGAGGAGCCGCTCGGTGTAGGGGTCGACATCCACCCCGTCGGCGGAACCCACCTCTGTCTGGGCCCTGTGGAGGATGGCCAGGACATCGTCGGGGTCGAACAGCCGGGTCGCGAAGAGACCTATGAAGTTGCCCTCCTCGGTCTGGATGAAGTCCGAGATGGGCAGCACCGGCGTGCCCAGGGTGTAGTCCAGCAGCTCCCGTTCTGCGGAGCCCTCCAGACCCACGGACAGGGAGCTGACGACGATGAGGAAGGTGACGGCGACGGCCACCGCGGTGATGGTGGCACCCGTCCGGAGGGGGTTGGCCCTGGCATTGGCCAGGATGTACCCGTAGGCCTTCAGGCTGAGGTCCCCGGGGTCCAGCACGCCCACGTCGGGCGTGTCACCCTTCCTCCTGGTCCGTTCGCTCACTCATTGCACCTCGCTCATCGTGCCGTCCCTCAGCACGTACCTCGTGTCGCCCCTCGCCGCCACCTCGGTGTCGTGGGTCACCACGACCACCGTCCTGCCCTCCTTCACCAGGCCAGTGAAGAGGGCGAGGATGTCGTCCCCCGTCTCGTGGTCCAGGTTGCCCGTGGGCTCGTCGGCCAGCACCAGGGGTGGGTCGTTGATGAGGGCGCGGGCCACGGCCAGCCGCTGACGCTCTCCCCCGGACAGCTGTCCGGGCAGGTGGTCCCACCGGTCCTCGAGACCGACCTTCTCCAGGAGGGTCATCGCCCTTTCCACGGATGGCGACTCCTCGAACATGACGGGGACCAGCACGTTCTCGATGGCGTTGAGGGTGCCTATCAGGTTGAAGAACTGGAACACGAAGCCGACGTTCCGCTTGCGGAAGTCGGTGAGGGCCTCCTCGGAGAGTCGTCCCAGGTCCTGGTCCGCCACCCTGACGGTGCCCGACGTGGGCAGGTCCATCGCCCCTATGAGGTTGAGCAGGGTGGTCTTCCCAGACCCCGAGGGGCCCTGGATGCTGGCAAGCTTGCCCGTCCGCAGCGTCATGTTGACATCCTTCAGGGCATGCACCTTCTTCGAACCCATGGTGAAGCTGCGGCCGACGTTCCTCAGGACGACCATGTCCCGGATCCCGTCGTCGCGCTCGCTGCCAGGTCCGTCGTCGCCTTCCCTCTCACTCATATCTCAATGCCTCCGTCGGTGATTGTCCCGCCGCCCTCGACGCGGGATAGGCCGCCGCCAGCGCGGCCGAGCCCAGGGCCAGGACGGTGGCCCCGACCAGGACCCAGGACTGCAGGGCGACGGGCGCCAGGAAGATGCCCGTGCCTCCCGAGGACTCGTGCAGGCTCCCGAAGAGGAGGGACAGGCCCGTCCCCACCGCGAGCCCGATGACCAGGCCGACCACCGCCAGCAGCAGCACCTCCAGGACCACCAGCCGTGACACCCTCCGCCGGCCGATGCCCACCGCTCGCAGTGTGGCGATCTCGCGTCTCCTGCCCGTCACCGCCACCAGGGTGGTGTCCGAGACCCCGGCCACCAGCATCACCACCATGACGCCCGTGACCACCATCAGCCAGCCCTCCAGGGCCCGCGAGGCGCTGCCGTAGGCGTCCTGGAAGGCCTCGGCGTTCCAGGCGTCGTCGGAGCCGGAGATCCCGGGCAGGGCCGCCGCGAGGTCGGCCTCCATGTCCAGGATGTCCACCCGTGTCCCGTCCTCGATGGTGATGATGGCCTGGGGGTAGTAGACGTTGACCGGATCGGTCCGGGTGTCCCACTGGTCCAGCCTGAGCAGCAGGGGCTTTATCGGCACGAAGATGCCGTGGTCCAGCTCCTCCCCCTGGCCGGGTTCCAGGAGTCCGACGACCCGGGCATTGAAGGGACCACGTGGAGGCGCGGTCACCTCCTCCTTGCCCTCGTAGGGATATGACGTGGCGGAGGCCATCCACCAGGGGTCGACGCTGGCGTCGGCGCCCACGGAGATGATGGACCCCTCCGTGGCCCCCGGGAACAGCTCCCTGTGGGCCGTGCTGCCCAGGACGCAGGTGAGGTCGGCCATGTCGTCCATGTCCTCCGTCGCGTTCAGGTGCCGGCCCCACTCGAGGGGTGCCCCGGCGTCGTAGGGCGGTGTGAAGAAGCGACCGTCCTCGACGGCGTCGATACCCCAGAGCCATACCGTACCATCGTCGGTGCGGGACGTGACGGGCAGCTGGACCCTTGAGGTGGTGTGGTGCTGGATCCCGCTGTTCTCCTGGGACACCAGGGTGATGGCGCTGATGAGCAGCAGGTCCGCCGAGTCGAAGGGTGTGGGAGAGCCGCTCTCGAGGTATATGTTCACTGGCCTCGGCTTGTCCAGCTCCTCATCGATGAAGGAGCTGAGGCCCGCCGACATCGAGCCGAAGAGCACGAAGAACGCCACGGCGATGGCCACGCCGGCAACCGTCAGCGTGGAACGGGCGGGCCTCGCCTTGAGCTGGCGCACCACGTACCGCCGGGGGCTGATGGGGACTGCTCCGGTCACGTTGCTGCACCGTCCCGGTTCGATGGCCAAGTTCGCTATATATGGCTATTGGTCCCATCCTTTCCGGACGTCAAGCCAGGTCGCTTCCGCGGCGCTTCCTCATGTACATGTACCCGACGCCGCCGGCGACCGCCAGGATGAGCACGGCAGCCAGGAGGGCAGCGGTGGAGCCGCTGGTCTCCTGGGGTGGGGCCGGCTCGAAGGGCTTCTCGGGCTCGATGCGCTCCACCGAGAGCACCACCTTCGCCTCGTTGCCAGCCTGGTCGGTGGCGATAACCGTGATGTTCTGTCGACCCATGTCCAGCCTGACGTTGCTCTCGAACAGTCCCTTGTCGTCGACATCGACCTGCTCGCCGTTGACGGTGATGTTGGCACCCACGTCCGTCCTGCCTGACACGGTCACTTTGGACGCCTCGGTGATGTACCCGTCGACGGGATACAGGATTATGAGGGACGGGGGCTCGGTGTCCAGTATGAGATGGACCACCTCCTCGGCCTTGTTGCCCAGGACGTCCCGGGCGACGACGGAGATGATGTTCTCGCCCGTCTCCAGCCTGACCTCCGCTGCGAAGGTCCCGTTCGCGTCGACATCGACGGTGGTCCCTCCCACGGTCAGGACCACGTCGGGTTCGGTGTAGCCCTCGATGACGTAGTCCACCTCGTTGGTGACCATGTAGTCGTACTCGGGTCGGGTGATCACCAGCTCGGGAGGTTGGGTCCGGCGTATCACGGTGACGTTGGCCTCGGCCTGGTTGCCGGCGGCGTCGATGGCGACGACGATGATGACGTTGTATCCCTCCACGATGCCCACGGTGGACTTGTAGGTGCCGTCCACGGGGAGCACGTAGTTGCCTCCCACCGACAGCTTGAGGCCCTCCTCGTCCTCGACGAGGCCCGCGACCCGGACCTGGTCGTCCTTGGTCAGGGTGCCGTTCACGGGCTCCTCGATGGTCAGGTACGGGGCGGTGGTGTCGAGCCTGACGGTCCGGTACACGGTGGTGGGGTTGCCCGCGGCGTCCCGGGCGGTGACGTCAAGGAGGCTGGTCCCCTCCTCGAGCTCCACGTCCAGGCTGAAGCCCCCGTCGGCACCGGCGGTGGTGTTGTACCCCCCCACGGTGATGATGGCCCCGGGCTCGCTCCTGCCGAGGATGGTGAGCAATGGGTCGTTGGTGAGGTAGTGGTCCAGCGGGAAGTCCAGGTACAGCTCGGGAGGGGTGGTGTCCAGCGTGACGTTCCTGAGTATCAGGCGCTCGTTCCCCGCCAGGTCCCGCGCCTCTATCCTGATGACGTTGGGTCCCTCGGGGACCGCCACGCTGTGGGTGAAGGAATCGTCGGACTGGACCGTCACCGGGTCGCCGTTCACCCACACCTCGAGGTCGGGTTCCAGGACCCTGCCCTGCACCACGATGGGGTTGGTGTTCGTCAGCAGACCGTCCTCCGGCTGCGTCACCACCAGCCTGGGCGGGATGGTGTCGATGGTGACGTTCACGGTGGCGTTGCCCATCATGCCGGCCACGTCCTCTGCCTGGACGGTCACGGTGTGGTCGCCGTCGGGTATGGAGAGGAGCTTGGAGAAGGTGGTGACCTTGCCCAGGTCCGTCCATTCCCCGTCGTCGAGCCGGATGCGCACCATCAGGAGGCCGCTGCCGACGTCGGAGGCGGTGCCTGACACCCTGACGATGGTGTTGGCGATCAGCGCGCCCTCGTCCGGCTCGCTGATGGCGACCTGGGGAACGTGGGCGTCCACCAGGATTATGAGGATGTTGCGGTCCCGGTCGACGGTCTCCACCTGGGTGGAGCTCTCGGAGTTCTTCGACGCGGTGCACCGGTACGGGGACCAGCGGTTGACCCTCTCGTCCACCATCGACCACTCCTCGATGTTGAACAGACCGATGTGGCCGTTGTGATCGGTGTCCATCTCCTTGTAGACCGTGCCGTCGTGGTCGGAGGCCATGACCACGTGGGCCTTGTTGACGGTGACCCCGGACTGCCACTTCACGTCGATGTCCACGCGCCACCAGACCTTGATGTGGCCCGACTGGTAGACGAGACCGGAGATGTATCCCACCGAGGTGTCGTAGCAGTCGATGCGGGCGCGGCGGACGGCCAGGTCGGCGTCGCCGCTGCCCGAGACCGTGCAGTCCCTGAGGATTATGGTCAGGTCCTCGGCATAGAAGCCCTCCGAGGTGCTGTCCTTGATGACAAGGTCGGTGAAGGTGTAGACCTGGGTGAGGGGGGCCAGGTTGTCTCCCGCCAGGAATATTCCCACCCTGTTGTCCTCTATCGTGTTGTCCACGATCTTGGGCCTTAGCTTCATGGCGTTCACGCGGATGCCAGCCTGACCGTTCCCTTGCACCATGTTGTCGGTGATCTCGACGGTGTTCATGCCCACCGTCCAGATGCCGTTGTCCCCGTTGCGCAGCACGTCGTTCTCAAGGATGTAGATCTCGGCCACTATCTCGTCGGCCGTGATGTCCGTCGAGGCGATGATGCCCGAGCCTGTGTTGTCCCATACGGTGTTGTCCTCAACGGTCAGCACGCCCCTTGTGAACAGGTTGAGGGCGTTGCCGTCGTTGTCCCGGAGGACGTTCCTGGTGACCATGAGGGTGCTCGTGTCGGACTCTCCCCGGATGACCACTATGTCGGTGCAGTTGGTGTTGCCCCAGAAGGAGTTGTCCTGCACGGTGATGGTGCCACGGCTGATGAAGGCCAGGGTGAACTGGCCCGCGTCGTTGTAGGACACGTTGTTCTGGGTGAAGGTGGCATTGTAGTCCCCCTCGCCGATGACGAGGCCCAGGGTGGTGAACTCCACCGTGTTGTACCTGATGAGGTTATTCTTGAACATCAGGTCCGGTGCCGTACCCGAGTTGGAAATGAGGGCAACGTACTGGACCTTGTTGTGCTCCATCGTATTGTCCTCGATGGTGATGGGCTTCGTGATGTCCCGCAGGTCGCAGAAGAGGCCGAAGTCGCCGCCGTTGTAGCTGATGCTGTTGTCGACTATCCTCGGGGCGGCCTCGATGTTCCTGACCTCGGCATTTATCGTGGAGGTGAGCCAGAGGCCTGTCCCGGCGTTCGTGTCGATACTGTTGCGCTGGATGACCATGCGCCCCTTCTGCGTGAAGCTCCCCCTGTCCGGTTCGCTGGTGCCCCCGTAGTAGTACTGGTCGGACAGGTCCAGCACGTACACTCCCGTGCCCCAGTTCCCCACCACGTCGTTGTCCTCCAGCACCAGGTCCGAGTCCATCACCGCGGTGCCGGTGTAGTAGGAGTAGATGCGCCGGTACAGGTACATCGCGGCCCAGTACCTGTTGTTCTGCACCGTGTTGTTGCGGAACAGGTAGTCCGAGTCCAGCTCGCAATGGCCCGCCAGGCCGGCCTGGTAGTTGTTCACGTAGTTGACCATGTAGATCGCGTAGTAGACGTTCGAGTTGACCTGGTTCCCCTCGACCACCATGTCGCCCTGGACGTAGACCTTGGTGCTGTCCGTGTAGTAGGAGGAGGCATAACGGTAGAAGTAAATGCCGTAGTTCTGGTTGGAGTTGATCACGTTGTTCAGGTAGGAGATCCGCCCGATGACGTGGGTGTCGCCCCCCACCGCCCGGTTGCTGTAGGCGGTAACACTGACGACGAATCCGGAGTAACCATTGTTGGAGACGGTGTTGTCGGCGAAGGTGATGTTCTGGTAGACGTCCGCCGACTTGCCATAATAGGAGTACGAGTAGCAGTAGAGGTAGACGCCCCCGCCGTTGTTCCGCCGGATGGTGTTGTCCCGGACCCATATGTCGCCGCTGATGAAGGTGTTGCCCAGGACGCCCCTGCTATTGTAGGCGTAGGCGCGTATGTAGATGCCGTACCCCTTGTTGTCCTCTATGGTGTTGCCCTCGGCGGTCACCGTGCCGTTGAGGGAGGAGTAGGAGGACGAGTAGCAGCGGGCCTGCTTGTTGTAGTAGAATCCGTGGTAGCCCGAGTTGCCTGACATGGTGTTGTCGTTGAAGGCAGCGTTGGATATGACCTTCGCCGAGCCCGAGGAGCCACCCTCCTGCTTGTACGCGTCGTAGTTGACGTACCCACCGTAGCCGGTGTTCTTGTTGATCTTATTGAGGGTGAAGGTAACGTCGCCCTCGATGGTGCTGTCGCCCCCGTAGTACGTCCGGGTGTACCGCAGGACGTAGGCCCCGTAGCCCAGGTTCCCCTCGAAGGTGTTGCCGGTGAACTTGACCGTCCCCTTGATGGTGGCCGTGCCGTTCGGGTCGCCCCGGTTCTTGTATGCGTACGAGTACAGGTAGGCGCCCCCGTAGCCCTGGTTGTTCAGGATCCTGTTGCCCGTGAAGGTGGTGTTGCCGGTGATGGAACTGTAGGCGGCGTACGAGCTGTAGGCGTAGCGGTAGAAGTACACGCCGCTGCCCAGGTTGTCCATGATGTTGTTGTCCTTGAACACTATGTCCCCGTCGTTGTTGCACACCCCTTTGTCACCGTGGTTGGTGTTGGTGATGCTGTACACGTACACGCCGTGACCGCCGTTGGAGCTGATGTTGTTGGCCTCCATGCGCAGGTCGATGCGCACCTTGGCGTCCCTGCCGTAGTACTCGTATATGTTGTTGTGGAAGTAGATGGCAAAGGCGCCCTTGTTGCCCGTGATGACGTTACCGACCATGTTGACATCGCTGTCGATGATGGCGTCGGAGCCGTACGAGATGTCAATGTCGTTGTAGTAGTAGATAGCGTAGTAGCCAGAGTTGTCCTTGATGGTGTTGTTGTTGACGTTGATGGCTCCCCTGTAGGCTATCTTGCCATCGTCGCCCCCCTGGTAGTTGTAGATGCGTGTGTGCACGTAGATGGAGTAGCCCCGGTTCCTCAGCATCTCGTTGCCCTCGATGGTCAGATTGGTGAACATCCTGGCCTCGTAGCTGTAGTAGGCGTACATGTACCGATAGGCGTAGATCCCCCCTCCCAGGTTGTCGATGAACTTGTTGTTCTTTATGGTGATGTCCCCGGTCATGACGGCGTTGAAGTCCACCCGGTTCACCGACGCGTACTGGTAGATGCGCAGGGCGTAGTTGTTGTTGTTGATGAAATCGTTCCCCGTGATCACGACATCGCCGGTGAGGGTGTAGGAGAGGTACATGTAGACGCCGTAAGCGTTCATGTCGAAGATCTTGTTGTCCGTGAGGGTGAAATCCTTGGTGTAGACCTGGATGCCATAGTACGCTTCCGATACCTCCGAGTTGCGTATTGCGGTGGTGCTGTACACCAGGAACCGGTAGTGGTTGGACTTGTTCTTGGCGGTGATGTTGCCGTTGTTGAAGGAAAGGGACCCGGAGCTCGACACGTATATCTGGTGCTCCGCATTGTACGAGCAGTTCATGGTCAGGTTGACCAGGTTCATCGTCAGGGACGAGTATATCCAGATGTCGCCATTCATCTCGATCGTCTCGCTCCACACGGACGTGGCCTGGTTGATGGTCCAGTCGCCGGTAGCGGGAGGCGGGTAGTCGCCGTTCCCGCCGGCCTCCACCTCCTGGGCGGGCAGGAACAGCAGGACTAGGGCGATCACGGCGATTAGGAGCACTATGAGCGGTGAGCATCTACCCGTAGCTAGCGTCATTACATTCTCCCCTGGGTCCACGAGCCAGTGGCGTGGATTGAGATGATGTGGTCTGATGGGGATAAAGGTTTCGATATCGGGAATTCGGGATGGACCAGTACCCTGGCTCCCGCTGGACCACATGAAAAAAGGGGGGAGGGGGCGGGGTCCGTGACCCCGCCCGATCTTGCGTTCGACTAGTCCTTCTTCATCATCCTGGTGACGATTACCACCGTGAGGAAGAGGGCCACAGCGATGGCAAGGAACCACAGGGCGAGGGCTCCGGTATCGAAGGCCCTGGGCTCCGGCTCATCCGTTTCGGTCTTCTGGTACGTGTACGACACGGTGTGGTCTGCGGTGGTGTTGACGTTGCCGTACGCGTCTGTCACCTCCACCATGAAGGTGTTGGCACCGTCCGAGAGGGTCCGGGCGATGCTGAATGAGCCGTCCCCGGCCACGGGGGCCGTTGCGTTCTCCACCGTGCCGCCCACGGTGTGGGTCACCTTGACGCTGGCGATCCCGGGGGTGGTGAGCCCGGTTATGTAGAAGTTGGGGTTCTCACCCTTGATCTCGCTGGTGGTCGGCTTGAAGGTGATGAACAGGTTCGGCAGCGCCGTGGAGTAGTCCACCGAGATGCTGTGGGTCGCCAGGTTGGTCGCCGCATCCCTCGCCACCAGCAGCACGTCGTTGACGCCCTCCTTGGGGAGGGTGATGGTGGTGTCGAAGGAGTAGATGCCCAAGCCCTCGTCGGTCAGAGGAACGGCGATGTCCATCACCCGGAACTTATCCTTATCCGGGTAGCCATCCACCGTCCCGATGAGCCTGAGCTCGTTGCTGTTGGTCAGGATGTTCGTCGAGGTGGGGGTGTTCATCTCGATCTTGGGTGGAACGGTGTCCAGGGTGATGGTGACCCAGTCGCTGTACTCGTTGCCGATGACATCGACCGCACGCAGCTCGATGACATTGGGGCCCTCGTTGAGGTTGACGACCCTGTCGACGGTCCCGTCGTTGTGGATCTGCTTACCGTCGAGGTACAACGTCACGCCCACGGTCTCGGCGGTCCCCAGCACGCGGATGGTGTTCACGTTGGTGATGTCCCCGTTCTCTGGCGAGGTGATCTGGCACTGCGGTGCCGTGGTGTCCAAGTAGACGATGCGGGTCACCTCCGCGACGTTGTCCGCATCGTCCGTTGCGGTAACCACTATCCTGTTCTCGCCCTCCTCCAGGCTAACCTCGTGGGAGAAGGTCCCGTCGTCCTTCGGCGTGATGGGCTCGTCGATGGTGTCGGTCTCGCTGCGATAGACGCTCACGGTGATGTCGGCACCGATCTCCACATCGCCATCGATCATCACCTTGGTGACGCGGGTCACCAGATAGTTGCGTGGGGCCAGGACGGTCAGCGTCGGCGCGAAGCGGTCGAGCTTCACGCTGCGGGTGACCATGGCCTGGTTGCCCGCGGGGTCCGTCGCGACGATGACTATCGTGTTCCTACCCTCGGAGAGGGTGTACGGCTCCGACAGGGTGCCGGAGGTGCCCTCCCGCTCCAGACCGTTGATGGTGATGGTCGAATCGGGCTCGTACTCGCCGAGGATGACGATGGCAGCCACATTGTAGATGTCATCATCCTCGGGGGTGATGACCACGAGCCTGGGCGGTGTCCTGTCGATGGTCACCACGACCATGGTCTCGTTGAAGTTGAGGGCCACGTCGTTGACCTTCGCCTTGATCTTTATGTCCGTGCCCTCCGGCAGGTCCGTGAAGGTGTGGAAGAAGTCACCGTTCTGATCGAACTCGACCACAATCCACTCGTCCTCGTCACCGATGGATACCTGGATGGTGCCGATGCCGGAACCCACCTCGGTGCTGAAACCGTGCATGGTTATGCTCTCGGTGTTGAAGGTGGCACCGTTGAAGGGGGTGGTGATCCGTATCACCGGGATGTGGATGTCCGAAAGGAGCAGGAAGATCGCATCAGGGCCCGAGTAACTCTTGTCGAGGGGGAACGTATATGTCGTCGTCACGCCGGCCTTCGCCACGCCTACGGTGAAGGGGGTCCAGACGGTGAGGAAGGAGCCCTTCATCGTCCACTGGGGAAGCAGGACGGTCTTCAGGTGGCCCTCTGCATCGGTGTAGGCCGAGGTGTAGTACGTACTGCCCTGGCCGTAGAGCACCACCAAGGCGTCATCCACCGGTACACCGCTGCTGGTGTCCGGGTCGTCTAGGTTGGACCACTCGACCCACATCTCGAACTCGAACCAGATGTTGATCTCGCCTGAGCCGATTATCTGACCGGAACCGATGGGGATCGTACTGCTGAGGGCATCCACGTTGGAGTTGTCCGCGATGATGGCCACCAACACGTTCGATGAGACCTCGACCCTCTCCATCGTCACGTCCACATTCTTGAAGTAGAATGCGTTGCCTGTACAATCGACGTTCAGGTCGGACACGATCAGGGACATCTTCAGGACGCCCCGGTCCTTCGCACCGATGTAGTACACGTTGTCACAGCGTATGATGTTGTTGTTGGAGATCTCGGGCGGCTTCGCGCCGAGGTACTCCAGCTGGATCACGTATCCGGTGCAGTCGATGAAGGTGTTGCCCTTGATGATGCACTTCTCGTAGCAGCGGAAGACCGAGTTCTCCTTGAAACCGATGATGGTGTTGTTCGTGAAGTAGGTGGTGAGGTCCACTATGTTGTTCTCAGCATAGGTCTGGAAGAAGTCGGTCATCAGGCCGTTGCTGTTCCATCCTCTGTTGCCATCTATGTAGATTTTGATGTCCTCTGCGTAGTAGTAGTAGATCTGGTAGTATAGCAACGTCCCGTTGCAGTTGGTCCATTCGTTCTCCGTGAACCAGAGGTCCGCATAACCCGAGTAGTAACAGTAGGGGTAGAGGAACAAGAAGGCGCTCTCCAGCCCGGTGATGTTATTTCCGCTGACGTTGAGGTCCCCGGCCCATCGCATGTAGAACAGGCCGTTGGTCTTTCCTCCGGCGATGTAGGTGTCCTCGAAGTAGTTGTCGACGAGGCTCCAATTCGTTGGTTTCTTGCCGTTGATGGTTCCGCCATTGTCATACCAATTGGCGGAGTAGCTCCACACGTTGTCGATGAACCTGTTGTCCTTCATGGTAATGGTATCCCTGTATTGGATGAGCATCCAGTTGCTGGTGTGGGTGTTGTTCTGGACGAGGTTGCCCTCGAAGGTGAACTGCTCCCTCCCGCGGGTGGCGTAGTTGTTGCCTTGGACCTGGCCCAGGGAGCCCGTGTTGTCGAGGTACTTGTTGTCCCTCACGTGGATGTGACGGTCGTAAAGGTTGTTGTACTCGCTCTTGTACAGGTACGGGACGTAGATGGACCCGTAGGTACCCCATTTGTTCCACCGGAACAGGCAGTTCTCGACGATGATGTGCTCCCAGTAGTTGAATGACCTCACGTTCGTTTGCACTCCGGGGCCAGCGTCGGCGTTCGCCTCGAACAGGGGTCCTGTCATGTTCGTGAATGTAGAGTTCGATATCCGGACATCGTTGTAGATGGTCTTCATGCCCTCGAACTGCGGGCCCACGTTGAACATGAACGGATACGTCCCCTTGTTGATCGAGACGTTGTCCACCACGATCACGGACCTGAAGGTGGGGTCGACGGTCCCGTTGTAGTCGGGGACGATGGCAGCCGTCAACACCCCCATTTTCTCGTAGGTGGCGTCCCGGATGGTCAGCTTGAAGTCGTGGGGGCCCGCCGTGGTGAACTCCTCGTTGATGGTGGCACCGTATAGGGTCGGAGGACGCTTGTTAGGGTATTGATACACGGTTATTCGGTCCATCGAGTTGGATGTCCAGGTGTAGCTAATGGAGGTTTTACCGACCTTGGCATTCGTCAAGCTGCAGTCGGACAACGTAACGTCCCCATAGTTGGCCACGTTCACCGCCGAGACGTAGGTGTAGGTGTACGCGTACAAGTACCCGTATGTCATGGTCCAGTAGTCATAGAGGTCATAGTGGATGTTGTAGTTGGCGGTGCTGTCCCTCACGTGGATGCCCGAGACATCGGTGATATCAGCGCTGTTGATACCGACGACGGGGAAGTAGATGTGGAGATATATGTACCAATAGTAATAGCCGTACTTGTACGCCGTCATAGTGACATCGACGGTGCCATTAGCGGACACGTAGACGTCCTCTATGGTGGGGTTACCGTCCTTGACGTACAGGGCGCCGCCTTGGCCGACCGCGATCTTATGCTGCTGGTAGTCGGCCGAGGACATGGACGTATAGGTAGCGGAGGCAGAAATCTTCAGATCGTTCGTTTGGATCTGGATGTTCTTCACCGTGGTCCCGTCCGCGTCCTCCAGGTACAGACCGGTTCCGTAGGACCGGAGGAACGAGCTGTCCTCGATGGTCACGGTGTTCTTGGTCAGGACCTGAACGCCGTTGTAGGTCTCCTCGATGGTGACCCTTAAGAGGGTCATCTTGCCATAGACCGTGAAGGCGTACTCGTAGTTGGACCAGGCCGAGGTTATCCTGGTGTCGTTCGCCATCAGATTGCCGTTCGTTGTCACGTTCAGCATGTGGGCGTCGTCGAAGTTGTCGAACCAGATGGTCACGTTCCACAGCTCCAGCTGTGCGTTGACGACGATGTTGCCATCAACGTGCAGCACCTCGTCGATCACCTGGGTGTTGGTATCGATCGTCCAGTCACCATGATATCCGGGCGCTGGGTAGGTATCCCCGGTCTGGCTAGCTCCTGCCGGCATCAGGGTCATCAGGATGGCGATCCCGAGACCCACCAGCACTATCAGGCCTATTAGGCTGAGTCTGTTTCTTGCGTCAGTCATTTAGATCCCCTCCTGGTCGGTCTCGTCCGCACCAATGTCCGCTTCTGCGTCCTTTTCGGACAGGTCCTTCTCGTCCACCTCCGGGGCTTCCGCCTTTGGAACGGGTATGGGTGCAGCTGCCCTCCTCGCCTGGGGGGACCTGGGGCGGGGTCGGACGGGGGCGGTCGTCGGTGCAGGGGTGTCCTCGGCCTCGAGCTCGATCTCCTCGGGGCCGGGGAGGGTGTCGGGCTCCTCCTCCAAGGTCACATCCATGGGTGCCAACGGAGTGGCCTCCGCGGCCTCCATCTCGATCATCTCCTCCCTCCTTCCACGGACGTAGAAGAAGGTGGCGAGTATCACTGCGAGGAGCACCAGGATGGCGATGAGGAGCAGGTAGAAGCCCCAATCGCTGGCGGAGTCGGCATCATCGATCGTCTTCCTGTAGGTGATGACCTGGGTGACCGTTCGCTGGTTCTCTGCCATGTCGGTGGAGACGAGGGTGATGTTGGTATCACCGGTGGTCAGGTCGAAGGGGGTGAAGAACTCACCATCCTCGCTGACCGGCAGCGTGATACCGTTGATGGTCAGGACCGAGCCTGGGTCGGTGTACCCGGTTATGTTCACTGTTAGGGCATGTGTCTCGATCTTCCTGTCCTCGGTCAGGATTATCGGGTCGATGTACATCACCAGGGTCGGTGCCACGGTGTCCAGACGGATGGTCATGGTCACGGATACCATGTTCCCGACCCCGTCCTCGGCGGTGATGGTAAGCTCGTTCCTGCCCTCGAGGAGGTCCACGGGGATCTCGAAGTTGCCCTGGGAGTCGACCACGATGTCCACCTTGATGATGTCGCCGAACTCCTCGCTGTAGATGCGCGTGAAGTTCTCGCCGTTGAGCTTGACCTTCCTCGCGGTGGGTATCGGGACCTCGTTCACGATCAACGCGGTGGAGCCGGTGATGACGTACCTGGGTGCATTGACGGTCAAGCCGTCCTCCTCGGGGGTGAGGATGTCCAGCACTGGGTCCTTGGTGTCCACGGTGAAATTCAGCTCCTCCTCGTACGTGTTGCCGGCCGCGTCCTCGGCCGCGAGGTACAGGGTGTTGTCATCCTCGAAGGCCAGGATGGTGATCTCGAAGAAGCCGTTGACCACGGTGACGCTCTCGCCCTGGATGGTCAGGGTCGCGGTGGGGTCGATGGTCCCCGTCACCGTCACCTCTGGTTTGGGAAGGATGGCTCCGAAGGTCGGGGATATGACCTGGATCCACGGCGGGACCGTGTCGTAGACCACGACCCGGTCGATGATCCTCAGGTTGTCCGCCCTGTCGCGGGCCGAGATGACGATCACGTTCTCGCCGGACTCGAGGTCGACATCGTAGGTCAAGTAACCTCCATCCTCGGGATACCACTCAGAGCCGTAGGGCACGAGGTACCCGTTGATGGTGATGAGGAGGTCGTTCTCGACCGTGGCCTCGATGGTGATGACCTCTTCGTTGGTCATTGCCCTGTCCTCCTCGGGGCTGGTGAGGATGATGTAGGGCACCTGGGTGTCCAGGGTGACCGTCATGCGCTCGATCTGGATATTGCCCAGGGGGTCGACCGATATCACGGATATCGTGTTCGGGCCCTCGATCAGCTTCACCATGTGGGTGAACATGGAGATCACAACGGGAACTGGTTGTCCGTTGATCTCCACCTTGCTGCCTAACTCTGTGACACCGCGCACCCAGAGCTCGGGGTTGTTGGTGACGTACCCGTCGTACGGGAAGTCCACGTTGAGCTCTGGGGGAGTGGGGTCGATGCGTATCTGTACGAACACGACCTTCTCGTTCATCGCGTTGTCCACCGCCCTAGCCCTCAGCAGGAAGACGCCGCTGAACCTGCCTATGAGGGTCTCGTTGACCTCCATGGTGTGGTTCCAGCTCAGGGTGCCCTGTACAGGCTCCCAGGTGACCCCGTCGAGGGATACCTCGACGGTCTTGATGCCGCTCTGTGCGTCCCAAGCGGAGCCACGGACCTGGAGCACTGTGGATTGCTGGGTGTGACCACCCTTCGGGTAGAGGATGAAGATCTCTGGTTCGAAGTGGTCCTCCATTATGATGAACACGTCCTTGCTGCTGTCCAGCTTCACGCCCACGGTCCTGGCCACCTGAAGGAAGGTGACGTTGATGATGTAGGGCGAGGACGAGAAGATGCCCGTCTCCCTCACGAAGAAGGGATTCATCGTGAAGGTGGGCAGGCTCCCGTCGGGATCCAGCACGTTCCATACGCCGATGAGGGTCCCCTTGTTGTCGAACAACGATACGGTGGCGCCGATGGCGGCGGCTCCGGTGTCCCACCTGACGTACACGGTCAGGTCGTAGTAGAAGAGGATCTCTCCCCCCTCGTACGCCTTGAACTTCCTGTCCACGATCTGGGTGAAGTCACAGTAGTACGCTGAGACCTTCGCATCGATGCAGAAGATGTCCTCCTTGAGGATGTTATTGAAGTCGCAGTAATACAAGGAACCGTGGAAGCCGATGTTGAAGATGCCACGCTGCGCCGTGTGGATGGTGGTGTAGTTGATGGTCAGTTCCCGGGTGCCAGGCGCGGTCCCGGACCCGGCGGACAGGGAAATGGCGATGGCACCGATGTCCTGGAACGTGCTGTTCACGATGTGGACCTGACCGTCCCACTTGGGCTTGTAGTAGCCGGTTACCCCGAGGACCTCCACCCGCACGCTCACACCGTCGGATGATGCCCTTTCCACCGTCGAATTGATGAACTGGAAGTTCAACCTTTGGGCGGTGTACCAGGAGTATCCGATCACGGACACGGCCGTTCCAGATATGTCCTCGAAGCTGACGTTGATGAATATCGCGTCTATGGTACCCCCCTGTTGAGAGTAGTCCCGGTTCAGCTCGATCCTGACGCCACCGGTGTCCGTGAAGGTGGAGTTCACCGCGTGCATTATTATCACGCCCTTGGCGTAGTAGCTATAGATGTCGATGACCAGGCCACCGATGTTGGTGAAGTTGGAACCGGACACGTTGAAACCGATGTTGTTGGCGTAGTACACGGAATCTCCCCTAAGCGCAGACCCGGTCAGGTTGTTGAAGGTGCAGTTGTAGACACGTATCGGGTTACCGCTACCCTGGTTCATATTTTCCATGGGGACGTCGATGCCATTGCCATTGATGTCATCGAAGGTGCACTCCTCGAACGTGTAGGGACTCTGGGTACCTCCTAATTTGTACGTCAACAGAGCGCCCGCCTGTTTGCACTGGGTGAACTCGACGTTGTAGAAGGTGATCCCGCTGCCTCCGTAGTCCCAGGACTCGAAGCCTGCCGGGTTGCACCTGACGAACGAGGAGTTGCCTATGTGCACCGAGTTATCGCCGTTGCTGTTGTAGAACCACCACCAGACGCCGCTGAGCCTGTCGAAGGTGGGGTCCATGCCCACATCCTCGTAGTGCACGTCCTCCATCCGAAGATGGGCGTACACCTGGGTGAAGTACCACTGGCAGTAGGTCCCGGTGTTCGTGATGTCGGAGAAGGTGGCGTTGTTCACGGTCACGTTGAAGTAGTTCGACATCTTGTGCGAGCCGGTCACCTGGTAGATGCTCGACATGTACAAGCCCTGATCACCGACGTCACGGACTGTGATGTGGTCGAAGGTGGCCCAGATGGAGCCGTTCCCGTCACCTCCCGTGCCGGTCCCGAGCAGCAGGAAGATGCCTTCGTCGGTGGTGTTCCAGATATCGGTGTTGAAGACCGTGAGGTTGATGAACCCGAAGTGGTGCCGACCCACGACCTGGAGGGCCTTACCACCTATGTTCGATATCTCGGTGTCGATGATGGTCATGTTGTACCACTGATGGGCCTCTGTGCTGAGGGCGCTCAAGGTCACCCCGTGACCGCCCGTGGTGTTCACCTCGCAGTTAGACATGTTCACCTGGCAGTTCTCGAACCAGAGGGCGTCGGCCATCCTGGCGTTCTTCACCGTGACGAAGTCCAGCTGGGCCGTCACGAACCTGTTGCCGATGACGGATAAGCCCCCGTACTGGCCGCCGGGTCCCTCCACGAGGTCCTCGAAGTCCGAGGCCGTGATGGTCACGTTGTCGTGGCACTCGATGTAGTAACCGGAGGAGCCCTCGGGCGAGGAGAACGAGCTGCTCTTGATCTCCAGGGTGGAGTTCACTTCGGTAATGATCCAGACCGGGATGGACGGGTCCGGTCCTTCCATGGACCAGATGCACTCCTCGAGCTTGAGCACTGAGTCGTTCATCACGGTGATGTTGTACTGGACGGTCCAGGTCTTCTGCTTGATGGTGGTGGTTGAACCACTGTCGAACACCCAGTCCTCGGTGGGGGCCGAGTCGGTGTCCACGGGGTCTGCCGAGACGGAGATGGTCCCGAGGGCGATGATCGCGAACAGGGCCGCCAGTGCGAACAATCCTATCTTGTATCTACGGTCCATTCCATCACCTCCTTCCCCGCTGCCTGGTCACGAACAGGACGACGACCAGTATCACGATGGCCATTAGCAGGATCGCGATGCCGAAGGTGGTCGAGATGCTGAGACCCTCCGTGGGCTCCGTGGTTGTCGGAGGTACCGGCGGGGTGTAGTCGTAGGTCGTGGTCACGATGTCGCGCTGGGTGTTGCCCGCCTCGTCCTGTACGGTCACAGTGATCCGGTTCTCGCCGGCCACCAGCGACCACTGGATGGTGAACACACCATTCGCAACCGGGTACTCCTGGCTCTGGACCAGCACGGTGGGGATGCCTGCATCGGTCGTCCCGTTGATCCAGATGAAGGCCGTCGTCACCTCTGATGGGACGGCGTCGATGTGCAGTGAGGGGGGCACGATGTCGAGCCTGATGCCGACGATGTGGATGGCCTCGTTCTCGGCCGGATCGTAGGCGACGACCTCGATGTCCTGCTCCAGGTCCTGGGGACCCAGCTCCAGGTCGTACGCCCATACACCGCCCGTGTCCCAGTCACCCTCCATCAGCGTGGCGGGGAAGTGGATCGACTTGTGGATGATGTCCACGCCGGCCGATCCCCCCACCAGTCCGCTGAAGTGGATGGTGGTCATGTTGGTGATGAGGTAGTCACCCTCGGGGGTGGTCACCGTCAGCACCGGGGGCACGGTGTCACGCACGATGGTCACGAAGCTCACCTTCTCGTTGCCCACCTTGTCGATGGCCTTGATCTCGATGACGTTCTCACCCTCCTGCAGGACGACCTCGCGCTGGGGCACACCCTTGTGGTCCACACGCTGCCCGCCAATCCAGACCTCCGCGTCGGGCTCGGCGGTCATGGTCGCGACGATGGTGTACCGCACCTTGTTCGTGATGGCGTGCTCGCCCGGGGGCGAGTTGATGACGAAGTCGGGCGGGGTGGTGTCCAGGGTCACGTCACGGAACAGCAGGGTCGGGTTGCCGGCCGAGTCGGTCGCGGTGACGAGGATCTTCTGGATCCCCTCGAACAGCTCCACGTCGTAGGCGAAGGCGCCGGTGTCATCTGAGGTGGACCGGTAAATGTTCTGGCCCACGGATGACTGGACGACGAACTCCAAGGCGGTCGACGGTTCGGTGAGACCGACGATGGTCATGACCTTGTCCGGCGTCCTCTCACCGTCCAGCGGGTTGTAGATGTACATCGTCGGGGCGTAGCTGTCCAGCGTCACGTACAGCGTAATGGTGGCACGGTTGCCTGCGGTGTCCGTGGAATCCACTATTATGGTGTTGATGCCCTGGTCCAGCTTGATGCGCTTGTATATAGTGCCCCATTGGCTGGGGAAGATGTACTCCGGCACGCCGTTGATACGTATGACGATCTCGCCCAACGTGGCGAAGTTGTCATCGTAAGTCCCGTTGATGGCGATCTCCCTGTCCCTCACGAAGTAGCCACCCATGGTCTCGTTGTACGGGATCCTGGTGGTGTTGAGGTACTCCAGCACCACCTCGAGGTCGGGTTTCGTCAGGTCGACGAGGATCTTGATGCTCGAGGTGTTCCAGTTGCCAGACAGGTCCGCGGCGCGTACGGAGAGGTTGTGGGCGCCCTCCGTCATGCCCAAGAACACGTACTGCCAGAGCACCGTTTCGTTGATGGGCTGCCATTCATCCTCGCCCATCACATCGCTGTGACCCTCGAAGGTATTTATCCCAGAGCCTACCTCGAACAGGAAGCCCTCGGTCAGGACATCGGCCGTCTTGACCAGGGTGTCGTCCTGGGGGTTTGAGATGATGACCTCGGGTATGAAGATGTCGTTGACTGTCAGCTCCTTCGCGTCCGGAGCAAGGGCCTCGCCTATCACGGAGACCACATGGGGTGTCGATATATCGTTGGCCATGATCGTCATTGTGAAGGGCGACCAGGCATCCATGACGCCGTTGATGCATGTCCAGGGGTTGAGGAGCATGGGCTCCAGCTTGCCCTCATCGTCCGCGAACTGGGCACCAAGGTACTTGCCGTTGGCACCCCGCATCGCGATCAGCGCACCTGGCGCCGGGTGACCGCTGTCCACTCCAGTGGCGTTCGCCCAGGTGACCCATATCTCGAGGTTGTTCCAGACATGGATGCGGCCGTTGCCCTCGGTCGCTCCGCTGGCCTCCGGGATGGAGCAGTACCAGACAGTGAGCTGGCAGTCCTTCGCGAAGAGGGCCTCAGTGTAGTTGACCCAGGTGCAGTCGTAGAACTCGACGTTGATCTCGCCGAACCCCAGCGCGGTCGTCCCGTTGACCCCGCCGTCCCAAGACATATCGCGGAGGATCATGTGGTTGTTCGCCCGCGTCGCCTGGTTCGCCGTGATCTCCAGGTACTGGCCCTTGGCGCTGCCGGTCAGGTTGTTGTTCTTCATTATCGGGAACCTGTGGAAGTCCACGACCGCCAGGGCCCAGCCGCCAGCACCGTTGTTCATGAGGTTGTTCTTCTTGATCTGGATCTGCTGGTTCGGCGCGCGGTAGTCCGTCACGGATTGAGGGTTGAAGAAGTAGGGCCTCAGGTACATGCCGCCACCCGGATTGTACTGGAAGTCGTTGGCTTCCACCGACAGCAGGCGGGGGCCGCGATACGAGTAGGAATCCACGTCCATGGCGATTGCGTAGTTCTCGTTCCCTGTTCCGGTGTTGTACCGGATGTACACGTCATAGGGCCAGTACATCCTGTAGATCATGATGCCCTTGGCATGGTTGTCTACGATCTCGTTGTACTCGATGATGAGGTCGTAGATCGGGGGGTTGCCCATGTTCCCGTACGCGTAGTAGACGCAGATCGCGGTCATCCTGTTCTCGGCGATGTAGTTGTGGGAGATCGTCAAGCCTTTCCGGATATAGTAGAGTTGAACCACAGCGTAGTATTCGTAGCTGGCGCCCCCGGTGTTGTTGATTATCTCGTTGCGTTCGAAGGTGAGGTCGTCCGAGTAGTATCCCAGGTAGTAGAGGTAGAATCCGTATGTGGTGCCCAGTTTGTTTCCCTCTATCCGGTTACCAGAGAAATCGAAGGTCCCGGTCAGGTAGTACCCGTACAAGTAAATGATGTAATTGGTGTACTTGTTCTTCTCGACGACATTGTTCGTGAAGATGAAGTCGCCTCTCACGTAGTAGCAGTATCCCATGTAGCTGCTGTAGGTGTTGTTCACTATGTGGTTGCCGTCCCAGACCAGGTCGCAGTTGTTATTGGCCATGTTCCCGTAGTAGTAGACCATGTAGCTCGAGTGGGTGTTCCCATCGAACAGGTTGTCCTTGAGGGTGAGGTCGCCGTCGTACAGGTAGTAGTCGTACAGGAAGTACGTGCGGAAGGCGTTGCTAGTGTAGTTGTTGCCGACGAAGTTCCAGTCGCAGCGGGAGTAGTACGCGTATATGAAGTGCGTGTTGTACGTGTTCTTGAAGTAGACGTTGTCCTCGAACAGCCAGTCACCGTACGCGTAGTACGAGTAGATGTAATAGGAGTTGTACTGGTTGTCCCCGAAGACATTCCCGTTGAACTCGATCTCACCGTATTGGTAGTTAGAGTAGATGTAATAGGAGTTGTACTGGTTGTCCCCGAAGACATTCCCGTTGAACTCGATCTCACCGTATTGGTAGTTAGAGTAGATGAAGTACGACGAGTGGGTGTTGTCCATGAACACGTTGTCCTTGAGGAGGATGTCGCCTTGGTAGGACGATGAGCCCTGGTAGTTGTAGATGAAGTACGACCTGAAGGTGTTCATGGTGAAGTTGTTACCCTCGAAGGTGATCTGGACGTTGTTATAGTACACGTACGCGAAGTACGTGTTCATGGTGTTGTTGTAGATCAAGGTGCCCTGCATGGTGACATCGTAGGGACATCTGTAGAGGTAGAAGAATTGGGACGAGATAACGCAGTTGCTCACCTCGCAGTCCTTGATGGTTATCTTCCCGGTTTGAGGGTAGTTGAAGGGCCTTGACATTCCGATGCCGTCGATGGCTATGTTGTCGAAGACCATGTCACGGCTGGACGTTGCACTGCTCGATGGATACCAGTGGACGCCGTACCCGTTGGGGTAGTTGTACACGGAGCTGAACTGGTCGTGGGTGTCGTAGGTGTTCTCGTATCCCCTGAAGGCCACGCCGCCCCAGGAAGAGGGGGAGGAGCCCATGGAGGATATGGTGTTGTACACCGCGTACACGTACTGGTAGTTGCGGAAGTACGAGGTGGAGGCACCCGTCTGCCACGCATCGGTGTGACCTGAGCTGTTGTAGATCAGGACGTTCTCGAAGTCATCGAGGTACGTGCCGTCGACCAGGTAGACGCCGTAGACGTACTGGTAGTTGTAGAAGTACAAGTACGGCGAGGAGTAGGTATACGTGATGTTGGCAGAGACCTCGTAGTCCAGGCTGATGGAGAGGTTCTTGATCGAGTCCAGGTCCGCGTACGAGGCGTAGATGCCGTAGATGTAGAGGCGCTCGTAGCAGGAGGTGGAGGTGCTGACCGTTCCCAACCAGGCATCCCTCATCCAGAGGTCGATGGTGACGCCGTCGATGTTCGGGGAGGCCATGTCGCCCGACGACCCGACGATGGCGATGGCCATGCCGGGGGTCGGTACGCTCTCCCGGAACAGGGAGTTCCAACCATTGGTATCGTGGGTAACGGAGATCTCCAGGTCAGGCCCCAAGGTGGGGTCGCACGAGTCGACGACGATGCCATAGGGGCCTAGGGTGGTGGCCTCGGTCTCGTTGATGTTCACGTCGTCCCCGAATATCTGGATGCCATCCTGGACGCCGTGCAGCTTGACGGAGTCGTGGATATTGGCCGCTCCGTAGATCTCTAGATACCAACCCAGGTTATCTGCCTTGGACTGGAATGTCGACTGGCTGAGGTCCATGTCGCCGTCACCGCCCACGTCGGTGAGCACGTAGAACCCGTACTCCCCCGCATAGGTGCAATCGAAGGTGATCACCGAGTTGCGGACGGTGAACATGTAACCGGACTCAACGATGATGTCCCCCTTCAAGGTGATGAGGGACTCTGCCAGCACCGTGGTGTCCTGGTCGATGACCCAATCCCCAGACGCTGGGGGTTGGACGCCTGTTACGGAAGCGTTGGCAGGGGTCGCCACCAGGGCGAGGGCCACTGCCACGAACGCCAGGCTGGCGAGGAGGATGATGCCGGGGGTCAGGGGTCTTCCGTTCATCCCTCATACCTCCTCCTCGTCGCCGATATCGATCACTACCTCGTCCTCGTCCACCGGCTCGGGGGCCTTCGGCTTCTGCCGGGCGCGGCCACCGCGAGCGGGGCGGGCCGGGGGAGGCGTGACCGCCTTGCCCTCGGGGGTCATCCGGACCTGAGCGGGCTCCGTCTCGTATGCCTCGATGAGCTCCTGCTGGGACTGGATGCGGTTGTACCCGTAGGCGCCGACCAAGGCCATCCCGAAGATGACCAGGGCCAGGAATAGGATGAGCCACTCGGCGGTGGAGGTCTTCTCCTCATCGACTGTGGTGGCACCCTCGATGCGGTTTACCTTCTCCGTCTGGGTCACGGTGTTCCCCGCCTCGTCCGTGGAGGTGACGACGATCTCCTTGGTGAAGATCTTCAATCCAGGAAGAGGCTCGGGCAGGCTCAACGTGTAGTTGAAGTACCCGGTCATGGGGTCGATATCGACGGAGACGTCGTCTATCGTCAATGCCACGCCGATCTCGGTGAAGCCGGAGACGTACACGAAGTCGCTGTGGGACACGGGTTCGTTCCAGTTCGGATCGTTCCGGACGTTGCCGATGAACACGCTCAGGTATGGAGCCTGGGAATCGAGCATGATGGTCCGGGTCATTTCGAAGCTATTGCCTGGGACATCTACGCCCTTCACGAGTATCCGGTTCACACCCTCCTCGAGGATGATCTCCTGGGAGAACGCACCGGTGTTGTAGTCGAACAGGCGCGGGATGTCGTTGATGTACAGCTGGAGGAACCTCATGTCCTCGCCCTCGGTGCCCATGATGGTCCCCTGGACGATGATATTGGGGTTGTTGGTCACGAAACCCTCGGAGGGGTAGGTGATCTCGAGGTTGGGTGCGATGGTGTCGATTATCAACGTCTTCCTCATGACGTACTCGTTGCCTGCTCCATCCTGCGTGGTGATGGTCAGCTCGAAGGCGCCCTCAGGAGCGGAGACGGTGGTCTCGAAGTAACCGTAGCTGACGGTGATCTCGCGTTCGTTGACGAACACGCGGGCGCCCTGCTCGACGTACCCGGCCACGGTGAAGTCCTTCACGGTGATGATGGCCTCGTCCTCTCCGGGAGAGGTGAGGCTCAGCCACGGGGCCGTCTGGTCGAGGAAGACGCGGAGGTAGGTCAACCGCTCGTTGCCCACAGCGTCGATGGCGTAGATCTCGATATCATTGACGCCCTCTACCAGGGTGACGGTCGTGGTGAACGCGCCATCCCTGACCTTGACCTCGACGCCACCGACAGTGATGGTCACATCCTCCTTCTCGGTCTCACCGATTAGGGTGATCTCGACCGTGTTGACCTGGGCACCATCCTCCATGTTGAGGATCGCCACATAGGGGGCCTGGGTATCCAGGGTGACGTACCTGATCTCCTCGTTCACGTTGCCGAGGTAGTCGACGGCCGCCACCTTGATGGCGTTCGGGCCCTCAGCCAGCACCAGGGTGTGGCTGATGAGGGTGTACCTGATGTCGACGGGTTGGTCGTTGATGTACACCTTCGCGCCCACGTCAGTGGTGCCGACTATCTCCAGGAACCTCTTGTTGGTGATCATCCCGTCCTCGGGTGTGATGACCGTCAGGTCCGGTGGGGTGCTGTCCACGAGAATGGTGACATAACTCTCCTTCTTGTTGCCCGCCGTGTCGAAGGCGCGCACCCTGATGAGGACGAGCCCCTGCTCGAGGTCGATCAGCTCGGCCTCGTAGGTGAACTTGTCCGGGCTGAGCTCGGCCTCGATCCAGCTCTCGCCGTCGGTGGAGATCTCGACCCTGTCGATGTCGGTGTGCTTGTCGAAGGCTGTGCCCTTGACGGTCACCTCCTGCTGACGCTGCTCGGTGCCGTCCTTGGGGGTCTCGATTGTGAGCCTGGGAGCGATGTCGTCCACCAGCTTGATGGTGACCACCATGGTCTCCTTCAGCTGCACTTTGACCTCCTTGACGATGCCGATATAGTCGGTTGTGACTATGTATGGGTTCTTTGTATAGATGCCCTCTGGCAGCACGGTGTACGAGTTGAGGTTCCTGAACTGGACGCCCTCCATTCCGTCGATGGTGTTGACACCTAGGATGGTCCAGGAGTTGTCCTTGATCTCGACGGTGGTCCCGTTCACAGGAGTGTCGGGCTCGTCGCGCCAGACCACCTTGACCCTCAGACCGAACCAGAGCCTGATGGCGCCCTTGTCCAGGACCTGCAGGTTGGCCTCGTTGATGGGGCCTATCTCCGACTCATAGACGTCTATCACACCGTAGGAATTCCGGATGGTCTCTCCCCGGATGTTGACGAAGGTGGTCCGCCGGATCTCTCCGGAGAGGTCGGAGGCCACGATGCCGGTGCCCGCGCCGTTTACCCTCGAATCCAGCAGCGAGAAGAAGCCGGTGGAGGACGAACCTGTCTTGACCTGGTGCTTGGTCTCGATGTGGATCCCGTCATCGATCACGTTCTGGATGTTCACATTGACCAGGTCCACACGACCGGTCACGGTCTTGGAAAGGGTCGATGTGTACAGCGTTCCCAAGCGGATGAAGATGCCGTGGCCGAAGGAATCGCTTATGGTCTGGTCCTCGATGGAGACCCGGGCGTTGAGGATCCGGCCGCCGTACAACTCGATCTGTATCCCGTGGGTGGAGCTGGGCGAGGTGTGCTTGACGTTCTTGTACACCACGGTCACTTCGAAGGGCGTCGTCATGTAGTAGTACGCGGCCATCCGGATGTACATCGGCATGTCGGATGTGTAGGTGTCGTTGATGAAGGTCACCTTCGCGTAGGCACTACCGGTGCCCCCCCCGCCGGGGCCGGGGATGATGCCGCCACCGCCCCCGGCGTTGAAGCCCTGCAGGTCGAGGTATACGTCGCCATCGATGAGGGTGTCCCTTACGTCCCACTCGACGCCCACCACGTAGCAGTATATATCTGAGCTCGCGTACATGGCCTCGCGGTCGTTGTCCTGGAAGGTGCAGTCGCGGATGACGACCCCGACGTCCATGCCGTCGCCGTAATTCCCGATTTGCTGCTCCAAACCCCTCCGGTTGTAGGTGAAGGTGCAGTTGTCGAACAGGTAGTCCTCAAGGGTGTAAACGCCGTAGCCGGTGTAGGCATAGTAGTTCTCGTAGAAGTAGAAGCCTGAGTTCTTGTTGTCGCTGAACACCGAGTCGTAGAACTCGTAGACGGCCTCGCGGATCCCGTACATGGGCTGGCCATCGGCTCCGACGTAGTAGCCATGGCCCTCGTTCTTCTCCACGATCAGGTTGTGGGCCACCAGCTTGTAGTCGTTGTTGGCATGCTCGGTATCGCTGTAGGTGCCCGAAGGAGCGTGGTACTCGATGATGCCGTTGCCCTCGTTGGAGGTGAAGGTCGAGTCGTCCAGATTGATGCGCAGCCTCCCGTTGGCGGTCCTCGTATTGCTCTGGAAGTCGCGGAAGTTGGTCTGTTTGGTCCTGATCAGCATCCCGTTGGCCATGTTCTCGTGGGAGTAAATGTCCTCGAAGTCCAGGACCATCTCGCCGCTGAATGAGCCGATATCGAAACCGATGCCGTTACCGGTGTTGTCGTAGGTCTCGACGTTCGAGAGGAGGCCGTGGGCCTTGAGGTCGGTGTTCTTGGTCTTGAAGAGGAAGCCGTAGACCCCGTTCTCGGTGGCCGTGCTGTTCTTGACCGAGAACTCCATCTTGGTCTTGGCGAGGGCCAGGGCGTCGTGGTTGAAGAAGGTGTAACCTGAACCGGTGTTCAGCTCGAACTCCGAGTTCTCGACGTCCACTGAAAGGTTGCCCGTCCATCCCACGACCTCGATGACCACCCCGTAGACCTGGTTCTTGTACACGTACAAGTCGTCCAGTTTCACGTCGGCATCTCCCCTGGCGTTCTTGGCCAGGACCATGATGCCCGAACCCTGGTCCGAATCGTGGAAGTCCGATGCTGTGACGCTCACGGTGTTTGTCTCGCCTATCGCTGTGTCTGTGAAGGCCACGATCAGACCTGCGGACATGGCATGTGTCGCCGAGTGGCCCGAGATGTCCAGGTTGTTCGCTGTGAGGTCGCAGTTCTCGAGATAGAAGCCCGACGATGAGGCCTTGGTGATGGTCACACCGTCCAGGGTCACGTCGGAATCGAAGGCGAGGATCCCACCGTAGGTCATACCCTCGTTGTCGATGGACTCGTGGGTGGTGCCCCAGAGCCCGTCGAAGGTGGAGCTCTTCAGGTTCAGGTTCCCTTCGCTGCGTACGAAGGCGCCGAAGGGGCTGCTGGAGGTGAAGGTGACCCCGGACATGCTCAGGGACCCACCGCTCCCGACGTAGATGCCGTGGGGGATGTCCTCCTGGTTCACGGGTGGGCCGGACCCTCCGGCCGCGCCGCCTGGCTTGTACCATTCCAGCGCGTCAATGTACCAGTCCGCGTAGGTACTGCTGGGGTTCGAGGCATAATAGTATATATTGGCGAACCTGAACCGTGTTATCTTTGTCCAGTCCACGCCGTTGTCGTAGTGTGCGGAGTCGGGTCCCCAGGGCAGGCTGTGTCCGAACCATTTACCGCCGTATTGTGTCCCGTATCCATAGTAGGTGTATCCGTTTCGGTATCCTCTGTAGTAGGCCTGGTGACCGGTGCTGTCGTAGACGTAGAGGTTGTACCAGTTGAGGTTGGGCCAGCGGTAGCAGTAGGTGATCTGTTGGCCGGAGGAGGTCTTCATGTTCAACAAGAACCGGAGGGCGTTGAACTCGGAGAGGTCCTGGGGCGCGTTGAAGTAGTAGTAGATGTCGGTGTATTGTTGGTAGCGGATGCGGGCCCTGACAGAATTGCTGCCGGTGAAGCTATCGCCGTACGCGGTGCCGGTGCCCCATCGGGAGTACCAGCGCCCTGCCTTGTCGCCGGTGGGGTTGGCCGACTCGGTTATCTCGTCTCCCCAGGTGGGGGTGTAGAGGCCCACGTTGTCTATCCAGAGGGAGTCACTCATCGTCGTTCCGGTCGAGTAGCAATACATGTAGAACCGGATGATGCTGATGGAGCTGAGGTCGGTCATGCCGTACATGTAGGTGTAACCCGTCTTATCGTAGTCCAGCTGAACGGTGTACCCGTGCCAGCCATTGCGGACGGACGTTCCACCCCCATACATGCACCCGCTACGAATATAGCCATAGGGCTGTTGATAGTTCGGGTTGCCGTATACATAGATGTATTGCATATAGTTGTAGTCCGGATACGTTAAGTGTGGGGTCTTGTCGGTGTGGAACCAGAAGGACAAGGCTTCGTATTGCGTGAGGTCTATCGGATCGTCGAACCAGTACTCCATCCCATATAGGTACCTAGCTTCGGTGACCCTGATGGATTTGGACCCGGAGAGCTTGGTGGATGAGTCCTCGTAGATTGAACCGTAATTGCCGCCTCCATTGTATGGCTTCCACTCGCCCGCGAACTTGCCCTTGTTCACCAATTTCTCCGCGAGCTGGTCCGGGGCGTCCACCGTCGCCACGCTTTCCGAGGCCAGACCACCGCTGATATCGATGTCGACGTTGGTGTAGGTCAACGGACCGGTGTCGATGGAGACGCTGTGGGTGTAGGCCACGGTCGTGTCCCTGATCGTTTGGGACGTGATGGCCTCGTAGGCGTCCATGATGAACAGGTGGTAGCCGGTGTTGCCGGCCGCATCCTTCGCACCCGCTACAATCTTGAAGATGCCGTACTGCGTCGGCGTCCACAGCGCGGTCGGGGTGGTGGAAGTAACAATCACATACGTGGTGTCGGGAGCGGTGATGTTCCAAAAGTACTCGACTATCCCAGTGTCGTCGGTGGACCCCGTCGAATCGAGAGTGTACTCGACGAAGCCTTCCCATACAACATCTGCACCAGGCTTGTCCTCCGGTCCAACGACATTGGGGGCCTCTTCATCCGCTGCGGATGCCGAGAGCGCTCCTAGGGTCAGGAGTCCGAACAAGACAAGCAAGCTAGCAATCACTACGTATCTGGGTCTCGTAGCTATCCCTCCGGTTATCCTCTCAGACCCCGCTGAGGATATAAAAAGGTATCGTTGGCAGGGTTAAGAATTCGGATTCTCAAGAAAGTGGAGGGATTCCTGTTGAAATGTCGCAATTCGGGCATTGTTCACCGTTTGGTGAACGTACCGTCCCACGAGGTCATGAGATTCAGGGGCCTGAATCATGGTGTCGTGTGACGAAAAATTCTTATATCAGGTCGAGGGCCCTCCTCGACGTATCGTATTTATAGAAGGCTCCACTTAGAGGTGTTCCGATGGGTGACAGATGGGTAGATGAGCACCGAAGGGACCCCTATACAAGGCGCGCGAAGAAGGAGAACTACCGCAGCCGCGCGGCCTACAAGCTGCTGCAGATCAACAAGCGCTTCCGGGTCATCCACTCCAACGACGTGGTGCTCGACCTGGGCTGCGCACCTGGCGGTTGGAGCCAGGTGGCAGTGAACGTGGTCGGACCCAAGGGCCTGGTGGTGGGCGTGGACCTGGACCACATGGACCCGATCCCGGGCCTTGCCTTCATCCGCGGGGACATGACCCACGAGACCGCCCAGGCCGCCGCCAGGGCCTGCCTCATGAGAAGGCCAGCCCGGGCGGTGCTCTCCGACATGTCGCCCAACATCTCGGGCAACTACGGTCTCGACCACTACCGCTCGATGCAGCTCTCGAAGCTCGCCGTCGACTTCGGGCTTCCCCTGCTCGAGGAGGGGGGGCACCTGGTGGTCAAGGCGTTCGAGGGCGGCGACATGGGGACCTTCGTCAACCATATCAAGACCCGCTTCTCCCGGGTCAAGCGATTCAGGCCCGATGCGACCCGCAAGGCCAGCTCCGAGCTCTACGTGGTCGCCCTGGGCCACGACGGCGCTGGGCCCCCCGAATGGGGGGACTTCCTGGCGGAGGACGATGACGGGGATCCCGACGAGGATGACTGGTGACCCGTAGGTACGTCATTCCAACAGCATCCATGCTGGGTCCTTGTGGAAACGTCAAATCTCTCCCATGGCGGGGGTCAGAACCCTGGCTCGGAATCGTAGACCAGGATCCCGGCGTCGGCCAGGTTGTCGAGGATGTCCTGCTTCATCGAGCGGGCTGACATGTTCTCGGGGTTCATCTCGATGGCCTTGTTGAGGCACCGGATGGCCTCCTTGAACTTGTTCGTGTTGTAGTAGGCCACGCCCATGGTCTCCCAGAGGGAGTCATCCTTGGGATTGAGGGCGAGGGCCTTCTTGGCCACCTTGATCGACGGCTTGCTCTTGCCCATGTTGCTCAGGGTGATGGCGCGCAGGGCCAGAAGGTCGGCCTTCTGCGCCTTCGTCAGCTTGTGCTTCTCGGCGAGGGAGATGGCGCGCAGCGCCTCGTCGAACTTGTCGTTGTTGACGTAGACGGCCGCCAGTCCCATGAGGGACTTGAGGTAGTTGGGCCTGACCTGGAGGGCGCGGATGAAGGCCCTCTCGGCCTCGTCGTACCTCTCCATGTCGGCGAGGAGCTTGCCCTTGTTGTGGAGGATGTCGATGTGGTTGGGGTCTATCTGGAGGGCCTGTTCGTAGCACCAGAGGGCCTGGGGCTTGTCGTTGACGAACTGCTCCAAGATGACGGCGCGGTTGTACCATGCCTTCAGGTACTGCGGGTAGACCTTGAGTATCTCCTCGTAGATGCGAAGGGCGCCGAAGACGTCGCCACGGGTCAGGGCGATGGTGGCGTCGCTCTCCCAGTCCTCGACTGTCTTGAAGGATGATACCTCCTCCATGATGGCACCTTCGTCTTCGACCTCCACCCAGCTCCAACGGCCTTCAGGTAAGGACATCGGGGTATCCAAATTTCTCCTTAATAATTATAGCTTGCCATTATCGTCACTGCGAGTTAGACACGTCGGGGGGGTTTGCCGGCCCTCATCCCTCCGGGAGGGAGTACTGCCGGAGGAGGATGCCGCTCTCCTCCAGGAGCTCCCTGGACAGCTCGTCCGGGTAACCATTGTCGTACACGATCTCGACCAGGCCAGCGTTGATGATCAGCTTGGAGCACATCACGCAGGGGAAGGTGGTGGTGTAGATCGTTCCGCCCTCGACGGAGACCCCGAACACGGCGCTCTGTATGATGGCGTTCTGCTCGGCGTGGACGCCCCGGCAGAGCTCGTGGCGCTCCCCCGAGTTGACGTTCATCTGATCGCGGAGGCAGCCCACCTCCTTGCAGTGGCGCAGGTTGCGGGGGGCGCCGTTGTAGCCCGTGGTGAGGATGCGCTTGTTCTTGACGACGATGGCCCCAACGGGTCGCCTGAGACAGGTGGACCGCTCGCTGACCAGGTGCGCCACCTTCATGAAGTACTCGTCGAGGCCCATCCTCTCGTCGGTCATCGCGCGAGGAAGGGGAAGTCCGTTAATAAGGGTTTTCCCGACCGCCTCCGATGCTGACGGACCGGGTGCTGGCCAGTCCCCGTTCACCCCGGGTCGCCCCGACACCACATCTTAATAACGCACCGGGCCCATCACCCGGGCACGACCCGGTGAGCCGATGGGCAAGAAGAGCGAGGCCGTTGCACTGGTACAGGACATAGTGGTGGCCCTCATCGTGGTCGCCATAGTGCTGGGTGCCCTGTACGCCTACGGCGGCCGGTGGCCCCCGATGGTGGTGGTGGAGTCGGAGAGCATGCAGCACTCCGACACCCTCTCCTACATCAGCGTCATCGACACCGGTGACCTGACCCTCGTCAGGGTCCTGGAGAGGTCCGGGCCCGTGGTCACCTGGGTCGAGGGCAGGGAGACAGGCTACGAGACGTACAACGAGTTCGGGGACGTGATCATCTACTACAAGAACGGCCTGACCCAGACGACCCCCATCATCCACCGCGCCATCGTCAGGATAGAGTACAACGAGACGGGAGGCGGTTACGACGTCCCCTCGATGGACAACATCTGGAACGAGAAGCGGTCCTTCGAGATCCCCGACTTCACCAGCTACCACAACGGCGAGGCCGAGCAGCTCGACCTGGTCATCAACATCACCGTCATCCTCAACAACTTCCAACGCAACCAGGCCGTCGACCCCCACGACGGCATCATCACCAAGGGCGACCACAACCGGGAGGTGGACCAGTACAGCCTTCCCGCCTGGACCGGACCGGGGGCGCCCCCGCCCGGTGTCTCGAGGCTCGTGGAGCCCGTGGAGGACGTGTGGATCGTCGGGGTCGCCCGGGGGGAGATCCCCTGGTTCGGCCTCATCAAGCTGTGGGCCCGGGGACAGACCGAGATGCATCCGCCCCCCGAGAACAGCGGCCCCAACCTCATAGTCTCGGTGGTGCTGCTGCTGGTGGCGCCGTTCCTCACCGAATCCGTGTACATAGAGTACAGGAACCTCCGGCCCAAGGAGGAGAAGGAGGCCGTGGAGGATGACAAGCGCCGCAAGCGGCGTCGCAAGGGACGCGATGCGGAGCTCGAGGAGGAGGACGACGGTTCCTTCTTCGCGATGGTGAAGGGTGCGTTCAAAAGGGAATGAGGGGTGCGAGCGCCATCCCATCACTGCAGAGCAGCTCGGGGACTACAGGAGCTTGGTCTGGTTCTGGTGCGGGCGGGAATCTATCAGGTCCTTGATCTGGTCGTCCTGCCGGAGCACCTCCGCGATCTCGTACAGCGAGACGGCCAGGGAGATCTCCCTGGTGCGGCCGCCCCTGCCGAAGGACTTGAGGCGCGCGTTGATGATGCCCAGCATGTCCAGCTCGGAGATCAGGTCGGTGACGCGACGCTGGGTGAGGTGGTTCATGCCGTGCTGCCGGCACAGCTCTCGGTACGTGTCGTACACCTCTCCCGTGGTCGAGTACAGGCTGCCCTCCCGCTCGTTGATGAGGATGCTGAGGAGCACCAGCTTGGAATGGGTGGGGAGGGTGGTGACCACCTCCTCCACGGCGTCCAGCTCCAGCTTGTTGACGGCCTTGTGGACGAAGTGCTCGGTCACCCGGGGCGCGTGGTCCCGCTCCGCCAGCTCCGCCGAGACGCGCATCAGGTCCAGGGCGCGCCGGGCATCGCCGTGCTCCTGGGCCGCCAGCGCTGCGCACAGGGAGATCACCCCCGGGTCGATGGCGTCATCACAGAGCCCCAGCTCGGCCCGCTGCCGCAGGATGTCCTGCAGCTGGTTGGCGTTGTAGGGCGGGAACACCATGCGCTCCTCCCCCAGCCGGGAGCGGACCCTGGTGTCCAGGAACTCGGTGAACTTCAGGTCGTTGGAGATGCCGACGATGCTCAGCTTGCCCTGGTGGAGGTCATCGTTGATCTCGGAGAGGTGGAACAGCACGTCGTCGCCGCTCTTGTACACCAGCTTGTCGATCTCGTCCAGGACGATGAGGGTGACCTCCTCCCGGGCGTCTATCTGCTCCCGGAGCTGGTTGTACACCTTCTCGGTGGACCATCCCGTGAAGGGGATGCGCTCGTCCCAGTCCTGTATGAAGTAGTTGCCCACGTGGGCTAGGACCCCGTATTGGGTGTCGACTATCTCGCAGTTGATGTAGATGAAGTTGACAGCGGAGAACCGGCCCTCGTGGGTCGTATGGGCCGCCTTGATCTCCTTCCCGAGGTACTTCATCACCGCGGTCTTGCCCGTTCCCGTCTTCCCGAAGATGAGGATGTTGGACGGACGACTGCCCTGCAGGGCCGTCGCGAGGATGGAGGCGAGGGCCTCGATCTGCTTGCGCCTGTGAGGCAGGTTCTCGGGTATGTACGAGGGCCGCAGGATGTCCCGGTCCTTCTTGAAGATGGGCCGGATGTCGGTGTACTTGTCGAAAAGGCTGGTGCTCTCCTCGTTCATGCGACCTCGGTCTCCTCCTTCCTCCCCCAGTACCCCTAGACTTCCTATGGAAATGCCCGCTTGGGATGTCGCAGGGGTCGGGAATAGGGTGTATGCTCCCCCCGGTAGAAATAGATTCTCCCCCGCACCTCGAGGGGGGAGGGGGACCCCTCTTTTTCGTGTGGAAAGGCACCTTGCCCCGTGCCATCCTTCGGGTCGGGGCCGCAGGGTATTTTGGGCCTGAGGTACTTGGACCTTTCGATGGTCGACCTCGGGGGTGCGGACCCGGACGCGGTGCGAAGGTGCTTGATCCTCTCCATCCGGAAGGATGTCTCCGAGATCACCGCCCTCATCGATTCGCTGGGCTTCGAGCTCCTCGATACGGTGGTGCAGAGGAGGGACCATCCCGACCCCCGGACGTACCTCGGTCGAGGGAAGGCCGACGAGGTCCGGGACCTGGTCGAGGAGACGGGCGCGGACCTGGTGGTCGTGGACAACGAGCTGAAGCCGTCGCAGGTCCACAACCTCCAGTCCCGGGTCGGGGTCGATGTCCATGACAGGGTGCGCCTGATACTGGAGATCTTCACCAGGAGGGCAAGGAGCGTGGAGGCCAAGCTCCAGGTCGAGCTGGCCACCCTCCGCCACAGGGTCCCCCTGATCAAGGAGACCATCAACCTGCTCAAGAAGGGAGAGCACCCCGGACTGCTGGGCGGGGGAGAGGTGGGAACCCACCAGTACCTCCGCGAGATACGGCAGCGGATGGCCCGGATACAGCGGGAGCTGGACGATGTGAAGAGGGTGCGCTCCGTCCGACGCAAGCACCGTCGGCGGCGGTCCTTCGTCACCGTCAGCATCGCGGGCTATACCAACGCGGGCAAGACCTCCGCCCTCAACATGCTGACGGAGGCGGGGGCCGAGGTGGACAGCCGCTACTTCTCCACCCTGAGCCCCCTATCGAGGACGGTGGAGGGGGTCGAGAGCAGGGTCCTCATCAATGATACCGTCGGTTTCATCGAGGACCTGCCACCATGGCTCATAGAGGCCTTCGAGTCAACGCTCGAGGAGGTCTACTCGGCCGACCTGGTCATCCTGGTCATCGATATCAGCGAGCCTCTGGAGGTGGTGGAGCGGAAGGTGAGGACCTCTCTCGAGATCATCAAGCGGGAAGGCGAGGCACCGCCCATCCTATTCCTGCTCAACAAGGTGGACCTGATCTATCCCAGCGAGCTCCGCTCCAAGGTGGCGTCCCTCCAGGCCTCGGGCATGATACTGGGCCCGTGGACTCCCGTGCAGCTCAACGTCACCCGACCCAAGCGCAGGGAGGCCATGCGCAGGTCGATGTTCCATACCATCTTGCAGAACCTGGAGGACATCCAGCTCGTTGAACTTGAGCTGCAGGGTGACATCGACGTTTTCATCCTCGAGATCGAGCTGAACGATGATATGAGGAATCTCATAGGACTTATCCGTGAGAGGGCCGTCTACCTGGACCTGTCGAGGAGGGACGAGGGGACCGTCATATTCGCGATTGACCGTGACTACATGAACAGGATAAAAGATAATATCGTATCATTGAGCGGTGTTACCGTCAATCTGATTGAAGAATAGAATCGTATCGTTTATAGTAGATAAAGTATATATATCATAAAAGATATATACAGTCATCTATGCATTTTTATTATGATTATATGAATATATCAACGGATATGCGATCTGGTCTTCCATAGGAAATGAAGGGGGGTCTCTCGTGCAATTGAGAAAATGGAAAGGGTCGTACTTTACCCCTATCGTGACCTCATTTGATCTTGTACTTCCTCATCGCTTCTAGGACCCGCTTCTCCTCCTTGCTCGTCAGGCGGAGGGCGTAACGCTCTATATCGATCTGGTTGCGACGGAATATGGCCTGTGAATTGGTCCTCATCAGGGCATCGAACTTGTTCTTGTCGGAGATGTACTTGTATACGATGTAACCCATGACGATGGCCACGATGAACGACAGGCCGAAGATGATGATGTTGATGCCCCTCAGGAATGACAACGGACCCGTCCCCTCGTTCCCATCCTCGTCCGGGATGCCGATGACGGATAGTACCATTATCGACACGCTGAGGAGGAGAACTATGCTGGCCAGTATCAGCTTGTTCTCGTGAAGGAAGTACCGGAGCTTGGCCATCAAAAGGGTAATACCCTCAGGCATTATTATCCTTTCGAGATGTCGGCCAGGTATACCGGAGGATCCCTCTCTCCATCATCCCTCTCTCCATCCCCGATGGACATGTACAGGAGGCTCCACGAGCACTACGGCGAGCTCGACTGGTGGCCCGCCAAGGGCCCGTTCCAGGTGATGGTGGGAGCCGTGCTGACCCAGAGGACGGCCTGGCGCAACGTGGAGCTGGCCATCTCCCAGCTGGATGGGGCGGGGATAGACACCGTGGACGCCCTCGTGACCCTGTCCCTCGAGGAGCTGGAGGCCCTGATCCGCCCCTCGGGGACCTACCGTCAGAAGGCCCGACGCCTCCGGGCCCTCTTTACCCTGGTCCAGACCTCTCCCCAAGGCTCCCTGGAAGCCTTCCTGGCCAGACCCGTGGACGAGCTTCGTGAGGACCTGCTCTCGGTCAAGGGCATCGGGCCGGAGACGGCGGACAGCATCATCCTCTATGCCGCCAAGGGCCCGGCCTTCGTGGTGGATGCCTACACAAGGAGGATCCTGGAGCGCGTGGGCATCAGGCCAGGCACCGCGTACGACGACGTGGCCGCCTGGTTCACGGCCGACGTTCCCGTCGATGTCGACCTTTACAACAACTTCCACGCCGCCCTTGTGGAACTGGCCAAGGGATTCTGCCGAAAAAGGCCCGTATGCCATGGGTGCCCCCTCACCGATGTGTGTCAGACCGGCAAGGGAGCCAGCGTTTTTCCCGGACGGTGATTTTCACAGATTACCAGGAATAAGGGCCATGCCAATATTTATTTATATCTGGGCGGTAATCATATCGTCGATTCCCATGGGACGTGCTGTCAAGAAGACCACCATCGATCTGGACCTGGCCCTCTTCAGGCGGCTGAAGCAATATGCTCTGGATACCGACAGGACCATCAGGGAGATCGTGACCGAGGCCCTCCAGGAGAAGCTGGCCCGCGAGGCCCAGGGCGTCAACGGGACCCAGGCCTCCTCGAGGGATGTCAACAGCAACCCCCTGGCCCAGAGGGTGGTCCAGGAGATGGAGAGGGTCATACCCCACGACGTCGCCGTAAGGATGCTGTCCCAGAAATGCGTCAAGCACGGGACCTTCCTGGAGACGCTGAACCGCCGCCAGCTGACCCGGGAGCTCATCGACGACATCCTCAACTCGGTCCAGTACATGGCCGACGAGAGGCAGATCGCCATCATGCGGGATAATCTCATCAAGCTCAGCTCAGAGGGAGGTGCCTGAAGTGGTATTCCTAGACAGCATCGAGGGACTGGACCTTGTGTTCCATACCGAGCCGCCCCAGGGCTCGATCATACTTGTGGTCGGAGGCGCGGGCACCCTGAAGTCGAGCTTCCTGTACAACCTGCTCCAGAGGTACCTGGACAGACACGAGGATGACCGGGCGATCTACATCACCTTCGAGGAGTCCAAGGAGGGCCACCTCAACAACGTCAGGAGCATGGGCATACCCACCACCCCCAAGATCCAGATAGTGGACGTGGCCTCCTTCAAGGCCGACCTGGAGGTGTGGGACTCCTCCCTGTTCAAGGAGGAGGACTACCTGAACCTCATCCTGGAGCGGGCGACGGCCCCCCTCTCGGTGTACGAGCCCCACTCCGAATCCGATGCCTCGGAGGCGGAGAAAACCCCCAAGTACATCGTCATCGACTCGATGAACGCGCTGCTGTCCCTCCTCGGGATCGACGGGCCCGTCATCAGGAAGAAGCTGCAGGAGTTCTTCTTCAAGCTCCGTAGCAAGGGCGTCACCACCTTCATCGTCCTGGAGACCCAGATGGTGGACGACCGGCCCGAGTACTTCCTCGTCGACGGCATCATCGAGTTGGGGACCGACAAGCTGGGCAACGAGATCAAGCGCTACCTCATGGTGCGCAAGATGAGGGCCACCCGTCACGAGATGAAGCCCTTCCTGATCGACACCGGGCCCGACGGCATCAAGGTCATCGGTGAGCTGTTCTGACCGCCGTCACCATGGACGCGGTCCGACCACGATGCAAGCATCACATCAGCCCAGGCCACGGACCATGTAGGGCCCCGCCCTGCGATACCCAAGGCGTGCGAAGTAGCCCCTGGTCCCCATCCCGGCCGTTATGGCGAGCCGGTCCATACCCCATGACCGGGCCCTCTCCTCGGCCTCCCTGACCAGTCTCTCCCCCAACCCCCTGTGCTGCCACTCCAGTCCACCCCCCTCGGAGGGTTCGGCGCCCAGCGGGAGGGCCACGCCCAGGACCCTGACCTCCCTGAGAATGCACGCCCCGGCCAGCTCGTCCCTCCAGAGGTCCGTCGAGGGTCTACGGACCCTTGCGTAGGCCACGATGGCGTCCAGGTCCGCAAGCTCCAGGCTCAGGAACGCCTCCTCTCCGCCCGAGGCCGAGTAGAGCTCCTCCCTCAATTCGAGCCTGGAGGGCTCCGGGGCGCCCCACCGGTCCCCGCCACCGCCGGGGCGATCGGTCCCGCGCCTTCCCACCTCCCGGCACCTGATGCAGCGGCAACGCCTCCCCTCCTCCGAGAGGCGCAGCGCCACCAGCTGACGCAGGTTGCTGGCCCGCACACCGGCGGCTATGAGGTCCGACGGGATGTCACGTTCCACACGGGACACCCTCACCCAGGGGGGCAGTGACGCCTTGAAGGGGGCCAGGATGTCCACCGCACCCTTCTCGTCCAGGGGCTCGTAGCCCCCCTCCTCCCACAACCCATGGAGCCCGGTGCCAGGCATCACCAGCGTCGGGTAGAGCTTGAGGAGGTCGGGTCGGAAGTCCGGGTCCTCTATCACCCTCATCAGAGCGCGAAGGTCGTCCTCGGGGGACATGGATGGAAGGCCCAGCATCAGGTGGTAGCCCACCTTGAGGCCAGCATCCTTGAGGTGCCTCGTGGCATCCACGCTCTCGGCGACACCGTGGCCCCGGCCCACCAGCTCCAGGGGACGGTCCTCCGTCACCTGGACGCCGATCTCCACCCGGGTGGTCCCCAGGTCCAGAAGGTCGTCGACGCCCGCCCGGTCGCACAGGTCCGGCCGGGTCTCGATGGTGAGGGCCACGCACCTGTGGGGACCCTCCGCGTTCGCGTCAATGGCACCTGCAAGGTCCTTTGCGGGGCCCCCGTTCATCGCGTCCACGCAACCCTTGACGAAGGTCGCACGGTCCTCGGGGGCGAGGGCGGGGAAGGTCCCCCCCATGACCACCAGCTCGACCTTCTCCGTGGGGTGGCCGACCTCGGCCAGCTGCGCCAGCCTGCCCGATGTCTGGCGCCCGCCGTCGAATCCCGCCTGGATTGCACGTCGGGCGGCGGGCTCCTTGCCTGTATAGCTCTGCGGTGTACCCGCATCCACGCCCCCTGGACAGTACATGCACGTCCCGTGGGGGCACGGGGCCGGAGGGGTCATCACGGCGACCACGGCCACGCCGGAGAGGGTCCGAGAGGGCTTCGTCCTCAGGAGGGCCAGCGCGGCAGGGTCGACCCGGTCCCCCAGCCTGGCGAGGACCTCCGCGTCGGTGGGCACCCGGTCCAGCCTCTCCCTGGCCGCCAGCTCACGCTTGAGCCTCTCCAGGTCCTCCCTGGAGGTGATCCGCCCCTCCTCTATGGCCATGGCCAGCTCATCGGAGATGTCCATCGCACCTCGTAAGGGCCCCGGGGTATTTGGCATTGACGACACCCCTCGAAGTGGGTCCCCTCGGTGCCAACCATCGAAAAACAGTTATATAGCAACACCATGTTTGCAGACCCACACGTGGAGGAGTGTCATGAATAAATCGAGTACCGGTCGTACGGCCCTCCTGCTTGTCGCCACGCTTCTCCTCCAGTGCGCACTCGCCGGACCCCTGGCGATGGCCGAACCCTCGGATGGCGGCGAGCACAGGCTACCCACGGGATACCTGACGATTTTCCAGGATGATTTCGAGGCGGGGGTCATCGATCGGTCCAAGTGGCTCTACTGGGAGGGCTCCTGGTCCACCGACAACATCGCCGTCAATCCCTCGGGAGGTTTCTACACCAAGGATGACGAGATCTACCTCACCGAGAGCCCCTATGGAACCGAAATCCCATTCGGGGACCCGCTGGACGACAACGGGAACGACGGGATCTACTATCCCGACGAGATCGCGATGATCGAGACCACGTGGATCGACCTTCACAACGTCACCATGCCGAGGCTCGAGTTCGAGCACATGTACGACATCCCCTCCCCGGGCGATGGGGCCATGGTCTTCGTCATCACCGACCGGGACAAGGACTGGGAGCTGGTGGAACCCGAGTTCCTGTATCCAGAGGTCACCGGCTGGTCCGGCACCATGACCACTTGGGCGTCGGTCACCGTCCGCCTCGACGATTACGCCGGTCAACGCATCCGCATCGGCTTCTACTTCAGGTCCTCCCCGGACGGCGTCGAGGGGGACGGCTGGAAGATCAAGGACATCGAGGTTGGTGGCAAACCGGACCAGCAGCTGCCCGACCTGAAGCTGGGCAACGTGAGGGTGCTCCTGGACGGCTATCCCGTGGCAGCAGCCGTGGCGGGGGACGTCCTCGAGTTCAACATGACGATCATCAACGAGGGCAGGGCCAGCGTGGATGCCTTCGTCGTCTCCGCCTACACCGACCACCCCTTGGGTGGCGGCGACGAGATCGGACGGGTGGTCGTCCTCGACGGACTGTCCATGGGCATGTCGAAGATCGTGACGATGCACTGGATCGCCGTGCCAGGACACTACGTTGTGCGGATCTACGTGGACGAGGCCAACCACGTGCCCGAGGAGAGCGAGGTGAACAACGAGCGAACGATCGAAGTGAACGTGGACGACAACTCCGCAGGCGACATGGTCCTGACCGACATGCGCTTCGAGGCCGATGGGACCCCGATCCACGGCGCGGGCGTGGGCGACCTGATAGAGATAGTCGCCACCATCGCCAACGTGGGCACCTCGATGGTGACCATCCCGATGGTGGTGCGCGCGTACGACGGTCCGTTCACCCCAGGGACGGACCCCATCGGTGACGTGCAACCGCGCCTGGGAGGGCTCGAGGCCGGGGGCGAGCGCACCATCCGCATCCCGTGGAGGCCCCTCGAGGGCGTGCATGACATAACCATGATCGTGATGCCCCAGGACCCATCGACCCCCCTGGACTTCAACGACGCCAACAACGTGACCTCGGCGCGCCTCGACGTGACCGACGATCCCGGTGTGGACCTCTTCGTTGAGGACCTCCACTTCATACTGGACGGCCAGGTCACGACCCAGGCTTCCGAGAGAGACAACGTTCACACCCTGGCCATCATAGGGAACGACGGCAACGACCCCTACGAGGGCGCCATCGAGGTGGGCGTGTACAGGGGCGACCCCGACGCCGGCGGCGTCCAGGTGGGCCGCCAGTTCATGATAGCCAGCCTGGACCCCGACGAGACCCTCCAGGTCGAGTTCGACTGGAGGGCGGAGCTGGGGACCCACGCCATCACCATCTTCGTCGACCCCGACAACATGATCTACGAGTCCGACGAGGACAACAACCAGCTGGGCAAGGGCCTGACCGTCTCCAGGAGACCGCTGCCCGACCTTGCCGTCGGTTCCATGCAGCTCCTCCTGAACGGCGAGGAGCTGGACCTCCAGGAGGGCACCAATTCCGGGGCGCACGTGGAGGTGAACGTGAGCGTCATCAACCGGGGCAACGCGAAGACCAAGAGCGTGACGATGGCCGAACTGTACCACGGCAACCCGCTCCTGAGCGGCAAGCTCCTGGGGTCCTTCGAGGTCCCGGAGGGCCTCAACCCCGACGAGGTCCACACGGATTCGATCATCTGGATCGCCGAGAAGCCCAAGCAGAAGAGCGACGTGCCCGTCCTCTTCGTGGTCGTCGATGCGACCGGGGTCGAACACGAGGTCGACGAGTTCAACAACTACGATCTCCGCCCCCTCAGGGTGGGGGCCTCGCTACCTGACCTGACGGTCATCACCATCGACATCACCGACCAGGCGGGGGCTCCCGTCTCCAGCATCACCTATGGCACCACGATAACGATCGAGGTGACCGTCACCAACGTGGGCACCGACGTCAGCTTCCAGGTGGCCCAGTTGCACATCTATCTCGACGAGGTCGACGAGGGCAAGCGCCTCGCCAACATGGCCACGTCGACCCTGGGCATCGGTGAGGAGTCGACGAAGTCCATCACATGGACCCCCGTCCCGAACAAGGTAGATGGCGGCACCCACACCATGATCGCGGTGGTGGACCCGATCAACGAGATCGAGGAATCCTCCGACGCGAACAACCAACTGTCCAGCGAGATCCACATCGATGGGGATGCGCTGCCCAACCTGCTCCTGATGGACCTATGGGTCACCCAGGGCGTCAAGACGGTGGACCGTCTCGACGAGGACGACACCGCCACCGTCCACGTACGGGTGGTCAACATGGGCGACGCCCCGTTGTTCACCCCCGCCGTGGTCGAGATGTTCCACGGGGATCCCACCCAGGGAGGTCTACCGATAGGGAACTGGCAGATAACCGAGCTGGACGTGGGCGCCAACATCACCTACCAGGCCGATTGGACCTTCGAGAACGGCATGCCGCTCATGGTCTACATCGACCGGAACAACATGGTCGAGGAGACCAACGAGAACGACAACGTGGGTACCAAGCAGGTGTACGTGGAACCGCCAGCGGAGGGTGCCAACTACGTGGTCATCGGAGCCGTCATCGGGCTCGCCATACTGGTCCTGGTCATCATGATCATCCTCGTAGGTCGGCGTCCCACGGCCCCATCGGACGAGGACGAGGTGCGAGAGGAACCCCCCGACGAGCTCTCAGTTGAGGTTGACGAGGAACCCGCCGAGGAGCCCGAGCCAGCGGAACCACCTGCCGAGGAGCCCGAGCCAGCGGAACCACCCGCCGAGGAGCCCGAGCCAGCGGAACCGCCCGCCGAGGTGCCCGAGCCAGCGGAACCACCCGCCGAGGAGCCCGAGCCGGCCGGACCACCCGCCGAGGAGCCCGAGCCGGCTGGACCACCCGCCGAGGAGGCCCCCGAGGCCGGGCCGGCAGCTGGCACCTGCCCCAGCTGTGGCGAGGAAGTGGACCCCGCCTGGATCCTGTGTCCCTTCTGCGACAACACCCTCAGGTGACGGTACCTTCCAGGCTCCCGGGCTGGGAAAACCTTTAGAGATGGAAGAGCGGTTCCCCGGAACACCACCGGGGGAACCCCCATGCAGTTCCTGCCCAACGAGTCAAAGGTTGAAAGGATGCTAGAGGAGATGGGATACGACTCCATCGACGACCTCTACGCTGATGTGCCAGAGAGCGTCCGGATCGACAGCCTCGACCTGCCACCCGCCCTGCCCGAGCAGGAGGTGGCGGCAGAGATCGAGGGGCTGCTCTCGGACAACGTGACCACCCAGGACTTCCTGTCGTTCCTCGGGAGCGGCATGTACGACCATTACATCCCTGCCACCGTCCCAGCGCTCACGGGCAGGGCGGAGTTCTACACGTCCTACACGCCGTACCAGCCCGAGAGCTCCCAGGGGATGCTGCAGGCCATGTTCGAGTACCAGAGCCTGGTCTGCGCCCTCACCGGCATGGACGTGTCCAACATCTCGATGTACGACGGCGCCACCGGCCTCGCGGAGGCGGCCCTGATGGCCATCCGCGTCACCAGGAAGGAGAAGGTCGTGGTCCCCGTCGCCATGGACCCGGACAAGCGCTCGGTGCTCTGGAACTACCTGTACGGAGCGGGATTCGAGATCGTGGACGTGGACTACCACCCCGACACCGGCCAGATAAACCGGGACCTGCTCGCCGAGGCAGTGGACGGGGACACCGCGGCGGTCTACCTGGAGAGCCCCAACTACTTCGGATGCATCGAAGAGGCCCTTTCGGACCTGAAGGACGACCTGGGAAAGACCCTCCTCATCGTGGGCACGAACCCGGTGGCCCTGGGCATCCTCAGGCCTCCCGCCGACTTCGGCGCCGACATCGTCGTGGGGGACGGACAGCCCCTGGGCAACCCCCTCAACTATGGCGGGCCCACCCTGGGCTTCTTCGCCACCCGCAAGGCCATCGCCCGGCAGATGCCAGGGAGGATAATCGGCCTCACCAAGGACGCGGACGGGAACCGGGCCTTCCACATGGCCCTGCAGACCCGCGAGCAGCACATACGGAGGAGCAAGGCCACCTCCAACATATGCACCAACGAGAACCTCAACGCACTGGCGTTCGCGGTCCACCTGGCCACCATCGGCAGCGGCGGGCTGGTGCGCATGGCGCAGGCCAGCGCCAACAGGGCCCACAGCCTGGCCGACGCCATCGACCACATCGACGGCTTCAAGGCGCCCCTGTTCGAGTCGTCCTTCTTCAACGAGTTCAGCGTGGGGACCGAGCACGAGGTGGGGGAGCTGACGGCCGCCATGCTCATGGAGGATATATTCCTCGGCGTGAACCTGGGAAAGGACTTCCCGGACGTGAGCGAGGCCTTCCTCATGGCCACCACCGAGACCCACACCGAGGCCGACCTGGACGACCTCGCCGTGGCCCTCAAGGCGTTCCACGATGGCACCAGCAACTGGTTCGCGGGGGGTGAGCTGTGATGGACTACCAGGCGCCCCGTCACCAGGTACCCCTCCTCAACGAGGCGGACGAGGACCAGGACTGCTGCCACATCGTGGAGGAGCCCGATTTCGACTGGGACTTCCTACCCATGTCCATGAGGCGAATGGAACCCCCACCGATACCCTCCCTCAGCGAGCCCTCGGTGGTCCGACACTACACACTGCTCTCACGGATGACCTTCGGGGTCGATGTGGGCATGTACCCCCTGGGGTCGTGCACGATGAAGTACAACCCCAAGGTCTCCGAGGTCCTGGCAGCGCATCCGGGCATCACCCGTCTGCATCCGAGGCAGCCCGAGGCCGCCACCCAGGGCATCCTCCGCATCATGTACGAGCTGCAGCTCATGCTGGCGGAGATCGGCGGCGTCTCCGAGGTCTCCCTGCAGCCCTCCGCCGGCGCCCACGGGGAGTTCCTGGGCATGCGCCTGGTGAGGGCGCACTTCGACGACGTCGAGGAGAAGAGGACCCAGGTCCTCCTCCCTGACACATCCCACGGCACCAACCCCGCCTCGGCGGTGATGGCGGGCTACGAGGTCATGGAGGTGCCCTCCAAGGACGGCACCGTGGACCTGGATGCCCTGGAGAAGGCGGTGTCCGACCGGACGGCCGCCTTCATGCTCACCAACCCCAACACCCTGGGCCTCTTCGAGCACGACGTGCTGGAGATCGCCCGCATCCTCCACGACAAGGGCGCGCTGCTGTACTACGACGGGGCGAACCTCAACGCCATCATGGGACGGGTACGACCGGGGGACATGAACTACGACATCGTCCACTTCAACCTCCACAAGACCTTCGCCACGCCCCACGGCGGCGGCGGACCGGGCTCCGGCCCGGTGGGCGTCAGCGAGGAACTTGCCAAGTACCTCCCGGTGCCCATGGTCGCCAGGGAGGAGGACGTCTACTTCCTGGACTACGCGAGGCCCGACAGCATCGGGAAGGTGCGCAGCTTCTACGGGAACACCGGGGTGCTCCTCCGGGCGTACGCCTACGTCCTGCTCATGGGAGGCGAGGGGCTGAGGAAGGCCGCCGAGCTGTCGGTGCTCAACGCCAACTACCTGGTCCACCGTCTCGAGGACCACTACCCCATGCCCTACGGAAGGGTCCGCAAGCACGAGTTCGTCCTGTCGGGCTCCGCGATGAAGGAGAAGGGCCTGCGGACGCTGGACGTTGCCAAGCGCCTCATCGACCACGGGTTCCATCCGCCCACCGTCTACTTCCCACTGATCGTGGACGAGGCATTGATGATCGAGCCCACCGAGACGGAGTCCAAGCGGGACCTGGACGCCTTCGCCGACGCCCTCATCAACATCGCGGAGGAGGCCAAGACCGACCCCCAGGTGCTCCACGACGCGCCCCACCGGGCGCCCGTCCGCAGGGTGGACGAGGTGTACGGCGCCCGCAACCCGGTGTACAAGTGGCAGGACCTGGAAGGCCAGTGACGTCGCCTCAGACCGCCTCGCGCTCGTATTCCTTGATGACTATCTCCAGGAATCGCATCAGGTGCTGGGCCAGGAAGGGGTTGGCCGAGAACCCGCAGGTCTCCAGGTCAGGGGCGGCGATGAGGCCCAGATTGCCGTCGGAGACCACGTCGGTGGCCGCCAGGCGCTCGGCCCTGACCACCCGGGCCCCTGACTCCACCCGGACGCCGGGCTCCACGATGGTGGTGACCTCCACGCCGCGGGCCAGGGCCTTCTTGATCCTGTCGTGGATGGCACCACGGACATCGGCATAGACGGGAGTGGATATGGTGAAGCTCTCGTCCGAGGAGTCCACCAGCTCCGCGATCTTCTCCAGCACCCTGTCCTTGCCGGATATGGTGAATATCAGCTGGGGAGAGCCCTTCTCCCGGACCACCTCGTGCAGGAACTCCAATTTCGCGAAGGTCTCGTCCAGCCGCTCCTTCACGCGGCCGTAGACCACGGACGGGTCCTCGGGACGGTACACTATCGGCCGACCCTTGGTCGAGTGGACGAACCCCTTCTCCTCGAGGGACTTGAGGACCTTGTACGACGACGTCCTCGGTATCCGGGACATGCTAGCGATCTCGTCGGCGGTCCCGAATCCCATGGCCACCAGGCCCACGTACGCCTTGGACTCGTACGACGAGAGCCCCGTCGCCTCCAGGTCCCTGGCGGCGTGGTCGAACTCCTGCCTGAGGTCCACCCCCAGGTCCTGAATGATGGTCTCTAGCATCCCCGGTCCTCCGGTCCACCTCATACATCGAGGTGAGGATCTGTAGTAGCTAATGCTACAAAAGTATTATATTTTACCCCCGGTTATTCGATTCAGGCGGGATTCGGACCATGATCATCAAAGAATCAGAGCTGCAGAAGGGCCTGCCCAAGGTGACCAAGTCACTCTGTCCCGAATGCGCCAGCATCATCGATGCCAATATCGTCGAGCGCGATGGCAAGGTGATGATGGAGAAGACCTGTCCCGAGCACGGTTACTTCGAGGACGTCTACTTCTCCGACGTGGACCTCTACCTCAGGATGGAGGAGTACGCCCACGACGGCACCGGTGTGGACAACCCCTACTACCCCGAGGCGACGGAGTGCCCCACGGACTGCGGCCTGTGCCAGATGCACAAGTCCCACACGGTCCTTGCCAACGTCGACCTGACCAACAGGTGCAACCTCCGTTGCCCCGTCTGCTTCGCCAACGCCAACGCCTCCGGCTTCATCGTGGAGCCGACCTTCGACGAGGTGGTGGAGATGCTGGCAGTGCTCCGCAGGAACAGCCCGGTGCCCACCCCCTCCGTCCAGTTCGCCGGCGGGGAGCCGACGGTGTACCCCTACTTCCTCGAGGCGGTCCAGGCCGCCAAGGAGCTGGGCTTCGCGCAGATCCAGGTGGCCACCAACGGCGTGCTGATGGCCCAGGAGGAGGGCTTCACCCAGTCGATGGTGACCGCGGGGGTCAACACCATCTACCTGCAGTTCGACGGTTTCGACGACGAGATGTACAAGGAGGTCCGTGGAAGGCCCATGGTGGACATCAAGCGACGTGCCGTGGAATCCGTGAAGGAGGCCCAGCCGAACATGTCCATCTGCCTGGTGCCGACCCTGATCAACACCGTCAACGACGACATCGTGGGCGACATCGTCCGGTACGCCATCGACAACGCCGATGTGATCCACGCCATCAACTTCCAGCCGGTGGCATTCACCGGCCGCATCGACAAGACCGAACTGGCCCAGAAGAGGTTCACCCTGGCAGACATGGTGCACCGCCTGGTCGACCAGACGGACTTCCTGAAGGAGGAACACTTCTTCCCGGTGCCATCCGTCTCCGTCTTCTCGGAGCTGGCGGCGGTGTTCCAGAACGACCCCAAGGTGGCCTTCACCTCCCATCCCCACTGCGGGCTGGCCACCTTCATATTCATCGACGAGGACGGCACGCCGATCCCCATCAACGAGTTCGTGAACGTCCCTCTCCTGCTGGCGGACATCGAGAAGGCGGCAGTGGACATCGAGCACGCGAAGGTCAAGTCAGTGGCCAAGGTCAAGCTCCTCAAGTTCAAGCTCAGGGAGGGCAGGTACATCAACAAGAAGAAGTCCCCCGGCGGCATCGGCATGGTCGAGCTGCTGTCGGCCTTCTACGAGGAGGGGGACAAGAAGGCGCTGGCCAACTTCGCCTGGCGCAGCATGATGATCGGCGGCATGCACTTCCAGGACCGGTACAACTACGACATCGAGCGCGTCAAGAGGTGCGTCATCCACTACGCCGTCCCCGACGGCCGCATCATACCCTTCTGTGCCTACAACAGCGGGCCCGTGTTCCGCGACGAGGTGGAGCAGAAGTACGCGATGAGCAACGAGGAGTACCACTCGTTCCGTGAGCGCGAGGAGGCTCTCATGGAGGAGAGGCGCAGGACCGGAAAGCTGGTCAGCGACGAGGTCATGGCGTCGGTACCGACCGCGCTGGACAAGTACGCCAAGTAATGAGGTTCACGTATCCGAGGGATATCTAGAGAGGTGGGTGGAATGACGATAACCGTCGACCAGAGCATTTGCATGAGGTGTGGGGCCTGCGTGGGCATCTGTCCCGTGAACGCCATGTTCCTCGAGGAGTTCCGGGTGACCGCGAACGACGACTGCATCGACTGCGGGCTTTGCACCAGGTGCTGCCCCGTTGGCGCCCTCGAGATGACGGAGGCCTGAACATGGTCGAGGTCCAGGAATGGGACATGGTCGTCGTGGGCGGGGGCCCCGGCGGAAGCATGACCGCAAGGGACGCCGCCAAGGCGGGCCTCGACGTCCTGATGATAGAGAAGCGCCAGGAGATAGGCAGCCCCGTCCGGTGCGGCGAGGGCATCGCCAAGATCTGGCTCGACGAGGTGGGCATCGAGCCCAGCAAGAGATGGATCTCCCTGGAGGTCAGCGGGGCACGCATCGTGGCCCCCAACGGCCAGTACGTCGACCTGACCGAGGAGATGGCGGGCAACGAGACGGGCTACGTGGTCCACCGGGACATCTTCGACCGCTCCCTGGCGGAGGACGCCATCCGCGCGGGCGCCAAGACGATGCTCAAGTGCTCCGCCACCGACGTCATCAAGGACGAGGCGGGCGCCGTCGTGGGCGTCAAGGCCAAGCAGTGGGGCAAGGACATGGAGCTGCGCGCCCCCGTGGTCATCGGGGCCGACGGCTTCGAGAGCCAGGTGGGCCGCTGGGCAGGCATCGACACCAAGGTCCTCCCAAAGGATGTGAACACCTGCCTCCAGTACGAGCTGGTGGGCATCGACATCGACAGGTTCTACAACGAGTTCCACATCGGCTCGATGGCGCCCGGAGGCTACGTCTGGATCTTCAACAAGTCGGAGGACTCTGCCAACGTTGGCATCGGCATCAACCTGGGCAGGATAAAGGAGGGGGGCGAGGTCAGGAGGTACCTGGACAACTTCATCGCGGGCCAGCCCAGGCTCGCCAAGGGCCAGAACGTGGAGACGGTGGCCGGTGCGGTGTCTGTGGGCATGCCCCTCGAATCGGTCACCACCGACGGCCTCATGCTGGTGGGCGACGCCGCCAGGACGGTCGACCCCCTGACAGGCGGAGGCGTGGCCAACGCCTGCATCGCCGGCCAGGTGGCCGCCCAGGTGGCGAAGGAGGCCCACGAGGCCGGGGACTTCAGCAAGGAGTTCTTCCAGAGGTACGAGAAGGGCTGGCGGGCCAAGATCGAGGACCAGCTGTTCCGCAACTACATCGCCAAGGAGAAGCTCCTCGAGATGTCCGACGACACCCTCAACAAGGTCATCGATGCGCTCCAGGGCTACGAGATCGAGCGCATCACCACCGCGGACATCCTTCGCATGGTCCAGGAGAGGTACCCCGAGATCATGAAGGAGTTCGAGGACCTCCTGTGAGGGCCCCCATGACCAGCTGGTTCCCGGGAGGCCACCCCGGAACGGACACCCTCGAGGAAGGCGAGTCCGTGCGGGTGTTCGTGTTCGAAGCAGGGCAGTGCGACCCCAAGAAGTGCTCCGCGCGTCGATTGGCCAAGTTCGGCCTCGTCGAGACCGTCGACCGGCTGGGGCGCCTTCCCAAGAGGGCGATACTCCTCGACCCCTTCGCGAAGAGGGCCCTGTCCCCCGCCGACGCGGGGCAGGCCAGGGCCAGGGGGGTGGTCGTACTCGACTGCAGCTGGGCCCATGCCGAGGGCACCTTCAAGAACGCCAAGCGCCTCGCCCGCCTGACCTCCAGAGGCCTCCCCTTCCTCCTCGCCGCCAACCCCATCAACTACGGCAAGCCCTACAGGCTGTCCAGCCTGGAGGCGGCGGCGGCCGCCCTCGCCATCCTCGGCGACACCTCCCACGCCCACCGCCTGGCGGCCGCGACCAACTGGGGCACCACCTTCATGCAGCTGAACGCAGAGCCCCTGGAGGAGTACGAGGCGGCCGCCGACAGCGGCGAGGTCGTGGCCATCCAGAATGCCTACCTAGCCTCGGCCAGGGATCCCTCATCGTCTCCGCTGGACGAGGGTGGGGACGTGGATGAGGAAGAGGATGACGGGGGCTGATTGCCCCACTCGATGATCGCCTGGATCATGGCGTCGTGCTCGCCCAGGGGTAGGAACCTGGGGAAGGTCGCGAGGGTCTTCCCGCCCGCATCCTCTATCTTGATGGTGTGGGCCAGCTCGCCCATGGTTATCTCCCTGAGCTTCGCCATCCTCCATCGGGGAACGGAATCCAACCTCTCCTTCATCCTCCTGCTGGCCACGTACTCGACCACGGTGACCTGGAGCTCTTCGCCCACCAGCGCCACCGTGACCTCGTAGGCCGTGGCGAGGACGAGGAAGAGGTAGATGAAGAGGAACAACAGGAAGATCAAGAGGAAGAACCAGTTGAACTCGGTGCCCGTGGTCCAGCGGTAGACGGCGACGGCCACCAGGCACGCCCCGATGAAGAGGACGACGTAGGCGATCCTCATGTTGGGGGTCCTCTTCCCCTGCCAGGCCCTGTCATCGGGTCCCATGGGGTCACGTCCCCCGCCAGTCGGGCGCCTCGGCCTTCCGGGGGTTCAGGAGGAAGCGGGCCAGCACGAAGACCAGGATGAGCATCATGCCGACGAAGGCCGACGCGTAGAAGATATCCACGTACCGAGCGTTGGAGTCCTCGGGGTGCTTGGCCGTGAAGTCGGCCCTGACGCGCTTGATGGGCACACCGCTCTCGGTGCCCACCGTGCCCCCGATGCACACCCGGTCGCCCTTGTGGTAGTCGCCACCGTGGCGCCCCGGCTTGGTCAACCTCACGTGGTCGAAGAGCACCAGGACGACGCCACCGTCATCGTCCTCCACCCAGACCCAGTCCACGTGGTACTCGTACTCGAGTGTCGTCCAGACGCCCCTCTCGACCTCCTCTTGGGTGATGATGATGTCCCTGGAGGCGTTGAGGGCGACGACCCCATCGACCCTGACGTACTCGCCCAGGTCCTTGGACTGGACCTCGTTGGCCGGGGACACCTCGGTCCGGTACCACTCCAGCTCCTCCACCACCCAGAGGTAGCCCGCGACGCCGACGGTGACGAGCCCCAGGCCCAGGACGAAGGTGCCCCACCAGTTGACGATGCGGCGGACGCCAGGCTCCATGGCCAGTCGATGGCCATTGGAGAAGATATAATTAATGACCCGGTGGATAGGTGTAGCAGGCCAACGCCTTAGGGTGTGGGGATGAGCCAAGACACCAAGGATGAGAGATGGATATGGGCGATCTCAGTACCCATCGTCATCTTTGTAGCGATAGCCCTGGTTTGGGCCGTCGGGTTCTGGTCTCCACCAATGACCTCGGAGGAGGAACTGACCGAGGTCGAGCTCAGAAATCCCGTGTCGAAGGCCAAGTTCATCAATGGAGAGGACTACTGGGACCTTACCGTCGAGCTGTCCAAGATTCAGCCAAAGGATGCGAAGATCCTCTGGGTGGAGGTCCGTGTCAGGATCCTCTCAGAGGACGAACACGTGCTCAAGCCCGATACCCGGGTCAAACCCGACGACCCAGCTGCGTACGACGATGGGAGCGATGGCTGGGTGGATGTCCAGGTATGGTACATCTGCACTCCGGCACACGATCCCCACGTGCATGCCGGTCACATCATCAAGGTGACGGGGATCTCCAAGGAGTTCGAAGGCGGAACGGTCGTGATATCGAAGTCAGGAGAGCAGATAGGCACACTCACCATCCCGCCGCTGACGGTCTGATATCCGTTCAAACAGTGAACGTCTCGTTGCCCCACTTGGTGTCGATGCGAGTGAGCAGGATGCGCGTCACGGTGGCAAGGACCATGCAGACCACGGCGATGGCCACGATCATCCTCCAGCCCAGGGCGTCCTCCGCCATGGCAAGGAAGGTGATGGCCATCAGCGGGATGATGGCCAGGATGGCGAAGCGGGACAGGATCTTGGTGTCGAAGAGGTACACGTTGGTCCGCAGCCCCGTGAGGTAGGCCGTCACCACCACCATGTAGATGGAGGTGGAGAACATCACCACCAGGGATATCGGGAGGCGGCTCCACTCGCCCTTGATGGCCGTCATGGCCACCAGGAAGGATGTGGATATCCAGCTGGTGAGGATGACGAACATGATCAGCTTGGACTTGACGATGTCGGGGACCCGCACCGGGAAGGTGCTGTAGTACTCGACGTAGTCGATGTTGTTCAGCCAGCTGTAGATGAGGACCCCGAAGAACCCCACCATGCCACCGTAGAATATGGTGGAGAACTGGATCTGGTCCGAGACCGTCGTGCCCAGGAACCAGTCGAAGGCGGTCAGGACCACCAGGGGCAGCACGAAGGCGAACGTCAGCTTGGTCAGCGTCCTGCTCCGGATGAGGTCGATCCATTCCTTCGCCAGGTAGGGCTGGAACCTTCCGAAGCGCCTGAACCACACCACGACCTCGTCGTAATGGCTCTCCACCTGGACCACCGGAGACTCCATGCGGTCCTCCACCAGCAGGACGGCCCATGCCGAGAAGGCCAGGCTTGCCGTGAGGCTTGCCGCCAGGGCCCACCAGTTCCCGGTGAGCTGGAAGGCGATGGACGGGACGATGAGACCCATCTCGAACAGCTCCAGCATGCCCGAGGCCACCACGACGGCTATCACCCCGACGGCCATGGCGGTGAAGGCCGTCCGGGAGCGCATGTAGACGCTGGACATCAGGAAGGAGAACGAGATGGCGTAGAGGAACGTGGCGCTCATGGTGAAGAAGAGCAGCAGCACCGACGTCACGTGGAACCCGGTGAAGGGAATGGATGCCAGTAGCCCTATCGTGAGGGGCAGCAGCGTCATGAAGATGTAGTAGAGCAGGTCCTTGAGGAAGAAGACGAGGAAGGTGTACTTGAAGCTGATGGGCAGGGTCTGGGGCGCCGACAGCAGGAAGCTGGCATGGCCCCACCTGCGCTCCATCATCTCCCGGCCCAGGAAGGAGAACGCCCCAACGGCGAGGCCGTACAGGAGGAGGGCCGAGTGGACGGCGAAGAGCAGCTGGTCCGTGGACATCTCGTCCTGGAGCAGCGGAAGGGACACGGCCAAGATGAAGGCCATCGCGGCCAGCAGCGCGGGGAAGGTCATGGTGGAGATGCGGCTGGAGTACGAGCTCTGGAGGCGGAACTCCTCCTTGAACATCGCCCGAAGGAGCCAGAACAGGCTCATCCCCCCTCTGCGACGGTGGACGCCGGGACCTCCTTGTCAACCTCGGCGACCTGGCGGCCCACCATGCGGAAGAAGACCTCGGCCAGCCCGGCCTCCCCCTCCCTCTGCAGTTGCTGAAGGGTGCCGACGCCTATCAGCTCGCCATCGTTGATGATGGCGAGGCGCGAGCACAGGCGCTCGGCGATCTCCAGCAGGTGGGAGCACATGAAGACGGTCCCGCCCTCGGCCACGTAGCTACTCAGGTAGTCCTGGACCTTCTTCTGGAACAGGGGGTCCAGGTTGATGAAGGGCTCGTCCAGGAACAGGAGCTCTGGCTCGTGGATGAAGGCCGCGCCCAGCATGATCTTCTGGCGCATGCCCTTGGACATGTCCTTGCAGAGGGTGTGGCGGTGGCTCTCCAGCTCGAAGAACCCGATCCAACGGTCGACCCGTCCGTTGTCCTCATCGATGCCCCTGGCCCGGAGCACGAACCTCAGGTACTCGTCGCCGGTCAGGAAGGAGGGGGGCGACTCGAACTCGGGCACCACGCCCACCTGGGCGCGCACCTCGACAGCGCCCTCGGGAAGGTCGATCCCCATGACCCTGGCCGAGCCAGAACCTGGCTCCAGCTGGCCCGTCAGCACCCTGAGCAGCGTAGTCTTCCCGGCCCCGTTCGGACCGAAGAACCCGAGGAACTCCCCTCGCCGGATGGTCAGGTCGACGTCCTTGAGGGCCTGGACCCTGCCGAAGCTCTTCCCAAGTCGAACTATCTCTATCACGGCCTCGGGGGGGTCGGTGGACACGTTCCAGGCTACCTCCTGGGCGTTCTTAAGGTTTCTTCCACGATTCCCAATGCCAAGAAGGGTGGGAACGCCGCTCAATCCCCGTCCTTGCGGACGCCCGGTGCGCCGATCTCGGCGATGATGGGCATGCCGCCAGCGTCCTCGATGGCCCTCGCCACCCGCTCGGGCTCCTCGGTGATGGCTATCATGCTCCCACCCCCGCCCGCGCCCGTCATCTTCGCACCGTAGCTGTGGGGCCTGGCAGCGTCCACGAGGCGCTGCAGCTTGGGGTGGTTCACGCCCAGTATGGTGAGCAGCTGGTGGTTGCGGTCCATGAGGGCTCCGAGCCGCTCCACGTCGCCCGAGGAGAGGGCCTCCACGCCCTCCATGGTGAGGGCTCCGATCTCGGTCACCGTCTCCTTGGCGAAGTTGTTGCCTTCCCAGAACCTGCGCACCTTGGCCACCAGCTCGCCGGTGTTGCCCTTGATGCCGGTGAAGCCCACGACGATGTTGAGCTGGGGGACCGCCACCCTGTGGATGTACCACTCTGCCCCGCCACGTTCCACGTGCCAGAGCAATCCATCCATCGGCTCCTTGGCCAGGAGGATGCCCATGCCCATGGTGGCGGTGGAGGTGTCGGTGGGGGAGGCCCGTCCCTGGACGCTGTACTCGGTGTCGAAGGACTGCCTGGCGATGCGCTCCCTCTCATCCTCGATGCAACCGTCGGAGAGCTCGACCAGGGCTCCCATGAGCGACGTGGTGAGGGCCGCAGAGGAGCCCATGCCTGACGACGAGGGGATCTCGGAGCGGGTCCTGATGTCGAGGGGCCCGCCCTCCCAGTGGTTGTCCACGGCGTACTTGAAGTACGAATGGTGGGCCTCGGTCATCCGGTGGCCGTCGACCAGGTGGCCCTTGCCCCCCTCGCGGGGCTCGACGCGCATGTTGAAGCGCCGCGTCACCGCTAGGGCCATGGCGGGCTCGCCATACACCACGGCGTGCTCGCCGAAAAGGATGACCTTGCCAGGTGAACTTGTCCTAACCACGGCGAATCGTACGTCAACGGTATAGATAAATTTTTGTAGTGCGCGCGCATTTTCCTACCGCCCAGCAGGAGAACCCACGTTTTCACGATACGTCTGGGCATGCCCGGGGAGATAGGAAGGCGGGCCTGCCGGAGGATGGTACCATCGCCGTATCCGATGCGAAGAGGAAAATCTATGCCAAGAGGCTGATACTGATATCGGCCCTACTCCTGATCATCTTTGGGATCATCGCAGTCTACCTGGGGGCCGCCAACCTCTACAAGTACCTCTGGTGGTTGGAGCACTATGACGGGGACTACACCGACTCAGGCTACTGGACCAAGGAGGCGGTGCGGAGCTACGTCATCTGGGGCACCTTCTTCACCGTGACCGGTGTCCTTGGTGTGCTGAGCGGCCTCATCCTGTTCTTCCGCGCGATACCTGCCGTGGCGGAGGACAACAGGCACTACCTCAGGAAGATCCTGCTCCCCATCGCCATCATCGGCTGGCTGCCCTCACCCGGTCTCTTCATCTGCGGCCTCCTGCTGACATTCGCGTGGCTGATGTACAAGGACGACAGGTTCGACCTGTTCGGCCTGCTGCTCGAGGACGTGACCCAGGCCCGCAGGCCCATGCCCGGTCCGGCGCCAGCGCCAGTAGCGGTAGGCGGCGGACGGGATGCGTACGCGACCGGTTACACCGAGCAGGCGGGGCTCTATACCGACGACTACGCCCAGGCGCAGTACGGCGGGGGCGAGGGGTCCTACCAGGCCGGCACCGGCGAGAGCCTCCTCGAGGAGGAGTACGCCGAGCCAGCGATGCCCGTGGAGCCCGAGCCCGCGGCTCCCCCAACGACCCCGATGTGCCCCAGCTGTGGCAAGCCGACCGAGTGGATCGAGGAGTACAACCGGCACTACTGCTACGATTGCGACGCCTACGTGTGAGCGCCGTCCCGCGGGGTGACCTAGGTGGGACCCTTCTCAGGAGAACGGGTGCTTGTTACCGGAGGCGCCGGCTTCATAGGCTCCCACGTCACGGAGGCGCTGCTCGACCAGGGTGCCCAGGTGGTGGTCGTTGACGACCTGTCCACCGGCTCGATGGTCAACCTCTCCCATCTGGAGGATGCGCCCGGTCTCCGGATCGTCGAGGCGGACGCCGCCGTCGTTCCGCCCGCGGCCATGGAGGGCGTCACCATGGGCGTCCACCTCGCGGCCCGGACCGAGGTGGCCGCCTCCATCGAGGACCCCGCCGGGACGGTGGAGGCCAACGTCCTCGGGTCCGTCCACGTGCTGGAGGCCCTGCACCAGGCGGGAGCCAGGTCCGCCGTGGTGGCATCCTCCGCCGCCGTCTACGGAGAGGCCCCGGTCCCCGTTGCGGAGGACGGCCCCCACAGGCCCATCTCCCCCTACGGGGCGGGCAAGCTGGCCGTGGACCACTTCGTCCAATACTACGCCCACCACACCGATCTCGCGGTCTGCGGCCTCCGGTTCTTCAACGTCTACGGGCCCCGACAGCATCCCCGGAGCCCCTACTCGGGCGTGATCTCGGTGTTCATCAGGGCCGCCCTCCTCGGGGAGGACCTGACGGTCAACGGCGACGGCGGGCAGACCCGGGACTTCGTCTACGTCGCCGACGTTGCGCGGGCGGTCCTGTCCGCCCTGAGGTCGCCGGAGGCCAAGGGCGAGCCCATCAACATCGGCACGGGGAGGGGCATCTCCATCGAGGAACTGGCCAACGACATAGTCTCGGTCTCAGGGAGCCCCTCGAAAGTGCGCCACGGCCCCGGCAGGCCGGGGGACATCCGGCACAGCGTTGCGAAGATTGATAAGGCGGAATCCCTTCTGGGTTTCAAGGCTGGAACACCCCTCCAGCAGGGCCTCGGGACCACCATCGAGTGGATGCGGACCCAGCTGCAGGGGTGAAGGTCGGCCGGCGAGCGGTGAAGCCCTTGAGCAAGATCAGGATCGACGTGGTCGACAACGGCGGGCAGTGGACCCACCGGGAGTGGAGGGTCCTCCGCTACATCGGGGCGGAGACGAGGATCATCCCCAACACCACCCCCCTCGAGGAGATCGAGGCCGACGGGCTGGTCCTGTCGGGCGGGGCGACCCGCGTGGGGTTCCGGCCAGACCTGCTCGGGAAGTGCAGCGATTACATCGACTCGGGCGAGATGCCTCTCCTGGCCATCTGTGTGGGGCTCCAGTTCTTCGCCCTCTACCTGGACGGCAAGGTGGGGGCCCAGGAGGCGCCTGAGTTCGGCCGCACCGAGATCGAGGTAATCGAGGAGGACACCATCCTCAAGGGCGTCCCGGACCACTTCATCGCGTGGACGTCCCACAACGACCACGTGACCAGGCTCCCCGAGGGCTTCCGCTCCATCGCCCGTTCAGAGCACTGCGAGGTCCAGGCGGCGGCCCACGACACCAAGCCCTGGTTCGGCACCCAGTTCCACCCCGAGGTGGAGCAGACGGAGCACGGCTACGACATATTCAACAACTACAAGGACTTCGTCGCCGAGTACCGGAAGACCTAGGTCCCCCTCGGGTCCCTGGCGAAGAAGGCCGCCACGTCCGACCCCAGGTCGTCGGCCCTCCTCGGGGTCCAGTCCGGGGGGAAGGTCCTCAGGTACCGTTTGTTGGAGAACCTCTCGTCCATCAGGACCACCACTCCACGGTCCTCCTCCGTCCGTATCAACCTCCCCGCCGCCTGCACGACCCTGTTCATGGCCGGGTTGACGTAACCGTACGCGTCCCCCCGCCCCTTGCCGAACTTCCGGTCGAAGTAGGCGATCAGCGCGTCCACCACCTTCGAGGGGGGCGCCAGGGGCAGTCCGACCACCACCACCGCCGACAGGATGTTCCCGAAGTAGTCGACGCCCTCGCTGAGGGAGCCTCCCTGGACCCCCAGGAGCACGCCGCCGATCCCGTCCCGGAGGCCGCCGAGGCGGTCTATCATCCCTTCCCGGTCCCGCTTGCTCATGCCCCTCTCCTCGGCCAGCACCTCCTTCCCGTCGAGGGCTCCCCTCCCGCCGCCCTCCAGGGCGTCCCTGATGCTGGACAGGAGGGCGTAGGAGGGCGTGAACACGGCCACGTTGCCCGGTGTTGCCTTGAGCACGTCGGAGATGCCTCCCGCGATGCGGGCGTACATCTGGGGGCCCCTGGAGGTGTACTTGGTGGTGAGGCCCGGGGTAACGAGCACGAGGCGGTTCTCTGGAGGGAAGGGGGACCTGTACTCCCCGAACCGCGTCCGGTCCGAGTCCAGGCCCAGCAGGTCCGCGTACATCCCGACGGGCCAGAGGGTGCCCGACATCAGTATGGCCGCGTGGACCGAATCGAAGCGCTCCTTGGTCACCGCCGATGGGTCCAGCAGCCGGAAGTTGAGGCGCGCACCCCCATCCACCGTCAGCGTCCTGAGCACCTCGTCGGCGCCCTTGGGGAACCCGTCGAGGAAGGTGGCCACCTCCGTCACGGCAGACCCGCCCAGTTCCTCCTCCGACGACAGCTCGCGCCCCGCGTCCTTGAGGGCCTCCACCAGGTCCTCGTACCCCATCGGCTCGAGGCTCGACGCCAGGGACGCCTCCACGGCATCGGTCCAGGTCCGGGGCTCGACGGCCACCTCGTCGCCTCCGGGGAGGTCGCCCGCCAGATCGTCCAGCCGCTCCCCCATTTGGACCATCGCCCTCCGAAGATGACCGTCCTGGCCCTTCAGCTCGTCCCCCGCCCGCTCCAGGAGGAACTGGGAGAGGCTTCCCGAGGCCGCCTCCCGGGCCCGGTCTGGCAGGTTGTGGGCCTCGTCGACGATGACCACCACGTCCTCCCAGCCCCGCTCGACCCGGGAGGAGATCGCCTCGGCCAGTTCGGGCACGAAGGCATAGTTGTAATCACAGACCAGGACGTGGGCTCCCCCGGCGGCGTCCAGGGCCGCCTTGTGGGGGCAGACCCCCGCCCTCTTGGCCACCTTCCGTAGCTCCTCCACGTGCATGATCCTGCCCAGGATGCCCTTCACGACGGCGGTGTTCGGGCGCCGGTAGAGGCGGCAGCGCCCCATCTTCACCTGGCTCTGGCAGAACTCGTGGAAGGCCGCGTGGTGGGTCGAGGGCGGGACCCTTGGGCACATGGCCTGCTTGGCGATGACGTCCACCACGCGTATGCGCTCCTCCGATATGGCGTCCATCCTCCTGAGGGTCTCGATGGCTATGCGATGCTGGGATTGCTTGGGCGTCAGGAACATGACGAGCCGACCCTCGTCCAGGGCATGCTGCACGGCGGGCACGAGGACCGACGCCGTCTTGCCGATGCCGGTGGGTGCGTGGGCCACCAGGAGGCCGCCCTGCTCGACGGCCGAATGGACGTCGTCGAGGAACCTCAGCTGCCCCTTCCTGACCCGATTGTGAGGGAACAGTGGGTAGACCCTCCTGTCCACGAAGTCGCGCTCGCCACCCCCTCCGAGGGACACCGAGGAGCTCACCTCGGTCCTCTCGCGCAGCCATCCAAGACCCTCCCATTCAGGGTCCTCCAGGAGGTCGGCCACGGCGAAGTGTCGCATGGGGAGCACCCCTCCCGCCTCGATCACGTAGTCGCCGTCAAGGGCGATGTTCAGGACCACCACGTGGACCCCCGAGTGCAGCAGTGCACCCTCGCGGGACGGTATCGCGGCCCGCCTGAAGGCCTCGACCTCCCGCTGCCAGGCATCCCCCATGCCCGAGGCGACCACGAGGACGCCCGTGGGCGCGCCGGTGTCCAGGAGCGCCAGGGCCAGGCTCACACGGAGGCCCCTGCCGATTGCGATGGCGACGGCGGGCCCACCGTCCCGCTCCCAGACCAGGTCCGCCCTCCCGGTCCGGCTCTTGGGTCCCTCCTCCTCCCGCGAGGAGTAGCCCAGGGCGTGGCCCAGTGACGAGAGGGCCTTGCGCAGGTAGGGGCGGTTGACCTTGCCCGTCCCGGAGATGACCTGGTGGCATGCCGAGTGCACCAGCTCGAGTAGCTCGTCCAGCTCGAAGGGGGACTGGGCCGGGTCGGCCATCGTCCCCCCATCGCGGAGGGCCTAGATAAGGCGTCCGGGGGGGTGGGTGGATTAGCCGCCCGCGGGCTTGGATACCCGGATGCCGCGGCTGGCCATCTTGGGCACGATGGGCGCCCTCATCACCAGCCAGGTGGTGGCCGTCTTGACCTCCCTGCCCATCCCGTAGATGGTGCTGAGGATCTCCGTCATGTCCCCCGTCAGCTTGAAGGCGTTGGGGACCACCGGGACCAGCTCGCCCTTCTCCACCACGAAGGCGGTGGACCTGTTGGAGCTGCTGAACCCGGGGGCGCCGTACCTGGTGGGGTAGGTGTACCAGGTCCGGGGCACGTAGATGGTGGGTCCCTCGGAGGCCTCGATCATCTCCTCCAGGGTCATGTCACCGGGCGGCACCATCAGGTTGGTGCCGAAGGCGTCGGGCGCCGAGCCCGAGCACCTGCCGGGGTCGGTGTACCGGCGGATGCCGCTCCCCGTGGGCTCCCGGTCGTAGAGGTACGACCAGTAGGAGGTCCCGATGACGTCGGTGTAGATGCCGTCCTTGATGATATCCACCTTCCGGGTGGGTATGCCCTCGTCGTCGTGGGTGTGGGACAGGATGCCGTTCTCCAGGGTGGGGTTCTCCACCAGCGAGAACTCGGGCACCGCAACCTCCTCGCCCAGCTTGGGCACCGGCGCCTCACGACCGCTGCGCAGCTCCTTCCTCTCGTTGGGCATCCATGACATCCCCATGTAGATGGAACCCAGGTCCATCGGGCTGCCCATCATGTTGTCCAGCACGTCGGCGACCGCGTACTCGCCCAGGATGACGTTGTAATCGCCCTCGGGCACCGAGGTGCGCTCGGGCCTGAGGCGGGCCAGCTCGGCCCCCTGGAGGGCGGCGTCCCCGGCGTCCAGGTCGGCCAGCCGCCTGCCGGTGGACCAGCCCATGCCCGACGACAGGGCCGAGGGGCCGTCCATCTGCTCCACGGTGAACTGGGCCACGGCGAAGGTGTCGATCTCGTCGCGCAGGTCGATGCCGTGGGAGTTGACCACGGCGACCTTGGAGCCGACGGCGATGATGGAGCCCGCCAGCTCCAGCTCGGGCTCCAGGGACGAGATGGCGGCCTCGGCCTCGTCGGCAAGGCTGTCCTCCACGGAGCCCTCGAGTATCTCCCGGTCCGTCAGCAGGCTGGGCCCCCTCCGGTCCAGGGGTATGGGGAGGGAGACGAAGTTGGGGTCCGGGGTCATGATGCTGGCCGACCGCGCGGCCCGTTCCACCAGGGCGTCGAGGGCCGCGGAGGACAGGTCGTTGGTGTTGGACTGTCCCACGGCGCCGTTGATGACGACGCGCACCGACGCGCCCACGTCCGTCAGCCGCTTGAGCTGCTGGATGGAGGGCCGGGCCACGGTCCCGGGGGCCGCGAGGGTCTCGATGCGTGCCATGGTCAGGACGTTGGAGGAGACGTACGCCTCCGCCTCTGACACGCCGTCCATGGACTGGGCCTTGGTGAGTAGGCGCTCGCCGATGCCGACAAGGTCCACGTCCCCCGCCATCTAGGCCACCCCCACGATGTTGCCCTCGCCCACCAGGACGGGGCCGCCGTTCCCGATGCGCTGGATCTGCATGGGGTCGCCCTTCCCGCAGTTGGGGATGGGAAGCAATTTCCAGGTCCTCTCGTTGCCCACGGTCCGCACGGTATGGAAGTACTCGGGGGTGTTGCCCAGGAACGCCAGGTTCTTGAGCCGTCCCACGATCTCGCCGTTCTCGACCCTCCAGCCCTCGTAGGCGTTGATCTGCCAACGGAGGCGGACGGAATCGATGGAGGGGATGGAGGACTCTCCCAGTATGACGCCCTCCTTGACGTCCTCGATGCACTCCTCCAGGGTGGAGGGGCCCTCGGGGTTCGCCTCGAAGTAGGTGTTGGTCATCCGGACGATGGGCACCTTGGCGGCGGTGATGGCCCTCATGCCGCCGTTGGGCTCGACCATCATGGCCGCGGCGCTCTGTCGGCTGTGGAGGAACTCGGATAGGCGGCCGTTGACGATGTGTCGGACCCGCTGGGAGGGCACGCCCTCGTCATCGTACTCGAAGGTCCCGAAGCCGCCCTTGTGACCCTCGATGGGCCGGGCGTCGGAGACCACGTTGACCAGCTCGGAGCCCACCACGTCACCCGACTTGTTGGACCACCAGGCCCTGCCGGCCCAGGCGCTCTCGCCGCCCAGGATGCGGTCGGCCTCCGTCGGGTGGCCGACGATCTCGTGGACCAGCAGCTGGTCGAACTCGGGGGTGGTGATGACGTCGGTCTTGCCGTCCTTCGGCACCTTCGCCACGGTGGCCAGCTCGACGGCGGTGTTGGCGATCCTCATGCCCAGGTCCCTGGGGTCGTTGTCGCCCACCATGAGGTCCAGTCCGCCCATCACGCCGAAGGGCCTCCAAATGCCCTGGGCGTCGTCGGGACCCACGGCGTGGACGTAGTAGCTCCCCTCGGTGATGACGTACCTGCGGGTGATGCGGGCGCCCTCGGTGGTGGCGAAGACGGTGTCCAGGAGGGAGTGCTTCAGCGTTCCGGTGGCCAGGGCCACCCCCTCGATGCCGGTCATCTCCTTGGTGATGGATACGATCTCGTCCTGCTTGCCCTCCAGGGGCCACGGCTCCTTGCCGATGTCCAGGGGCAGGTCGGCGACCACGGGCTCCACGGGAGCGAGGCGGACCTCCTCGAAGCGGGCGGTGGCCTTGGCCTGGCGGACGGCCCTCTCCACCGCATCGCGGAGACGGTCTCCCAGCATGGTGGCCTCGGGGACGTCGAAGGAGGCGAAGCCCCATCCACCACCGGCCAGGGCCCTCACGCCCAGGCTGGTCCCGCTGGTCACCGCCAGGGTCTTGATGATACCGTTCTCGGCGCTGGCTCCCTCCCTCTCCACCGCCTCGACGCGGACGTCGGCGTACTTCGCACCAAGCTCAGACGCGCGTTCCATCGAGGCGACGATCAGGTCATTGTCAAGTTCTGGAAGGTCCTCTCCGAAGGCCATGTTCAATTCCTCCCCGGGGAGAGCGGGTACCCGTCGGGTGGGAGAAATAGGTTTTCCCTGCCGATTGGCTGGAACGGTCCCTCGATCAGGATTCTCCACTATCGGGACCTTGACGTGACCGCCCTCTTACGTGGTAGATGGCGAACAACATCGAACATACAACGGCGATGAGGATGGCGATGGACAGCCCCACGGTCTTCCAGGGGATCGAACTCTCAGGGTTCACAGTGGGGGAGATGGGAGGTTCGGGCTGGATGGTCCATTCGAGCGATTCCCAGGCCTCGCCGTCGGTCACTTGGACCTCCACAATGTACGGGGCGTCGTTATTGCATGGCAGGGTGATGACGACGATACCTGAAGTGTTGCTCGGGAGGCCCTCCCCATCAACGGTCCAAAGGTAATCCAGGGGATCCCCGTCCCCGTCGGTTGCGAGGACCTCGAACACCACCTCCACCACCTCCTCGATGGACAGGATGAGGTCAAGGGGGGTCCATGATTCCAATGTCGGGACCGAGTTCGTCACTGTAACGTCCCACGAAACCGATTCGGAGGTCATTGCGCAGAGGAGGAGGGCCGAGACCACGCGCTCCCCGCTCGATTCGAAGGACAGGCTCCGGGAGTGCACCTCGCTCCCTTCAAGAACGTTACCGTCCAGGGTCCATATCACCTGGTAGGGCAGGCCGTGGGGGTTGACCACCACTATCATAAGGTCAATCCTCTCCCTCTTCCCTAGGATTACCGAAGGGTCATCCGGTGAGAAGCCATCGATCCGGGGTGGGATGAGCTCAACGACGGTGATGTTCCAGATGTGGGAGAGGCTGGTGATACCGTTGGTGACCTCGACCTGGAGGGAGAACCGGCCGGGGGTCTCCCCCCTGAAGTGATGGTAGTTTCCGCCCTCTGTCCACCGACCGGACCCGATACGCCATCGGTGGTCGAGCGGCCTTGAAAGCGGGTCTGAGGCGTTGAAGAACAGGGTCTCCTCCTCACCCTCGAGTAGTGCGACATCTCCTTCAGGGGACAGGGAATCCAGGCGCAACCTGTCGATGTCACGGGAGATCCTCACCCTCCTAAGGACGTAGCCGGAATAGTCGGTGCCATCGTACGCACGGAAGCTAAAGACGTACTCCCCGCTCACGACATCGGCGATATCGATGGTATGGTTCCAGAGGCCGCGAGCCTCGATTGATAGAACTATCGGGGGGGGCCCAGTGATGAATGTCGTGAGCGACCCACCGGTCTCAAGGTCCTCTGTGATACCGGATAGCACCAGGAGGTCCTTCACGACCTGACCGTCCAGCGGTGTCAGTATCTCGATCGTGGGTGGATTGTTACTCGCCACGTAGAACCAGGCCTCGAAGACATTGTTCAAGACGTTGTTCTCGTAAGGAGACACATCGTGCACGACGACCCTTAGCCGATGGCTCCCTTGGGGGATGGCCGTCGAGAGCTCGAATACGTTGGACGTACCGGACCTCAGAAGTGTATCAATGCGACGGTCAATGAGGCGCTCGAAGGGCCCTGAACCGTTCAGGGAGTAGGCCATATCGACCCAGTAGGAACGACACGGTGCCCTCCCCACGTTATCGATCGGAATGGAGAGGGTGACCGGTTCGGGCGCTCCAGGCTCCTCGGCGACACAGAAACCAGTTGCGTTCGGCTCGAGGTCGGGTGTGAGGGGGATCTGGTGGGAGAAGAGGACCTGTGTAAGGTCGTCCACCAGGGAGTGCCATGCTACATAGACGGCCCCCGTTCCGTTCATAGTAGCCAAGTTCCCCCAGTAGAAGAACCGGGGGTCACCATCATTGATGATGTGGCGGAGTATTTCTTTACTGTAGTCCGAGGACAGGACGAATGATGCCAGAACCCCACTGCTGTAATGGTTCGGGTAGGACCGCCCGATCACGTAGACGTGGTCGGTCCTGTTCACCAGCACATCCGCGTCGAGAATCCGATACGACTCGTTGTCTTCTCCCCACAAGGTCTGCAGGTCGACTGTCGAAAGGACCTCACCGGTGGGGCTGACCTTGTAGAGAATCTGATCCTGATTCTCCAGGACGATGTGCAGGTTCCCCTCCGAGTCGATGTCGAAACGGATCTCAGCATACCTGCCTAACACCTCGATATCCAGATTCCTCGGTGACAACCTAGCACCTGTCGTCATGTTGATACCGTCGAGCACGAAGTCATAGATGTACGGCCAATCTTGACTAACGATCCTCTCCATCAGGACGTACAGCATCCTGTCCTTCAACAGGTACTCAACTCTGGCAATCTCGAAGGATTGCACCATCACCGTGACCTTGCTCCAGTCGAAGTCGTCGAGGAAAATGGTGTACTGGTGGAACAATGCCTCCCCGTCCTTCTCCTCCCTCACCATGAAGTACAACCGGTCGTTGTAAATGCCGATGATCCGATAGTGGGGCACTGGCCCGTGGGCTGGCAGGGTCAAGGTCAGCCTGTCCACGGTGTCGTTGTCAGTCCTCAAATGGACGAGCTCGTCCTCCTCGGAATAATAGAGGAAGTAGAAGTGACCGTCGTGAACGAGGAAGGCCCTGTCACTGAGCGAGCCATAAGCTCGTGTGTTCCCCCTGTAATCGAACGCCCACCGATCGACGAGTTTTCCAGTCTCCACATCCACATGGGCACACGTCAGTGAATTCACTGTCCAGCCAGAGGACCTGATCTCACGGTTCACGTACACGACGTATATCTCACCTGTGATCTCGTCGGTAAGCACCGCTTCGGACCTCTGATCATATCCCGAGATCCGGCTCATGCCGGGGACCTTCCATTCGAAGTTATCCAGCACCTCGTTGGACCCAGCGCCATCCAGTGCGATGATGGTGATGGATAATAGTACGAGGAGAGGAAGGAGAATGGGGAGTCGGCACCCCTCCGCTTGAATACGAAGGCGACCATCACCGATGATCCGTGTTAGACAGTTTCGTAAACACCTCAACTCGATCCCCCCTTGGAGCGAATATAGAGATACGACAGACCAATGGCTCCGAGGACGACCAGGAAGATGAGTAGCCCGGCGGAGACGGTTCTCCACGGTGGTACATCCTCTGGTGGCTCCGATGTTTGTTCGGAGAGCACAGGTTGGACCCTCCATTCGTGGACCGTGGTCGCTTCGCCATCGGTGATGGCGACCCGGATGGAGTAGGCGGTCTCGCTCGCGGCAGATAGCACGATGATGCAGGATGGAGAGTCCTGACCAGGCACTCGAAGGTCCCCGTTGGACCAGAGATACTGAAGGCCATCACCGTCCCCGTCGGTGACCTTTACCTCGAAGACCATCTCCTGCTCCTGTTCGATGACGACTGTCGAGTTCTCCGGGCTCCAGGATTCGACCAGTGGGGCCTGGTTCGGGACCGAGATGTTCCATGAGACAGCCTCCTGAGTGGAGGAAGTGAACAACCGGGCTGAGAGGGTGTGTCGGCCACTCAACGCGAATACAAGGGACCTGGTATGGACGGCATTCCCTGGAAACACCTCCCCATCCAGCGTCCAGATTATTGAATATGGTTGCTCGTGGGGATTGACAATCTCCACCGAGAACTCGAGCCCCTCACGTTTACGCATTGTGATCTCAGGTCCTGCCGGGTTGACCTCCCCGATCCGGGGCATTATGAGCTCGATGACGGTGACGTTCCATTCATGGGAGAGGTTCGTAAAACCGTTGGAGACCTCGACGCCGAGACGGAAGTCTCCCACCTCCCCGGCTTTGAATAGGAAGAGGCTGTCCCCTTCCTTCCAAGTGCCGTAATCCATCCGCCATCGATAATCCAGATCGTTCATCAGGGGGTCCGTGGCGTTGAAGAAGAAAGCTTGTTCCCCCCCCTCGATGAGGGTCACATCACCAATTGGGTAGAGGGACGCCATCCTCAGTCGGTCGTCGGCCCGCGCAACCCTCACCATTCTGTAGATGACCTCGGAGAAGTGTTGGCCATCGTAGGCTCGGAAGCTCAAGGTGTAGACCCCGCTGGGGATGTCCCCGAGGTCGACCGTTCGGTTCCAGGGACCCACTCCCTCGAAGGAGATTGTGAGAGTAGGCAGGCCTGTAATGATGGTCGTGACCTCTCCCCCGATGTCCACGTCCTGTGTCGAACCCGAGACCACTATATTGTCTTGGACGGTGGAACCATCCGCTGGTAGGTCAACCCGGATGGTCGGTGGGTTATTATTCGAGACGAAGAACCACCCAAGGAGGACGTTGTTCGCCTTGTTATTCTCATAGGGGGTAACATTATGGATCTTTACCCGCAGCATCAGACTCCCCTGGGGGAGGGCCATGGTGGGTTCGAATGCATGCGTCTCATTGATATCGAGGGGAACGTCCATCCTCAGGTCCAGGACATTCACGAACGGTTCATATCCGTCCAGGGAGTACGATATATCAATCCAATGGGAGCGGGAGCTTGCCCTACCGATGTTCCTTACTAGGGCAGTAACATGGATAGGTTCTGTTGCCCCGCCCACCTCAAGGAAGCTGAATCCAGAGGGGCTCAGCTCTAGGTCTGGTGTGGGAGGTATTTGAAATGAGAAGAAGACGCGATAGAGATCATCCTCAATCGAGTACCATACGGTGAAGATAGCACCTGTGCCGTTCATACCGAAATGGTTGTGAGCCGTATTCAGGCTGAATGGCCCCGAATAAATAATATCTCGTTCAACCTCCTCATTATATTCAGAGGAGAAGATAAGGGAGCACAATACGCCATTGCCGAAGTGGTTCGGTATGAAACGACCAATAATGTAAACGTAGTCCGTCCTATTTACCAGGACATCAAGCCAGGACTCGGAGAAGTTCACATCAATATCGTCCATGAGATGGCCAATCTCGACCGAGGTGACCACATCCCCCGAGGATGAGACCTTGTGAAGTCCCTGATTTTCACCAGTATAATCCCCGTAAAGAATATGATAGTACCCCTCGGAGTCAAGGTCGAAATGGGTTGTGCCCCAATAATCCATCGTGTCCAGGTCCACCTCCGTTGGCCCCATCCTAAGCTCCAACCCTACGTAGTACCTGTCAATCATAAGGTCGTAAGAATAATCATTTCCATGCCTGGTCTGCCTCCAGAGAAGTGCATGGACGGTCCGGTTTCGGAAGAGGAATTTATGACCAGTCACCTCGAAGAAATAGCTCATGATGTCCTTCCTCGTCGTTGTGAAGTCCGATAAGGAAACCGTGAAGAGGACAATCGTGTCCCTTCCCCAATCGTTCATGAGGAATAGTAGATTACCATTTTCCACGCCGAGTATCGTCAACTGGAACTCGTCGGTGGCCCAGGTCGCCTTATCCTCTGCCATGTCGTCGACCCTCAGGTGTATCCTACGGTCCTGGTTCGTGAAGTAAAGGAAGTAGAAGTGACCATCATGGACTAGGTACTGCCTGTTTCGGGGAAAATAGAGATACACGTACGAGCTGTCTTCAGAGTAATTGAAGGCCCATCGATCGTCAAGGGTCCCTGTGTCCGGATTGAGGTGAGCACATACGATGCTATCGTCTGACCAATTCTGGCTGTAAGGTTCACGGTTCTGGTATACTATATAGACCTCGCCAGTCACCTCGTCGGTGAGGATACCCTCGGTCCACTGATCGCATCCGTTCTCCGGGCTCATTTCGGGGGTCTTCCATTCGTAGTTATCCACCATCTCAGAAGCCCCGGAATCCATCACAAAGGTACTGACCGCGATGAGAATCAGGAGCATGGTCAGTAGGACAAATATGAGAGGACTATCGTGTGTTCTTGCACCAGGGAAACGTTCCCAAACCCCAACGCTCAAGGAACCACCGTTCTCATCGCGGATGGATGAGTGAAGGTTGCCGTGGCCGAATACCACAAGCTACTCCGATTTATTACAGGCAGAGCCATGTATAAAGGATTTCTGGAATGCGTTCTGATATTGCCAATAACGTACATGTCCGAGGAAAACATATATACCCCTCGTTCCTTACGCCGCCTGCGCCTAGGGCGACCAGGAGGTCCAGAGATGGAGAAGGGAGACATCGTCCAGCTGGAGTACGAGGGCTGGATTGCCGGGTCAGACGAGCTTTTCGACACCACGAAGGAAGACCTGGCCCGAGAGCACGATGCCTACGACGAGGAGAAGCCGTACGGCCCGATGTACACCGTCATCGGCACCGGCAGGCTCATCAAGGGCCTGGACGAGCACATCCTCGAGGCCGAGGTCGACAAGGAGTACGAGTTGGAGGTCCCTCCCGAGGACGCCTACGGCGAGCGCGACCCCAAGAACGTGGAGACCCACTCCATGCGTGAGATGGCCCGCCTGAAGGTCGAGCCAGAGTACGGCCGCGTCGTCACCATCCGGAACAAGACGGGCTGGATATCCGGCATCTTCGCCGGCCGCGTCAGGGTGGACTACAACCACAAGCTGGCGGGCAAGACCCTCCGCTACAAGTACAAGGTCGTGGGCAAGCCGGAGAGCGGCGAGGAGACCGTGCGCGCCATCATCGCCATGAACTACGGCCGCGAGGACGAGTTCGAGCTGGAGATGGAGGGCGACGACGGCATCATCGTGACCCTGCCAGACATGTGCAAGTACGACCCCAACTGGACCCTGGCCAAGCTCCGCCTGGTCAACGACATGCGCGAGATCGCGGAGATGACCACCGTGACCTTCCGCGAGGTCTACGTCAAGAGGGAGGCCGAGGAGGAGACCGAGGATGAGGCCCCCGCCGAGGAAGGGGCGGAGGAGGAGTCCGAGGTGCCCGAGGAGGCGGATCCCGAGGTCGAGGCGGAGGAAGGGTCCGAGGTCGAGGCGGAGGAAGAGACCGAGGTCCCAGAGGAAGAGACCGAGGTCCCAGAGGAGGAGTCCGAGGTCCCGGAAGAGTCCGAGGTCCCGGAAGAGTCCGAGGTCCCGGAAGAGTCCGAGGTCCCAGAGGAGGAGACCGAGGTCCCGGAAGAGGATAAGGAGTAGACGGGGGCGTCTGCACTTTCTTCCTATAATCATTATATACAGCTCAGCGAATGCCCTCGCGATGGCGCAGGACGAGGAGGACGCGGAGAACGAGGCCCTTCGCGAGGAGATCCACGAGCTCGGCGAGAAGGTGGCCGAGCTGGAGGAGGCCCTGCGGGCCGCCACCCGTCCCATCAGCGACCTCATGTCCCAGCTGGAGGGGATGAACCGCCTCGCGGGCAACTACTTCAGGCTCCTGGAGCTCTATCACAAGAAGGGCTCCATCTCCCCCGAGGCCGTCGTTCCCGAGGTCAAGGACCCCATCTCCATCGAGGTCATCAAGGTGCTCTTCGAGCAGAGCGACCTCAACGTCTCGGAGATGACCGACCAGCTCAGGGACCGACGGGGCTCGGCGTCCCGGACCATCGTCCGCGAGCGCCTCCAGCAGCTCCTGGACTGGGACATCGTGGTGGCAAAGGACGGTCCCAACGGGGTCACCCGGTACGCCATATCCGAGGAGGTCTCGGACCGTTGGTACAGGATGCTCGGCCTCCGCAGGTAGCCGTGACCACTTCTGGTCACCACCCATAATAACGGTGGTCACGCAAGGTGGGTACAAGGTGATATGAATGCACGACGAACATCACGGGCCGAACATGAGCCCCGAGGACATCGCGGAGATCCTCGAGGTGGTATCGGAGAAGATCCCCGACCTCCTCGAGAAGCTCAGCGACATACTCTACAGCAAGGAGAACGCGGAGAAGTACGGCGACGCCGTCGCCACCTTCTACACCAGGCTGATCGACGCCGGGATGGAGCCCGACCAGGCCTTCAAGCTGACGGAGAGGTACATGAGCTCCCTCTCGCCCATGTCGGCCGTGGGCCAGGCCATCGGTTCGAAGCACAGGGGCGGTAACGGCGACGATGACCAGTGATCCCGACGGAGGAGACAGGATGCCCAGGCGCGAGGAGATCCCGAAGCTGGTAGGGATCGTGCTCGCAAAATCCCCGAAGGTGATCCTCAAGCTCAGCTGGCGCTTCCTCAAGGCCAAGAAGAAGGCGCAGCGGGCGGAGGTCATCTTCAAAAAGAGGATGGAAGCGTCGGGCATGGACCGGGAGACGGCCGGGAAGCTGGCGGAGAGGTACACCTCCACCGTCAGCCTGCGCAAGATGGTGAAGGAGCTCGGCATCCCCGGCTCGGTCATGAAAGGTATCAGCGGCAACAACGGGAAGGATTAGGCCGGTCCCGCCTCCGCCCTGACCGGGGGCGCTCCCTCGGCGGAGGACCGGTGTGCGTGGTCCGCCCCTCGGCCCATGCCCAGGCGCAGCGCGTTGAGGATCACGACCAGGGACGCGCCCATGTCGCCTATGGCCACGGCCATCCAGAGGGTGGCGAGGCCCATGAAGACCAGGATGGCGATGGCCACCTTGATCGAGATGGCCAGGGCGATGTTCTGGCGGATGACCCGCATGGCCCTCTTCGAGAGGCGCCGTGCCGTGGGCACAAGGCCGATGTCGTCACGCAGGAGAACGATGTCAGCCGTCTCCATCGCCACATCGCTGCCGATGGCCCCCATGGCGATGCCCACATCCGCCTCGGCCAGGGAGGGCGCGTCGTTGACGCCGTCGCCGACCATGGCCACCTTGTGCCCGTCGGCCCGTATGAGCCGGACGATGTCCACCTTCTCCTCGGGCAGTAGGGGCGCGTAGACATCGGTGATACCCACCTCGCCCGCCACCGCCTTCGCGGCGGCCTTGGAATCCCCAGAGAGGAGCAAGGTCCTCGTGTCATCGAGGGCCGCGATGGACTCGAGGGCGTAGGGCCTGAGGGTGTCGGAGAAGGCCAGGAGGCCCACCACGTCGTCATCCTGGCTCACGATGACGACGGTCCTGCCCTCTGCGGCCATCTTCGCGATGGCATCCTCGTCCAGGGCAAGCCCACGTTCCCGGGCCCAGCCGGGGTTGCCCAGGGCCACCTGGCAGCCCGTGTCCGTCCTGGTGGCCTGGACCCCCTTGCCCGGAAGGGCCTTGAACCCGTCCACGGGCAGGGGCTCGATGTTCGATCCATGCGCACCCTGGAGCACGGCCACGGCCAGATGATGCTCGGAACCCTCCTCGACGCCCGCCGCGAGGGCCAGCACCTCGTTCCTGCTCCAGCCGCTGACGGGCCGCACCTCGACCAGCTGGGGCTCGCCGGTGGTCAGGGTGCCCGTCTTGTCGAAGGCCACCACGTCCACCTCGGACAGCTGCTCGATGTAGGCCCCGCCCTTGAAGAGGATGCCGTCCTTGGCGGCTGCAGACACGGCGGACACCACGGCCACCGGGACGGAGATCGCCAGGGCGCACGGGCATGCGATGACCAGCAGCATCAGGGCCCGGTAGATCCAGGTCTCGCTGTCGCTGCCGAACACGAAGGTGGGCACGATGACCACCAGGAGGGCCCCCAGGAGGATGGCGGGCGTGTAGTACCTGGCGAAGCGGTCGATGAACCTCTCCACGGGCGCCTTCCGGTCCTCGGCCTCCTCCACCATGGAGATGATCCGGTTGAGGGTGGTGTTGTGGGCGTCGGCGGTGACCTCGACCTCGATGGCACCGTCCACGTTCATGGTGCCGGCGTAGACGGGCGACCCGATGGCCTTGGACACCGGCGCGGCCTCGCCGGTGATGGTGGCCTCGTTGACGGAGCTCTCGCCGGTGATGACAACGCCGTCCACCGGCATCCTGTCGCCAGGTCGGACCACGGCGATGTCCCCCGGCACCACCTCCTCCACCTCGATCTCCACCTCGGTCCCGTCGCGTAGGACCCTCACGTGCTCGGGTGCCAGCTCGACCAGGGCTCGCAACGACCTGCGGCTCCTCTCGGAGGACCAGGCCTCCAGGAGCTCGGCCAGGGAGTAGAGGAACAGGACGGCGGCGCCCTCGGCCATCTCGCCTATCGCGGTGGCCCCGATGGCTGCGATTATCATCAGGCCCGAGGCCGTGAAGGTCAAGGCCATCGTCGACCGGATGGCGCTGCGCAGGATGTACGCCCCACCGAAGACCATGGAGGCGAGGTAGACCAGGTGATGGGCAGAGACCTCCACGCCTCCGACGGTCACCACGTGGTGCTCCGGCAGGCCGTACTCCATGATGAGGCCGACGAGGAGCAGGACGCCAGCCGCCACCGTGGCGCGGAACTCTCCGCTCCTCCGGACCTCTCCGTCCTCCTTCGCGTCTCCCCTGTCCACGGCGTACCCCATCCTGCGGACGGCCTGCTCGATGGTCCCTGGGTCCGTCGCTGATGGGTCGTAGGTGACGCAGACCTTCCCGCTGCCCAGGTGGACATCGGCGGCCGAGATGCCCTCCTTCCGCTCGAGGCCGTTCTCGACGGTGTCGGCGCAGTCGCTGCAGTGGAGACCGCGTATGCAGAACTCGTGCAGGACTGGCTCATCGTCATCTGCCATGGGATCACTCCCTGACGTGCTCGAGGGCGGTCTCGTGAAGGGCCAGCACGTGAGTGTCGGCCAGGGTGTAAAAGACGATCTTGCCGTCTCGGCGGGGCCTCACGAGGTTGTGCTGGCGCAGGACGCGCAGCTGGTGGGACACGGAGGAGACCGACATGCCCAGCACGTGGCTTATGTCGCACACGCACAGCTCGCCGGAACGCAGGGCGCGGAGGATGCGGGTCCTGGTCGGGTCGCCCAGGACCTTGAACAGGCGGGCAAGCTCCTCCACCTCGGGATCGGTGAGGGAGGACGACCTGGCGACCTGGACGGCGTCCTCGTGAAGGGCTCTGACCTGGCAGGTGTACGATTCCTTGGCTGGCATGTCCGCTCTCTCCAAAACAATTGAACAATTGCTCAAATGTTCAATCATATATATCAATGTTCCGACGGCGTTGGCCCTCCCCTCCGATGCGAAGCTATTTGAACGGTTCGTTCTTTTCAGTGCGCGGCGGTAGCATGGAAGGACCCAAGCCCCTCCGAGAACGATACTCCTCCGAGATTACCCCCGAGGACTTCGGCACCACCGTGACCGTGGCCGGCTGGCTCCAGGACGTGCGCAACCTGGGCGGGATCGCATTCCTCCAGGTGCGCGACCGGGGCGGGGTGCTGCAGGTGACGGCCATCAAGAAGGAGATGGGTCCCGAGGGGTTCCGCGAACTGGTGGAGCTGCCGAGGGAGAGCGTCATCACCGTCACGGGCACCGTCCAGGAGAACGACCAGGCCAAGGCCGGCTTCGAGGTGCTTCCCAGCTCGTGGGAGCTGCTGGCGCGGGCCGACGTCCCCCTGCCCCTGGGGGTGGTGGACAAGGTGGGCGCCGACCTGGACACCCGTCTGGACAACCGCTTCATGGACGTCCGCAAGCCCGAGGTGGCCGCCATATTCCGCCTGCGCTCCATCCTCACCGAGGGCCTCCGACGCAGCCTCACCGACCAGGGCTTCGTGGAGGTCGCGACCCCGAAGATCGTGTCCGCCGGCGCCGAGGGCGGCGCCACGCTGTTCCAACTGGAGTACTTCGGCAAGCCCGCCTACCTGGCCCAGAGCCCCCAGCTTTACAAGCAGCACCTGATGGCCACCGGTCTGGACCGCGTCTTCGAGGTGGCCCCCGCCTTCCGCGCCGAGCCCTCCGACACCGTTCGCCACCTGGCGGAGTTCACGTCCCTGGACGCCGAGCAGGCCTTCGTTACCACCTCGGAGGACGTGATGAGTACGGTGGAGCGGATGACGGTGGACGGCGTTCGGCACCTCATCGAGGGGGGCCAGGAGCTGCTGGACCTGTTGATGGTCCGCCTGGACGTGCCCCCACAGCCCTTCCGCAGGATACCCTACGAGGAGTGCATCGACATGCTGCGGGAGGACGGGGTCGACGTGCCCGAGGAGGCCGAGATGGGGACCGAGCACGAGAAGGCCCTGGGCAAGATCGTCCACCAGCGGTGGGGCGAGGACTACTACTTCATCACCGACTTCCCCACCAGATACAAGGTGGGGACCTTCTACGCCCACCGCTACGAGGACCGGCCCCACCTCACTGGCTACTTCGACCTGGGCGTCCGGGGCCAGGAGATCGCCAGCGGCGGGAAGCGCGAGCATCGCCTGGACGTGGTCACCGCCCAGATCGAGGAGGCTGGACTGCGGGCCGGGGACTTCGAGTTCTACCTCAAGGCCTTCCGCTACGGCATGCCGCCCCACGGTGGCTTCGGCTACGGGGTGGAGCGGTTGCTCCAGATGCTGCTGGGCCTGTCCAACATCCGCGAGACCGTGCTGTACCCGCGGGACCGCCAGCGCCTGGTCCCGTGAGGTGCGAGGGCAATTATTAATACGCCCGCAGGCAATCGGCCAAGGACGAGCTGGTGGTGAGCTGGTGGACGAGCTGGTGGACGAGCTGGATGCGTTGGTCGACAAGCTGAGCGCGGGGGAGCGCAAGGTGCTGCTGGCACTGGAGGCGCTGGACGGCGCCGAGGTCGACACGATCCAGAAGGAAGCGGGCTTCCAGGAGATGGTGGAGGTGATGAACTCGGCCTCCTGGCTTGCCAGCAAGGGCCTGGTGACCATCGGCGAGCGGGTGGACCGCTACGTGGTGGCGGGACCCGAGGCCCCCCAGGTGGTAGAGCGGGGCCTTCCGGAGCGCAGGGCGCTCATCGCCCTCTCGAACACCGGGATGATGGGCACGGGCGACCTGGGTCCCGAGGCGGGCATGGAGAAGAAGGAGGTCTCCATCGCCCTTGGCTGGCTCAAGCGCCGGGGGTGGGCCGAGATCCGCCGCACCGAGGACCAGACGGTCCTAGAGATCACCGCCGATGGTGAGGGCGCCATCGGGGAACGCACCCCCGACGAGGAGATGATCGCCCGCATCGTGGAGGCCGGGCCCACGGGCATCCCAGAGAAGGACGTTGACCCCGTCGTCTGGAGGTCCCTCAAGGACCGGAAGGAGGTCGTCCGGGTCCGAGAGGAGGTCCACCGGACGTTGACCCTCACCGACCCGGGCAAGGAGGTCCTTGCCAGGGGACTCGAGGTCCGGGAGGAGGTCGCCCAGCTCACCCCACAGATGCTGAGGTCCGGCCGGTGGCGGGAGGTGGAGCTCCGGCCCTACGACGTCAAGGCCTACGCACCGGCCCTCCACGGCGGCAGGCCCCATCCCGTCCGGGAGACCCTGGAACGGGTGAGGCGTGTGTTCAAGCAGATGGGCTTCACCGAGATGGTGGGGGACTACGTCCAGCCCGCTTTTTGGAACATGGACGCCCTGTTCACGCCCCAGGACCATCCCGCCCGCGACCTCCAGGACACCCTGTACCTGGAGGGAGATCACGACCTCGGGGTCGACCCCGAGGTCATCGACCGGGTCCGGCAGACCCACGAGAACGGCTGGGAGACGGGCTCCCGCGGCTGGGGCGGCGAGTTCTCCCTGGAGGAGACCCGGAGACCGCTGCTGAGGACCCACACGACCTGCCTGACCATCCAGTACCTGGCCGAGCATCCGGAGGAGCCTTGCAAGATATTCTCCCTGGGCCGCGTGTTCCGCCACGAGGCCATCGACTACTCCCACCTGGCAGAGTTCCACCAGGTGGAGGGCATCGTCATGGAACCGGGGGCCTCCTTCGCCATGCTGGTGGGCGTGATGAGGGAGTTCTACCAGCGGCTGGGCTTCGACGACATCCGCATCCGGCCTGGCTACTTCCCCTACACCGAGCCCTCGATGGAGGTGGAGGTGCTGCTCAACGACAAGTGGCTGGAGATGGGTGGCTCCGGGGTGTTCCGGCCCGAGGTGACCGCGCCCTTCGGGGTGAAGGACCCGGTGCTCGCATGGGGGCAGGGCCTGGAGCGCATCGCCATGATCATGTACGGCATCGACGACATCCGTCAGCTGTACGAGTCGGACCTGGACTGGCTGAGGTCGCGACCGCTGCGGTGAACGCGTAAAATGGAAGCCCAAAAGGTTTATTTCCCATTAGCCCATGCGCACCTCGCATGCCCCAGGAAGAGCCGGTTATGGAGATGCCCCTCCTGATACCGAAGGTCTTCTACATGGTCCTCCTCGCCTTCGGGATCGGCTTCTACTTCATCTGGGGGGCGATGTACGGGACCTGGACCGACCTGGCGGTCTACACCATCACCATCATTTGCGTCGGTCTGGGCCTGGCCGGCACCCTCCTCTACTCCGTTCGGGAGCAGGAAGAGGCCCGGGCCTGAGGTCCCATTTTTCTTGGCGGAGGGGGACGAGCCCCTCGTCAGTAAGTCCTCGACACGTAGACCGTGGCCTTGGAGGTCGCGCCGCAGGTGGTGCACCTCTCGATGGGGGGCTGCTTCAGGTCCATGTCCTCGCCGAGGAACGTTACCTCGAGGTTGACCTCCATCTGGGTGGCGCAGTCCTCCTCGCCGCACCAGCCCACCCTGGCCACGTCCTCCAGGTCGTAGTCGTACGGGATGTCGGGAAGGTCGGTCGTACGGTCGCGCAGGTCCTTCTCCGCCTTGTCCAGGAGCCTCCACTGCATCTCGGACATCGCCTCCTCGACCTTCTCCAGCACCTCGTCGCGGCGGACGGTGGACTTCTCTCCCAGGTCGCGGACGGCCACGGTCACCTGCCCGTGCTTGATGTCCCTCGGTCCCAGCTCGAGGCGTATCGGGACCCCCCTGCGCTCCCAGTGGTAGTACTTCTCGCCCGGGCGCAGGTCGCGGTCGTCCAGGTGGACCCGGATGCCGGCCTCGTCCAGCTCCTCCGCCAGCTGCCTGGCGGCCTCTACGACCTCGCCGGCGTCGTCTTTCCTGTAGATGGGCACGACCACGACCTGTTTGGGAGCGATGACGGGGGGCAGCACGATGCCCTTCTCGTCGCCGTGGACGGCGATGATGGCGCCGATGAGCCGCTCGGACATGCCGTAGGTCGTCTGGTGGACGTGCTGGTGCTCGCCGTTCTCGTCCTCGTAGGTGATCTCGTAGGGCTCGCTGAAGTTGGACCTGTACTGGTGGACGGAGGCCATCTGCATCGTCCTGCCCGCGGGCATGAGCACGTCGAAGCCGATGGTGTAGAATGCGCCCGGGAACTTGTCCCAGTCCGGCCGCTTTGCCGTCATGTAGGGCAGGGCCAGGTCCTTGGAGACCTTGGACCAGATCTCCAGGTCCTCGGCGATCTGCCTCTCGGCGTCCTCGAAGTCAACGTGGCAGGTGTGCGCCTCGAAGAAGTGGATCTCGCGGACGCGGATGAAGCTGCGGGTCATCTTGGTGTCGTAGCGGAAAACGTTGACCAGCTGGTACGTCTTCAGGGGGAGGTCGGCGTGGGACCGTATCCACAGCTTGAATATGGGGTACATCGCCGTCTCCGAGGTGGGTCTGAGCAGCAACGGGACATCCAGCTCGTTGCCGCCGCCCCTGGTGACCCAGTAGACCTCGTCGGAGAAGCCCTTGATGTGCTGGGCCTCCTTCTCGAACTCGGTGGCGGGGACCAGCAGTGGGAAGTTGACCTCGTCGTGGCCCGTCGCGTTAAGCTCGCGACGGAAGCACGAGTCGATGTTGGTCATGATCTGCCAGCCGTAGGGCCGCCAGACGTTCATGCCCTTGATCGGATAACGCTTGTCCGAGAGCTCGGCCTCCTCGATGAGCCGATTGTACCACTCGCTGAACTCGTCCTCCGTCTTGTGGGCGCACATGGACGGCCCCACAGCAGACCGGATATTTAAAGGATTCGAGTTTCCAACGTGGTCGAGGCGTCCTACTGCGACCTCTCGATGCCAAGCCTGTCCAGGCCCTTGTGGATGAGGTCCCGGCGCCTGAACCACACGTAGCCGGCCGCGATGGCGACCAGCAGCACGCCGGCGAGGCACCAACCGATGCTGCCCGCCGCCGAGTAGGCGTTGGCGTAGTCCACCTCGGACTGGGTGACGTTGAACTCCACCGGTCTCCACACCGAATGATGGCCGTCGATGCCGATGGCCCGCACCTCGAGGACGTGGGTCCCCTCGCCGATATCGACGGGGTCCACCTCGAAGGTGGTCTCGCCGTCGTCGATGCCGGTGTCGCTCCACGGGCCCTGGTCGACGCGCCACTCCAGGTGGTCCACCTCGCCGACGCGCGCCCAGGCGATGGCCTCGACCATCAGGTGGGGGTCGGACAGGGTGGCACCGCTGATGTTGGTGACGAAGGCCTGCAGCTCGGTGTCCACCATAGGGACGTCGTCGACCTCGAGGGCCACGTAGGTGGCCCAGTAGGTGTCCACCATGCCCCAGCCGAAGTCGCCGTTCCAGAAGGGGTCCAGGGTGGGGAACTCGGGGTCGCCGCGGCGCTCCGCGGTGGCCATCAGGATCTCGCGCAGGACGAGGGGGGTGAGGGACGGGTTCGCCTCGAGGAGGATGGCCGAGATGCCCGCCACGTAGGGGGCCGCGTAGGAGGTGCCAGAGCCCCTTCCACCGTAGCCACCGCCGGAGCCGTCGCCGCCGCGGTTCTCGTACACCACTCCATTGATGTTCGTGCCCGGTGCGGTGATGTGGGGCATCAACTCGTCGTAGGGGTAGTCGTCGCCGTCGTCGTGACGGGGACCCCGGGTGGAATAGGGGGCGATGATGTCGTCGTCGCGGAGGATGGTGTTGAGGTCGTCGAGGGCGCCCACGATGATGCTGCGGGACGAGGCGGACATGCCCGTGATGCCCGTGTTGTCAGGTCCCTCGTTGCCGATGGCCACGCACGAGACGATGCCCTCCAGCACCGCCTGGTCCAGACCACGGGAGTACGCATCGGTCCCGTCGGAGGCTCCGTCGAAGGGGATGCCCCAGGAAAGGGAGTTGACGTCGATGCCCTGGGTGCCGCCCTGCCACCGGGTGTCGGAATGGCTGGCCAGCCAGTCGATGGCCTGCAGCGCCGCGTCGTAGGTGTTCTGGGGAAACTCGCCCGGGGAGAACCCGAACCGGGTGCCGATCCGAAGGTCGATGAGCAGCGCGTCCGGGGCAGCGCCCATGTACTCCCCGCCAGGGGCCCCGGTGCTCATCGAGATGCCGGCGCACGTGGTGCCGTGGCCTGCCTGGTCGTCGGGGTTGACGGTGCCGTCCCGTGGATAGGTGTAGGGCCTGTTGAGCTTGGTGAAGTCGACGCCGGCGACGAACTTGCCCGTCAGGGCGGAGTGGGCGTCGTCCACGCCGGTGTCCATGATGGCGATGATGACGCCGTCGCCGGTGAAGCCCAGCTCCCAGGCGGTGTTGGGGCTGTAGAAGTCCGACTCCCTGGCCTTGATGGCAGGGGAGGCCACGTCCTGCTGGGGGACGGCGTCAATGCGGGGCTCGAGCATCACGACGCCAGGAGCCTCCAGGAGCAGGTGCAGGGCCCCCGGGGGGACGGCCCTCAGGCCCACGATGTCGATGCTGGGGAACAGGGCCCAACCGGGGGATTTCACCAGGTTCGCCAGGGTCATCGCCTCTGCGTCCGTGGGGGTGTGGTCGAGGTCCACCAGCACGTCGACGGGCCTGATGGAACCGCTGTCCACGAGGGCGTCCAGCTGGTCGAACATGCCGTCACCGTCCGCGTCCATGGTGGTCGTCTCCCACCAGGGCCCGTCCTCCAGGCCCAGGGGGGCCTGGTGGGTCGGCGCCTCGGCCGGGTCGGCCCCGGTGACCCCGGAGACCCGGTGGACTGCGGTCCTCGGCCCCTGGGCCGTACCCGCGGTCGATGCCAGGGCCAGCAGGGTGACCAGGGCGATGGCCAGGAACCAGCGCGGTCGGGCTTTCCGTCGCATGGGATGTGAGAGCGACCATATCGTAGATGAAGGTTTCATGCTGCGTCCCCCCGTGAGGTACGGGACGTGGTGGCGTCCGTCCCCTCACCAGCCCGGCTGCGGCGCCTCGAGCGCAGCCCCATCGCGATGATGACGGCGACTATCAAGAGGAGCACGATGGCAGCCAGGAGCTGCGTGGAGGTGAATGGGAGGCCCAGGACGGCCTCATCCTCCCCCTTGGGTTCCACGGTTATTATAAATGTCGTCTTGGTCTGGTGGGTGCCGTCGGACACCGTGATCGTGATCCTCCACACGCCCACGTCCGCCTCGGCGGGGGTGAAGGTGATGGTACCCGTCCCGGGGTCGATGTCGAACAGGAGGACGTCGTCGGAGAAGGTGAGGTCGTCACCGTCGGGGTCCGAGGCGACCATCATGAAGTTCACAAGCTGGCCTGGGTTGACCCTCAGGTCCCCCACGGTCTCTACGGCGGGCGGGTTGTTCGGGGCGTTCCGGACGGTCACGTTCACGGTGACCACCGGCCCCGTCCTGTCCCTTCCGTCGGTGCCCCTGACCGATATGGTGTGACGACCGTCGGTGGTCTGCTCGGAATCCCACGTCAGGTACCAGTTCGTGGTCCCGGTGGCCTTCATCCAGTCGCCGCCGTCGATCCGCACCTCGACCTTGCCGTTGTCGTCGATGTCCCGGCCCGTCCCCTCTATCATCACGAAGCTCGAGACGGTCGCGTCCTGCACGGGCGTGGTGATGGCCACCGTCGGTGGGTCGGTGGGCGTGGAGCTGATGGTGGTCCTGAAGGACCATTGGTGGACCTCGACGAGGGCCTCGCCTTCTGCGTCAAGGGCCCCGGTCGATACGGTGACCGTGTGGTCGGTCTCCGCTGTCCAGCCCCCAGCGGGCGTGAAGAACATCGTTTGCGCCGTCCAGGAGAAGGTGCCCGGCACGGAGGGGACGATGGAGGTGGCCGCCTCCGTCGCCTCGTGGTCCATGTCCCTGTCGAAGGTCACCACCACGGGCTCGTCCAATGGGACGTCCTGGTCCGTGGGGGACCAGTACTCCACCCTCGGACCGCTGTCGTGTCCGATGGTCAGCGGACCGCTACCGTAGGCCCTGGCCTGGGGGTTCTGCCCGTCGCTGGCCACGGCGTAGACGTAGACGCTCTCCATCTCCTCCATGGTCGAGGTGTCCCAGATGTAGGTCCCGAGCCCGTCCGATTCGTCCAGGTCCCGGACGATGGTCGTGCCGTCGTAGCCGAAATCGTTGGCGTCCCAGTAGAGGGAGACCGAGGCCACGTCGTCGGGGTCATAGGCCAGGTACTCGATGGTGAAGGTCAGGTCGGCCACGTCGGCATCGCCGTCGGGCTGGAGCACCTCGATGGAGGGGGGCGAGTTGCCCCCGGTGTGCCGTATCGTCACCGCGCTCGCGCTGTAGGTGGAGAAGGGCTCGTTGGCCCCGTCGTCGATGACGGCCTGGATATAGAACGACCTCCCCTCGACGAGGGTGGAGGTGTCCCAGACGTACGCGTCACCCTCGCCCTCCGGGTCCTCCGCCAGGTTGGAGACTATCAGGACCCTTCCGTTGGCCGGGTCGGTGTCCGGGTCGTTGTAGAGTGTGATGCGGGCGTTGTCGTCGGGGTCGTCGTCGGTCCACCGGATGACGTAGAAGGCGTCGGCGGTGTCCGAACCCCCGTCCGGGTTCGTCAGCTGGATCTCGGGGGGCACGTTGCCACCCACGGAGACCCGGGTGCGTCCCTCCGGTCCCGCCATGTTGTTGAGGGTCTCCCTTGTGGTGAAGGTGTAGGTCTCCGCCGAGGACGTGACGGGGGCCACGGTCGTGAAGGTGATGGTGGGCGTCCCCACGGTGATGGAGTCGACATTGTCTATCACCCTGTAGGTGACCCTTATCAGGTAGTGCCCGTCCTCCGACGTGACCGCCGGCGTCCCAGTTGCGATGATGTCCCCCTCCATCGTCGAGGTGGTCCTGCTGGGGCGGTCCCATTCGTCCGGGACGGTGATCTCTATGATGACCTCGTCGTCGCCAAAACGGCTCTGGCCGTTCTCCCCCCGGTCGGTGTACTGCGTCCTGACGTAGGACCCCTCGATGGTCAGGTCCAGCTCCTCGCCGGAGTCGATGCTGACGGGGATGTCGATGGAGGGGGCTCGGAGGTCCCGGGCCCGGCTCACGGCTCCTGGGGCATGGACCACGCCCCATCCGTAGCCGTTATTGGGGGTCCGGAAGTACTTCGCGTTGAACTCGGTGTTGTGCTCGGAGGCCTCGTGGAGTATCTGCTTGACCTGGGCAGGTGTCAGGTCCGGGTTGGCCTCCAGCATCAGGGCGATCAACCCGCCCACCAGGGGTGCCGCGGCGGAGGTCCCGTCGCCTTCGTAGTACCCCGTGTTCGACTTGGACCAAGCCCCGGTGATGTCCTCTCCAGGGGCGCACACGTCGGGCTTGGTCCTGCCGTCGGTGGTGGGACCCTCGGAGCTGAAGGAGGAGATCCGGTGGTTGTCGTTCACGCTTCCCACGGTGACCACGTCGTGGGCGTCACCCGGGGAGGTGACGGTGGCCGACAGCGCCGAGTTGCCCGCGGCGACCACAACGCTGATGCCCGCCTCGACGGCCCTGTCCGCCGCCCTGGAGATGGCGCTGTTGCCGTTGTGGTCGTTGGGACCGCCCAGGACGATGCCCCAGGAACAGACCATGACGGAGATGTTGTAGGTATCCTTGTTGGCGATGGCCCACTCGAGGCCGCGCATGGCGGTGTACTCGGGGAACCCGCCCGGGCTGCCGATACGGGCCCCCACCAGCTTCGCGCCGGGAGCCCCTCCCACGTGGGGGCTGTTGCCACCACTGGTCCCGGTGGCGATACCCGCCACCCAGGTGCCGTGCTCGCCAGAGTCGTAGGGGACGGCGGTGGTGTTGGCGTAGGCGTCGAAGAATGCCACCAGCTTGGGGTCGTCGGTGAGGCTCGAGTCGTCCAGGTCGTCCAGCGCGACATGGTTCGCGTTGATGCCGGTGTCCAGCACGGCCACGGTGACGCCCGTGCCATCGAAGCCAAGGTCCTCATGGACGTAGTCGATGCCGACGGATGGGACCGCCGACGATAGGAAGAACACGCCGCGTCCCTGGGCCTCCAGCATGACGACGCCGGGCAGGGCACGTATGGCGTCGAGGTTGCCCACCGGGACGGAGCCGAGGACCGCGTCCACGTAGACCGAGACGTGCTGGACCTCCATTCCCAGGCCCTCGAGGCGGGCCACGTCGATGGAGCTGGGCACCCGTTCGAGGTCGACCACGATGTCCAGCCGGGAGTCGGGGTCGTTCGCGAGCGCGTCCCGCGCCAGGTCCTCCAGCCAGTCGTGGATGCCGTCCCGGTCCATGTCGCTGGGCCACGTGAGCCACCAGCGGTCAGGACCCTCCGCCGGCGCGGACCCGTCGGTCCCATCGACGGGAGCCAGTGCCGTCACTGGCGGCAGCATCGACAAGGCCAGTACGACGATGACCAGAACGGCGAGGCCTCTATTTGCCATGGGCACCCGTTGGTACCCTGGAGTCCATATATAGGCGTTTCCCCTTGCGGCACCGGGACCCATCCATGCGCTGGGGCCCCTCGTGGATGGGTCTGGCCCCACACTGGAACGCCCCTGGACCTCCCCCCGGGGCGAGCAGATATTGACAGATGTCGCGAGGCATGGGCCCCGCAAGCGTTATCTAGGGACCGTGGCCTACCGGCGGTCGTGGCGCGAAGGGGCCGTGGCAGACGGACCAAGGAGATGGTCCAGATCACCTGGGAACGGATAGACCTCCTGATGCAGGAGGCGGACCGGGCGGCGATCGCGGGGCGGATGGAGATGGCGGACCGATACGTCGACATGGCCCGACGGGTCGGGATGCGATACAACGTGAGGGTCCCGACCACGTACCGCCGTCGGTTCTGCAGGGGATGCTACGGGTACCTGTTGCCGGGCACCACATCGAGGACCCGTCTCAATCGCGGCCGGGTCGTCACGACGTGCCTGCGGTGCGGCCACGTGAGCAGGATCCCCCTGGCACCCAGGCCAGTGCCCGAGGCGCCTTCCCCGGTGGAGGATGGAGGATGATGTAGATGGACAAGGACCTGAGACAGAAGCTCCGCGCCGAGGGTCAGCGGATAGACGCCACCGTGCATTTGGGGAAGGGAGGCATCAGCGAGGGGGTGCTGGCCGAGCTGGACGCCCAGCTGAAGCGCAACCACCTGGTCAAGGTCCGGCTCCAGCGGGGTGCCGCCGGGGGCGAGAGGGACGCCGAGGGGGACATGGCGGAGATCCTGGCCGAGGCGCTGGGGGCCGAGGTTGTGGAACGGCGAGGTCACACCGCGCTCCTGTACAGGCGGACCAAGCCCCCGAGGAAGTAGCCGTCACACCGACCAGATGCCCGCCAGGGCATACATCATGAAACCGACGCCCACCCCGTGTCCTATGCACTGGGTACCTATTGTGGCCAGCATCCCGCGGTAGGACACCTCCCTGCTGTAGAGGCCGTACATCACGACCTGGGCCGCGTATATCGGCCAGACCCGCATCACGAGCCCGGGGGAGAGCACGTACTCCATCGCGCCGCTGGCAAGGTTGGTGACGACGGAGGCCACCAGCAACCCGAGGCCGAGCCAGACGACAGGCCTCCGGCCCAGGGTCACGGCCAGCGTCTTGTATCCCGCCTTGCGGTCCGCCTCGTAGTCGGGTACCAAGGTGGGGCAGTAGAGGGAGCCCAGGGCGAAGAGGATCGGCAGCAGGTACCAGTGGGGGAACTCCGAGATGCTGACCCCCGAGGCGGCCCATCCTGCCAGGGGAATGAGGATGCCCAGGCCGATCATGTTGACCAGCACGTCGCCCCCGGCGACGCTCTTGAGCTTGGTCCACGGATTGGAGTAGAGGAACGAGAGTAGCGCAGAAAGGGCGATGAGGACCGTGAACTCCCATCCCAGGAACAGCGACAGGAAGATGCCCATTATGGCCAGTCCCCTGGCCAGGTTGAGCACCACCTCCGGGCTGATCCAGCCGGTGACATAGGCAAGATGGGCCTTCCTGGGATTGAAGAGGTCGACCCTGGTGTCGGCGTAGGCGTTGTAGGCCAGTGTGGAGCCGGCGATCATCGGTCCCACGATGATCAGGCCCAGGATGACCTGCCAGTCGGGCCAGATCGTGCGGGTGGACAGGAACCATCCGATGTAGAACGGTGCCGCGGCCACTATCCAGAACTGGGCCGACGTGACCATGAGCACGTCGTACACCATCCGGAAGACGCTTCCCCGGCGCTCCCCCTCGGCTCGGCTCATCTCCCATGGATTGACCCCGGCCCTTTTGGGGGTTTCGGCCGTGCGGCCTCAGTACGGCGGCGGTGCCATGGGAGGCCGGGGAGGCGGAGGCCGAGCTCCCGGCGGAGGTGGAGGTGGAGGTGAGGGTGGTGGTGGATAGGGCTGGTATCCCGGTTGCGGCGGGGGCGGTTGAGGTGGTGGATACTGGGGTGGAGGGTACTGCTGGTACTGCGGTGGGGGTCGGCCCTGGGGGGGATAGGGAGGATACCCCTGGGGCGGGTAGGGCGGAGGCATCTGGGCGGCCCTCTCGCGTCGTTGCCTCTCCCGCTCGTCTGCGCCCTTGGACCATCGGATGAAGGCCACTGCCACCATGATCACGACGCCGGCCAGGATGAGAAGGAGCCCCGACCATTGCATCGCGCCGTAGGCCGCGGGACGCTCCTCCAATACGTAGATGTCGGTGGTGCCAGTGAGATCCATTGCCAGCAGACCCGCGATGATGGTCACGTTGTAGTCGCCCCTCTCCTTGATCTCGAAGGTGGCGAAGTGCTGGCAGGACCTGCCATCGATCCGTCGGTCATCGCCGCTGAAGATATCGTCAACATCGATGGGGGAACCTGCAGTGTCGTTTACGTAGACGATGGGTTGGTCCAGACCGAAGAACCCGAAGAACGATGTGGTCGTCCAGACCTCGTAGGTCCCGGGTTCCAGCTCGACCCAGTCGTTGGTGATGTAACCGTTGGTGGGCGTCGCCCTGTCCTCGTGGACTATCACATCGGGGTACACCACCATCGGCACGATGATGAGGGCGATCCCGAGCAGGATGACGAGCACTATCAGGACGACGACCAGCCTGCCGTCGACGAACCCCTTCCTCTCGGGCTCCTGGTCTCCCATGGGGACTTCTATCTCGGGACGCCGTACTTAATCCTTCCCCGGCGGGTACCGGGAATGGGAACCAGGCTCAGAGGAGGTCCTCTCCCATCAGGACGAAGTGGGCAAGGAGGGACTCCAGCTGTATCCTCGGGTTGCCGCCCTCGACCATCCGGAACTCCACCTCGCCTATCCTGTCGATCAGGCGGACCTTGTCCCGTTCCTTTATCGGGAGGTCGTACACGTTGCGGTGTATCTGGCGGATCAGGTCCTCCCCCGAGAGGGCGTAATCGATGAGGATGGTCTCCAGGGACTTCCGCGACTTGGCGAAGTCGCCCTCCAGGGCGGTATTGATGAGGTCCCTGATCTCGTCGGGTCTTACGGTCTGGGTGGACCTGTAGATGGCCTCGTCGTCGATCTTGGTCCCCAGGACGGCAGCCACCTGGAGGGAGTTGGTCGCCTTGCGCAGGTCGCCCTGGGCCACGTAGACCAGGGCCTCCATCCCGTCCTCCTCGATCTTAAGGCCCTCGACCTTGGCGATCATGCCCAGATACTTCTTGACGTCCTCGGGTCGGAGGGGCCTGAAGGAGAACACGGCGGTCCGGCTCTGGATGGGCTCGATGATCTTGGAGGAGTAGTTGCAGCTGAGGATGAAACGGCAGGTGCGGGTGTACATCTCCATGGTCCGCCTGAGGGCCGCCTGGGCCTCCGAGGTCAGCGCATCCGCCTCGTCCAGGAAGATGACCTTGAAGTCGCTGCCGATGGGTGCCATCCGTGCGAAGTCCTTGATCTTGTGGCGCACCACATCGATGCCACGCTCATCGGAGGCGTTCAGCTCCTGGAAGTTGAGCTTCCAGTCATCCTCGAAGAACTCTCGGACCAGGGCGATGGCACAGGTGGTCTTACCGGTGCCTGGCCTTCCAGAGAAGAGGAGATGAGGCATGCTCTTGCTCTTCACGTAGGCCTGGAGCCTCTCCACGATCTCCTTCTGTCCCACAACATCGGACAGGGACTTCGGCCTGTACTTCTCTATCCAGACCTCTTCCATCACCTCACCGTCCAAGCCATTCTCTGTGGAACCGTGCGATGACGATTGCGAGTATTAAAACTTCGTACGGGAGGTGGGTGAAGGTACAAAATCGCCCTGAAAACGACCAATCGCACAGAACAAGCCCGTCGGATGTCAGCAAATTATATTAATAAGAAGTGTATTGGGCCAAGAGTCGGACCATCCGGCTGCCAGTATTCACGACCGCCCAGAGGACCATTCATGGCAGATGAGAAACCCACTGACGTCGAAACGCCTGTAACCGAAACGAAAGAGGACGCAGTGGAGCAAGGGGCGGAAGAGAAGAAAAAGGTCCCCGAGGGGGCCGCGGATTCTAAGACGGAGCCCGTCGAGAAGGCCGAGAAGGCCGAGAAGACGGAGGAGCCAGTCGTGAAGACAAAGGAGGAACCAGCGGAGGAGCCCAAGGAGGAACCTCCCGAGGCACCCTCCGAGGCACCTGTCAAGGAGCCCAAGGCGACCAAGAAGCCGAAGAAGGCGAAGAAACCGGTCGGAAAGGCCAAGGAGGAACCTCCCGAGGCACCCTCCGAGGAACCTGTCAAGGAACCCAAGGCGACCAAGGAGCCGAAGAAGGCGAAGGGACCCGGGAAGGTGAAGGTGCCCAAGAAGCTACCGGCGACCGAGGAGCCTCCGGAGCTCCCCGAGGCCGATGAGGCCAAGGCACTACCCGAACCCGTCGAGAAGCCCGCCCTGGAACCAGCGGCGGAACCTGCAGCGAAGCCCGCCGATGGTCCTGCCAAGGGACCCAAGGCGGAGGCGGTCGAGAAGCCCTCCGGACCAGCCCCCGAGACCCCGGCCCCGGCCGAGGCCAAGCCCGAGGCCAAGCCCAAGGCCAAGCCCAAGGCCAAGGCGGCCGGGAAGGCTCCCAAGGGAGAGGCGGCCGGGAAGGCCCCCGAGGGTGAGGCGAAGCCCGAGAGCGAGCCCAAGGAGCCCGAACGCACCTTCGCGGACGAGCTCCGGGACGAGTACGGCGACATCGAGACGGCCACGCTGGACGTCCTTCCCGACCTTGAGCGCAAGAGGGATCGCCTCAATGGAATGGCCGAGGAGCACAAGTTCAAGCGCGACAGGCTCAACGGCATCACGAAGCAGCTGGCCGGGGAACGTGACACCTACAATGCCCAGGTGCGGGAGCTGGTGCAGGCCGCCAACGAGCAACGGAACCTACGGAACCGCCTCAACACCGAGGTCAAGGAGTCCAAGGTGATACGTGACGATCTGAACAGGAAGGCCACCGAGTTCAACGAGGTGGTCAACCAGCTCAAGCGGGAGCGGCAGGGTGAGACGGGTGGTCCCAACCTCAACCGGTTGCGCAACGAGCGGAAGGCCATGGAGTTCAAGGCCATGACCCAGGTCCTCTCAGCCGACAAGGAGAAGGAGCTGATGACCCAGATCCAGCGGCTGAACCAGCAGATCGACGATCAGGAGAAGAAGATGGAGGAGAACCGGGAGATCCGGACGGCCCTCAAGGATGCCCGACAGGCGAAGGATGAGGCCGAGGCCCAGCACCGGCACGTCTCCGAACTGGCCCGTCAGGCCCAGACCGCCCATGACACCATGATCGAGCTCTACGAGCAGGCGGACGACATCCGGAAGAAGGCTGACGATTGCCAGGGTCGTTTCATCAACAACAAGCAGCTCGCCGACGCCGAGCACAAGGCCCACATCGACCTCATCCGGAAGGTCCACGACTACGACAAGTTCATCTCGGGTCTACGTCGTCGCGACCGTCGTGTCCGCAAGGACCGCCAGGAGAAGGCCCAGAAGCAGGTCGCCGAGGATATGATGGACCGTTTCAAGAAGGGCGAGAAGCTGTCCACCGAGGATCTGCTCTCCTTGCAGACCGAGAGGTACTGAGACGGAGAGCCAGTATACCTGGGGTGGTACGTTTTTTCTTATACCTTTCGATTTACGACGAAAAGTATAAATCCCCCCGGGTGAATAATTCTTACAGTGAGGGTAGAGCTGGTTTTGGTTAAGAGTGCATCCCATCCCTTCTGACGAAGCTAGCCCATTCAACCCTCACCCCCACGGCCCGGGGATTATTGTCCGCGGGCCGTCCCCCCCCTCTCCAGTCCGTTCTCCATCGGGCCCGCTGGAGGGGTAAGGGTTATCTATCCCCTGTCGCTTTGGGGGAGCCTGCCAAGGTGCGCCCCATGGTGTTGGACAACCTCTCGAGCTCGTTGCGCGACACGCTGCGCAAGATCGCGAACGCCCCCCACATCGACAAGGACCTGATCAAGGAAGTGGTCCGCGACATACAGCGGGCGCTGATCCAGGCCGATGTCAATGTCCAGCTCGTGGTCGATCTGACCCGGGAGATCGAGAATCGGGCCCTCACCGAGAAGCCCCCTCCGGGGATGAACAACAGGGAGCATGTCATCAAGATAGTCCACGACGAGCTGGTGAACATCCTGGGCGCGGCCAAGCCGGTCAAGCTCAAGAGGCAGCGCATCATGCTCGTGGGCCTGTACGGCCAGGGCAAGACCACCACCGCGGGCAAGATGGCCCTGTTCTTCAGCAAGAAGGGCCTCAAGACGGGCCTCGTCGCGGGGGACGTCCACCGGCCCGCAGCAATGGACCAACTGGCCCAGATAGCGGACCAGATCAACACGCCCATCTACCTGGACCGGAAGGAGAAGGACGCGGTGAAGATAGTCAAGAGGGGCCTCAAGGAGTTCAAGGACCGGGACGTCGTCATCATCGACACCGCGGGTCGTCACGCCCTCGAGGATGACCTGATCCGGGAGATGGAACGGATCGCGAAGGTGGCCCAGCCCGACGAGATACTCCTCGTCATCGATGCGGCCGTGGGTCAACAGGCGGGCCCCCAGGCGAAGGCCTTCCACAAGGCCGTGGGCATCACCGGCGTGGTCATCACGAAGATGGACGGGACGGCGAAGGGCGGTGGCGCCCTCTCAGCGGTGCAGGAGACCAAGGCCCCCGTGATGTTCATAGGGACCGGCGAGCACCTGGACGAGCTGGAGACCTTCGAGCCCGCCCGTTTCATCTCCAGGTTGCTGGGCATGGGGGACCTCCAGGCCCTTCTGGAGAAGGCGGAGGAGCTCGGCCAGGAGCAGGACCTGGAGGCCACCGCCAAGAAGATGATGTCGGGGCGCTTCACCCTCAGGGACATGTACGACCAGATGGAGGCCATGTCCAAGATGGGGCCCCTGTCCAAGATCTTCGACATGCTGCCCGCCGGCCTGACCGGCCGGATGAGCCAGGGAGACATCGAGAACACCCAGGAACGCCTCAAGCAGTTCCGGGTCATCATGGAATCAATGACGGACGAGGAATTGGACAAACCGCAGATAATCAAGTCCTCCAGGGTCAAGCGCATCGCGAAGGGCGCGGGCGTCGAGCCGAAGGACGTGAAGGGCCTCCTCAAGCAGTACAACCAGTCCCGGAAGGCCATCAAGGGGATGACCTCGAACCGGAAGATGCGCCGGGCCCTCATGAAACAGTTCGAGGGCCTCGACATGGGCCAGTGATCGATCATTTCATGGAGGGATCCTTACGAAGCGCCGATTCGTTGTGGTCGGGCAACGGGCCCGGACGGCCCGCGACTTCACCCTCGACGACATCTGTGGTGGCGCAGGGCGGTGGGACCTGCTGGCACGCTGCGTGCAGGGAGCCCTCTTCATCTCCCACGACCTCAGGAGGGACACGGACCTCGTGCTCGTCTCCCTGGGCCCTCCCGACCCTCCCAAGGCCATCCGCGTTACCGGAGGGACGGTCCGCAACCTCAACCCCGACGAACGCTCCACCGTCGCCCTTCTCTCGAGGGCGCTGGAGGAGCCCCTCCCCGTGGGCGGAAGATGGGTGGAGGCGTTGCCTGGCATCCAGGTGTCGAGGCGCGACCTCGAGGGGGTCCTCGAGGACCTGGGGGATGATCCCCTGGTCCTGCTGGACGAGGACGGCCCCGTCGACGGTCCAGACCTCCCGTCGAACCTTGGTGATGCGGGCGGGGTCACCTTCATTGTCGGCGACAGCACCGGCCTTTCGGATGAACAGCTGGCCCTGGTCAGGTCCCGGGGCCCGCTGGAGGTCAGGCTGGGACCGCTGTCACTTCATGCCGACCACTGCATAGCGATCGTCCACAACATCCTGGACAGGGCTGGCATCGTCTAGCTAGGGTGGCGTGCCGAACAGGGATTCCAGGCGGGCCTTGACCTCCACCAGCCTCTTCTCCCGCTCATCCAGCTCCTTCGCGCGCTTGTCGGCCTCGCCATCGCGGGCCTCGAGACGGGTCAACCGTCCCTCGTACTCCTTGCGAAGGTCCTCCGCCTTCGCGCTGTCCCTCTCCAGCCTCTCCTCGAGCCGCGCGACCTCCTTCCGCAGGCGGTCCAGCGCCTCGAGCTCCTTTCTCAGGAGCTCCTCGTCCTTCTGCTGGGTCGCCATCCGCTTCTCGGCGGCCGCCCTCTTCCTCTCGGCGTTCGCGACCAGCTTGCTGGCCCGAGCCTCGTCGGTCTTCGCCTTCCTCAGACGTCCATCGAGGTCGGCCTCCCGGGACGCCAGGGTCTCCCGCTCTGCGATCGATACGGCAAGCCGGGCCTCCACCTCATCCAGCCTGCGCTCGAGGTCGGTCTCGCGGGCGTGCAGGGCAGCGGACCGCTTCGAGACATCCGCCTCCATGTCGGCGAAACGCCGCCGTTGGAGGGCGAGCTCCTCCTGCTGCTCCGAGAGCTCGTCGAAGCCCCGTTCCATCTCCTGCTCACGGGTACGGAGGCTTTCCTCGAGCTCGTCCAGTTCCCGACGTAGGTCCTTCATCCGCTCGGCCTCCTTGGCCAACTCGTCCGCCCTGCGGTCCACGTCCCTCACCCTGGAGGTGTGGTCCTTGACGGTCTTGTCCAGGTCACCCTTCTCATCAAGGAGGGCATCCCGCTCCTTCTGCAGGCGGTCGCGGTCCGCCTCCAGACCCTTTCGCTCCCTGTCGAGGGCCTTCCTCTCCCGGGCCAGCTCCTTCTCGGAGGCCCCGACCGCCTTGCGTGCGTCCTCGAGGTCGTCCTGATCCTCCTGGAGCGTTCTCAGGAGGTCCTCTGCCTCCCTCTGACGGGCGGTGAGCTGCTCCTCCCTCTGGTCCAGCTCCGCGAGCAGCTCCTCGTGGAGTGCCTTGTTCTCGGCCGCGGCCCTCTCTCGTCCCTCGATCTCCCTCACGAGGGCCTCGATGGCCTTCTCCTTCTCCTCCAGCTCCTGGTGGACAAGGGACAGGTCATCCTTGTCCATATCCAGCCGCTCGAGGGAGATGACGATCTTCTTCTCCCGCTTGGCGATATCCTTCTCCAGCTTCCGTATGCTGGCATCCTCTTCCAGGAGCCGCTTCTCCTCCTCCATGAGCCGCTTGCGCTCGTTGGAGGTCTGGGCGACGGCCTCGTCCAGCTCGGCGACCCTGGCCTGGGCCTCCCGCTGGGCCTCCATCAGCTCCCTCGAGCGCTGGTCCAGCCCCCCCTCGCTGCGTTCCAGGTCGCGCAGGCGGGCCTTGGCCTTGGCCTCGAGGATGGACAGTTGTTGCTCCCTCTCCTCCAGCTCCGCCATCCTGTCCTGGAGTTGGATGTCCTCCTGGTCCAGGACGGTCTCCCTTTCCTCCAGCTCTCCCTCCTTGTCCTTCAGCTCCACGGCCTTGGTCTCCAGGTCCTTCCTGACACCCTCCAGTTGCTTCCGGACCTTGTCGCCCTCGGAGGAGGTCCTGCTGAGATCGAACTCCCGTTCGTCCAGGACCTTGGTGCGTTCGGAGAGGGACTGCTCCATCCCCAGAAGCTCCTTGCGGTCCGTCTCGATGCGGGCCTCCTGCTTCTGGAGGGTGGTCTCCAGGGCTCCCATCTCCTTCGTGCCCTTCTCGATGTCCTTGGCCAGCTTCCTGAGCTTCTTCTGTTCTTCGATGAGGTCCCGCTCGGACTCGGCCAGCTCGTCCGTTCTGGTCGCCAGTGCCAGCTCCTCGCCTACCAGGCGCGCCTTCAGGGCCTCAGTCTCCTTCTCCTTGCGGCCCAGCGCATCGAGCCTCTCCTTGACGGTGCCCTGCTTGCCATCGAGCTCAGAGAACCTCTCCAACAGGTCGGTCTCCTTGGAATGTAGCGCCCTTTCCATGTCCTCCAGTTCCGATTCGTGGGCGTCCAGCTGAGAGACCGTTGCCTTGAGCCCCTCCATCCTCTCCTCGAGCTTGGCCTCCTTCTCCTCCAGCTTATTGGTCCGGGTGTCCATCCTGGAGGCCTGCTCGTCGATGGAAGCGGAGCGGGAATCCAGCTGTGACCTGAGCTCCTGCATCTCCAGCTGTTGAGCCCTGAACACCTTCTCACGTTGGTCGAGATCAGAGGCACGTGCCTCCACCTCATCCTCCCTCTCCTTGATCCACGTCTCGCGACCCTCGACGCGATGGGACTTCTTCTCGAACTCGGAACCCCGGTCATCCAGCTCCGTCTCCCAATCGGTGAGACGCTCCTCGACGCCATCGACCTCCTCTTTTCGGGCCTTGAGCTCCGCGGCCTGCGCCTCCAAGGTGGCGTCCCTCTCGTTCAACCTCGTCTCCATATCGTCGAGGCGGGATGCACCATCCTCGAGGGCCGTCTCCCGCTGGTCCAGACCGTCATTCCGCTCATCGAGCTCCTTTCGGTACTCCTCCAGGCGTTCGCGTTCCTCGGCCATCATGGTCGATATCGTCGCGTCCAGGTCGGCTTGCTTCGATTCCAGGTCCTGGAGGGTCGTGCTCCTGACCTTCTCCAGCTCCTCCTGCTGAGAGGCTATGGAGGTATCCTTCTGGGCCAGCTCCTGTTCCATGGCCTCCAGTCTTCCCCTTTCGGCCGCCAGCTCCGCCTTGGTCGCCTCCAGTTCGTCGGAGCGCGCGTTCACCTCCTCCTCGAGCCGCTTGGCCTCGCCCTCCATCTCCTCGGCCATATCCTTGGTCATCTGGACCTCGGCGGCCTCTGCCTTCAGGGCCTCGAGATCCATCACCTGCCTCTCCAGGTCCTTCCCGATGGTCTCCTTGGAGTCAAGGGCCTCGGAGAGGCTGCTCTCCAGGCTGGACACCTCGTCCTCGATGAGGCCGCTCCTCTGCTCCGCTTCCTCCACTCGGGTCGCCAGGGCCTCGACCTCTCCCCTGGCACCCTCCAGCAGGGCCTCGAGCTCCTCCTTCTGCTCGATGGTCTCGGCCAGCTGTGACTGGACGGCAGCGGCCTCCCTCTCGAGGTCATTGATCCTCTCCTCGGCATCCTCGGCTCTCGAGGCCAGCTTCTTCTTCTCCACGGTCGCGGAACGTTTGGTCTGGGCGACCTCCTTCTTGAGGACGGTCTCCCGTTCCTCCACCTCGGCCTTTCCTCGATGTTCGAGTTCCTCAATAATCGTTTCAAGGTTCTTGCACTCATCCTTGGCGGTTGCCAGCTCCTCCTCGAGGCGTTCCATCTCGGCCTTGAGCTCCTCGGACCTGCTCTGACGGGAGTCGGATTCCTCCTTGAGGCTGGCCATCTCGTCCTTAAGACCAGCGATCTCCTCGTCCAAGGTGGAAGCCTTCTGGTCGACCTCCGCTGCCTCCGAACGGAGGCGCTCGACCTCCTCCTCGAGGGTCTGGCACTCGTCCTTGAACCCATCCCTTTCCTTTTTCAGGGTGTCCTGTTCCTCCTTGAGCTGCTCTAGCTCTCCCTCGGACTCCGCCACCTTCTCGTCGGTGGTGGATTTCAGGCCCTCTATCGCGGACTCCGCCACCGTCATCTCGTATTCCATCTTAGCGACCTTGGCCTCAAGTTTCTCGGTGCGGCTCTCGGATTCGAGCAGGTCGTCCTTCTTCGCCCGGAGCTCCTTCCTTACCGCGGAGTACTTGCTCTTGATCTTCTCGACCTCATCGCCCGTCTCCGCCTCTCCAGACTCCAACTTGGCGATCAACTCCTCCTTCTCCGAATAGGCCGATTCGACCTCGGCCTTGGCCGTATCGAGCTCCCCGCGAACAGTGGCGAGGGTCTCCTGCATCTGTGCATCGGCCCTCTCGAGCAGGATCTGGAGATCCTCCCGTTCCTTCTCCGCCGCCTTCCGTTCCTTCTTGAGCGTCGCCAGCTCGGTCTTGATGTCCTTGGACTCCTCCCTCGCTTGGAGCTTGGCCTCCTCTACCCTCGCCTTGACCGACTCCGTCTCCGCTTTGGCCTCCTCGATCTCCAATTCCTTGCGATCAAGGGCCGCCTGGGCCTCCTCGGCCCCGCGGCTCAGGTCGGCCTCCAGCTTGAGGACCCGTTCCTCGAGCTCCGCGATGCGGGCCTCGGCCTCACCCTTGATCTTCTCAACCTCACTGGTGGTAGCCGTCAATTGTTCCAGCTGGGTCTCCAGATCCTTGGCCCTCCCAGCCTCCTGCTTGGTCGCCTCCTTCACCTTCTCCAGGTCCTTCTTCGCCTTGTTCAGGGCCTTGTCGAGGGAGCCGACCTCCTTCAGGTCATCCTCCAGCTCCTTGACCCTGGCATCCAACTCCTGCGTCTGGACATTGGCCGAATCCAGCTCCTCCTGGATCCCCTTCGCCTTGGCCTTCTCCCTCCCGGTGGCATCCTTTGCCTTCTTGAGCTCCTTGTCAATGTCCGCCGTGCCCTTCAGGTCACCCTCCAGCTCCTGGACCCGGACCTCCATCTCCTGCATCTGGGCATTGGCCTCGTCCAGCTCCTCCTGTATCCCCTTCGCCTTGGCCTTCTCCCTCCCGGTGGCATCCTTTGCCTTCTTGAGCT
>CBDUQW010000003.1:0-110955 GCA_965369625.1 uncultured Thermoplasmata archaeon | reverse complement strand
GTTTGTTCGTCACTTCCTTATGGCAAAGGGGTGACACATGTCTTTGGTTTACACATTTTAATTTAATTGCTCCTTCGCTAAGTATCAAATTCCTCGGTTAATATGGACATTATGCATTGATGTTGTTTCACTGTGATTATCTGATCAATTTCCCTCTTACAACACTAGCCCTCCCTACCAGCAATAAGGATCGTCGGCAAGTATCGGGGGATCTGGTACAGACGATGAGTTGATTCGGCAGTTTTCTGGATCGTCGGAGGGTTCATCTCTGGCAGTACAGAGCATGGGGACACTTTTCCTCAACCCCCTCCTGGAAGTACATAAACGACAAGTGACCTGTTAGAAACGATAAAATGGATATACTTTGTAAACGCATGTGTTTACCTGATACCATGAGCCAGGTTCAAGTAAGGGTTCCGGAAAAACTGCTCGAAACATTGGATGGATGGGTCGAGGAGGGCAGGTTCAAGAGCCGGAGCGACGCGATAAGGGTCATCCTGTCCCAGTACGAGGAGCGGGAGAGGACCCGCGATTTTTATAGGATGTTGAACGAGAGGAGCAGGGAGGCGAAGGAACATCCTGAGGAACTGATACCCCTGGAGTAAATCGGATGGGCTACCAGATACTGCTCCATCCGAAGGCCCACGCCTTCCTCGAGTCGGTCGATGCCGACCTGAGGGGAAGGATCAGGGATAGGCTCCTCATCCTGGGTACTGAACCCAAGAAGGGAACGAGGTTGAAACACTCGGAGTATTGGCGCTTGAGGATAGGAGATTACCGCGCCATCTACGAGATCGACCACGGGACGGAGCGGGTGTTGATACTCTACTTGGGCCATCGAAAGGATGTCTACGATGATTTCTCCAGGCTCCTGTGAGCCCGTCGGGACCGATAAGATCCTGTTACACTGAAGGGGCTAGGAAGGCAGACAGTGGAAAACAGTAGGGGAATAATGCTCCCACCGGGACGGAAGCACGAACGTACTAGTGACCACTGATATGTGTGGATGGAATTCCACTCACTTCGCTACGTGCTGTACCCTGGAACCCTTAGAAAGTCCTTCGGGTGTGCCTTGACGAACCACAGGCGATGAGACCGCTCACGCCTTCAGGTAGTCGTCGGCGTACAGCTTCTCGTCCATCATGATCTCGCAGGTCTTGGCCACGTTCATGAGGTCCTCGTCGAAGGGGTCCATGATGGCCGAGGTGAGACCGTGGGCGCAGAGCATCGCCAGTAGCGTGCGGTTCATCAGCTTCCTGTGCTTCATGCCCGCCGACACGTTGGAGAGGCCCACCGTGGACCCGGGCGGCGGGGAGGCCAGGTTCTTGAACATCTCCAGGGCCGCGAAGACCTCCTGGGGCTGGTCCTGGGCGCAGTTGATGGGCAGGATGAGGGGGTCGAACAAGAGCCTGTCGGGCTCGATGTCGTACTCCATGGCGGTGGCCAGGTGGAGCATCGCCAGCTCGGCCCTGCGGTCCGCCGAGAGGTTGATGCCCTCCTTCTCGGAGAAGGTCAGGCAGATGACGGAGGCGTCGTGGTCGGCCGCGATGGGGTAGAGGGTGGTCATCCTCTCGCCCTCGGCGGGGATGGAGTTGATGATGATGGGGTTCTCGCAGGCCTCCACGCCCGCCTTGAGGACGCTGGCCACCGGCGCGTCGATGGACAGGGGCAGGTCGGTGACCTCCTGGACGGTCTTGATCATCCAGACGATGTCCTCTGCGGCATTGTCGCGGCCGGGGCCGGTGTTGATGTCCAGGGCGTTCGAGCCAATGTCCACATTGGCGTACACGATCGCCTGCAGGCCGTCCACGTCCCGGTTGTCGATGCAACGTCCGACCTTCTTGAACATGCCGTTAATCTTCTCACTGATGACCATCATGGGAAATCCACCCGCTGGCGTATGGTGAATAGGACATTTGAAACTTACCCTTTGGAGCGGGTCTGCCAACAAAAAGATAAGCACTGACGGGATTATCACGGACGGAGGAAAGTACGTTGTCGGGCAAGGAGGAGGGCAGGACCATCAAGGTGACCTTCGAGCCCGAAGGGGTCGAGAAGGAGGTCGCCATCGGCAAATCGGTCCTCGAGATCGCACAACGGGCCAAGGTCGACATCTACTCACCCTGCGGAGGTCAGGGCCTCTGCGGAAGATGCCTGGTCAAGGTGGACGGCGACTTCGAGCGTTTGGCCCCCACACCTCCCCACGTCGACCCCGAACAGGGCCTTACGCTGGCGTGCATGAGCCGGCCCATCGGGGACGTGACGGTCACGGTGCCTCCGGGCTCCCGCACCGACGCGGCCCAGATCCTGGAGGAGTCCCGCGAGGGCGTCGTGGAGCTCTCACCCATCGTCAAGAAGATCTACATGGAGCTACCCGAGCCCACGGTCGCCGACAACATATGCGACCTCATGCGCATCTCCCGCGGCCTCGGTCTCGGCCTCGCGCAGCTCCGGGCACCCCTCCCGCTCCTCCGCGAGATCTCGGACATCCTCCGGGATGCGGACTGGAAGGTAACGGCCACCGCCTCCCTGGGGCCCAAGCCCCACAGGCTCATCCGCCTGGAGCCCGGCGACACCACGGCTTCCCAGTACGGCGTGGCCATCGACATCGGCACCACCACCGTGGTGGGCAAGCTCATCAGCCTCAGGGACGGGTCCAACATCACCTCGGCGGCGCGGGAGAACGCGCAGATCGCCTTCGGCGAGGACGTGATCGCCCGCATCAGCCATGCGAACGAGAACGAGGACGGCCTCGACCAGCTCATGAGGGCGATCCGGGGCACCGTCAGAGAGGTGATCGAGGAGCTGGTGGACGAATCCGGGGCCGACCCCGATGACATCATCGCCGCCAGCTTGGCCGGCAACACCGTGATGGAGCACCTCTACCTGGGCGTCTCGCCCGCCAACATCAGGCTGGAACCCTACATCCCCTCCTTCTGCCGGCTGGCCGGCCTTAAGCCGATGGAGGTGGACATGCCCATCTTCCAGCAGACCAACGTGCTGCTGATGCCGTCCCGGGCGGGCTTCGTGGGCGGCGACATCACCGCCGATGTGCTCGCGTGCGGCATGCACAAGAGGGAAGAGATGTCCCTCATGATAGACGTGGGCACCAACGGCGAGGTGGTCCTGGGAAACAAGGACTGGCTCATGGCCTGCTCGTGCTCCGCGGGTCCAGCCTTCGAGGGCGGGGAGGTCCAGCACGGCATGCGGGCGTCCCGCGGCGCCATCGAGCGTGTTGCCATCGTCGACGGCGAGCCACAGTACCAGGTCATCGGCGACACCAAGCCCATCGGGATATGCGGGTCGGGCCTCATCGACCTGGCCGCCGAGCTGTTCTTCAACGACATCATAGACAGGGCGGGCAGCATCACCAAGAAGGAGGACCCCAGGGTGAGCTCCTTCGACCGGCTCTTCGAGGATGACTATAGCAAGGGATACATACTCGCCGACGGGGACGAGTCGGGGACGGGTGCTCCCGTCTTCATCATGGAGTCGGAGATCAAGAACCTCATACGCACCAAGGCCTCGATGTACGCCGCCTGCTCCGTGCTGGTCAACCAGGCGGGCGTCTCCTTCAACGACCTTGACAGGATCTACATCTCGGGCGGGTTCGGACGGTACATAGACAGCTGGAAGGCCCGTCTCCTCGGCCTGCTCCCCGACGTAGAGGAGTGGAAGTACGAGTTCATCGGGAACGGCTCCCTCGAGGGGGCCCGGCTCGCACTGCTCTCGAACACCGCCAGGAGCGATTCGGCGGCCATCTTCGAGAACATGACGTACATCGAGCTGTCCGTCAGCGCCGCCTTCATGGATGAGTTCACCAAGGCGATGTTCATCCCCCACACGGACCTGGAGCGCTTCCCCTCGGTCCAGGAGGCCCTGAAGGGCCGATGAGGGCCCCAACCCCCAAGGGGAAAGTTTGATTAACACGGGAGCCGTGCCAGGGCTTCGAGGTGCGCCAATGACCTTCAGAATCGCCGTGGCCGGAAAGGGAGGGACCGGCAAGACCACCTTCTCCACCCTGATGGTCAGACACCTGGTGGAGAAGGGCAAGACCCCCGTCCTGGCCATCGACGCGGACCCGAACAGCTGTCTCGGCGCCATGCTCGGCACCGACCAGTGCCAGACCATCGGGGACCTGCGCGAGGAGCTGCTCAAGGACAAGGACGACCTCCCTGCAGGTATCTCCAAGCCCCAGTACCTGGAGATGAAGGTGCGCACCGCCATGGCCGAGGAGGACGACTTCGATCTCCTCGTGATGGGCAGACCCGAGGGCACCGGCTGCTACTGCTACGTCAACTCCGTACTCCGGACCTTCATGGACAACCTGGGGGAGGGCTACGCCTACGTGGTCATGGACAACGAGGCAGGCCTGGAGCACCTGTCCCGGCGCACCACCAACAACGTGGATGTGATGTTCCTCATCTCGGACACCTCCCGTATCGGCATCGAGTCGGCGGCCCGGGTGAGGGAGCTGGCCAAGGAGATGGAGCTGAACGTCAAGGCGTTCCACCTGGTGGTCAGCAGGGCCACCGACGTGGAGATACTGCGGCCCATCGCCGAGGAGTTCGGCTTCACCGAGGTCAACACCATGCCCATGGACCCAAAGCTGCAGGAGGCCTCCCTCCAGGGCGTCTCGCTCATGGGGCTGGACTCCCGTGCCAAGTCATACCGTGCGGTGCAGGACATTGCGAAGCGCCACGTTCCAGGCATGTGAGCCGGTCCATCACAGCTCTCGCAGGAACTTGGGGATGCCCGAGCTCTCCCTCGGACCGACGATGATCTCGTAACCGGTCAGGTCGGCCAGCTTGCCGCTGGCTCGGGCGATCATGCCCGGTATGATGAGCTTCTTGTGGTCGATCTCGTCGGCGATGCCCGATGCCTCGATGGCCTCGGCCATCTTGTCCGGCTCCATCTTCCCGGCGGCGAAGGCGGTGAGGACCGACAGGCCCTCGGTGTCTATGACCAGGATGCGGCTCGGCACCTTGCTCTTGTCCACGTCGCCCTCCACCGAGAAGTACGTCAGCGAGAAGTTGGACGTGAGCATGAACGGCGCGTCCGGTCCCGGGTCGCCCACCTTGTAGATGGCCGGCTTGACCTGGATGGGTTTTTGCGGGTCGGTGTAGATGTTGAGCCGCAGCGTGACCATCGGGAGGATGGTCTCCGGCGAGTAGTCACGCATCACCAGCATCGACGAGTACTTCATCAGGAGCGTTGCTGCCTCCAGGGTGTTCTCGATTGGGTCGTCGCCATCGATGATGGTCATGGAGGGGTATCCCAGCTCCCGGAAGCTCTTGTTGATGGCCAGCTTTCGCACGGCGATGAGGTCGTTGAACAGGTCGCCCAGCTCTCCTCGCATCAGCATCACGATGTTCTCGACCCCGGCGTCCTTGGCCGCCTTGACCTCGTCGGCCAGACCCTCCAGGCCACCGTCGGATCCTACAGCCACGGGGCAACCGTGCTCCTTGGCCAGGGCCACCATGGCGGCGTTGGAGCCTGCCTCGACGGACACGACGAGAGGCTTGTCGCCGCCCACCGCCCCCAGGGCCGCCTTCATGGCACCCTCGTCGGAACCGATGAGCACCAGGGGCATGCCCGAGGCCTCCTTGGCCGTGGTGGCCGCGGCGGCCATGTCGCCGGTGGTGTGCCAGACGGCAACGGCGTTCATGCCCTCCTGGCGTCCCACACGGTCGAAGACCAGGGACTTGACGAGTCCTGCCTTGTCCTTGATGGTGTTCGCGTCCCAGCCGTCCTCGATGATGCCCACCAGCGGTGGCGCGTGGTAGAAGGTCTTCTCGTGACGGTAGAGGACCTTCTCGTCGCCCAGCTCCAGCTTGCCGTCTCCCTCGCCCACGACCACCAGCTTGATGGGTGGTGCCGATGCAGCGCCCAGGGCGTCCTTGGCTGCCTGTTCCACGTGGGGGCAATCGGCCAGCTCCACCTTCATGTTGGCCAGCTGCATGGCGAAGGCCAGGCAGGTGGGGTGGCCACATTCACCGCAGTTGGTCTTGGGGAGGAGCTTGTAGACCTCGATGGCGCTAAGCCCCATCAGTCACCACCCCCCATCATGCGGTCGAGCATACCGTTCAGGTACTTGGTGGTGCTGGGGCAGCGGATTATGACCAGGTCGGCCCCGCCCGTTAGGGAGGACATACCGGTGACCCCCTCCCAGAGGACGGACCGGGTGTTCGGGGTTCCCCAGCCATCGGTGGGCTCGTAGGCCTCCCGGTAGTTCCCGGCTATGGACACGTCGCACACCAGGGGCATCTGGATGGTCTTGTCCCCCGAGAGGGCCGCCAGGCGTATCCTCTCGATGACGGAGAAGCTGTACTCCACGCCGTAGCCCAGGGCACCCTGGAGGGGGTCCATGATGATACGGTCGGCGGGGAAGTCGTACTCCAGCAGGAGGATGTTCAGCTGCTTGGCCAGGTTGATGTCCAGGTTGGAGAAGGCCACCAGGTGGGCGTTGAACGCTATGGCCGCTGCGGCCATCGACTTGTACGCGTCGTTCTCGGCCACGCCGATGACGGTGCCCTCGTTCCTGATCATGTCGCCTATGGCTGACATGATGGCCGAGTCCTTCGTCTCGTCGCCGCAACCGTAGAACATCAAGGGAACGCCCACGGCGTCAAGGACCTCCTTGGCCAGGGCCGCGGTCTCGTCGACCGAGCAGTCCTCCCCGTCGGGGTTGGCGCCGGTGAACTTGAGGCAGACCAGGTCCGCTCCCCAGTCGTTCTCGCAGGCCTTCGCCCACGCCACGGGGTCGTCCCAGACGCCGGCCAGCTCTTCGGCCGCCGCGCCCTTGAAGTCGGGTTTGGATGAGTGCACCTCCATGGCGATGCGTGGTCGGTGGGGCGTGCCGTTCTCGGCACGGATGAAGGGCATCGAGGAACCTCCCCCGATGGTGTAGGACACCTTGCGGGTCCCCCCATCGTCCGCTGTCTTGCCTAGGACGATCGTCCCGATCGTACCTGGAATCCTCTCTTTAGGCCATTCGACCTTCATCGTATCCTTCCTCCTGTTGATTGCTAGATCTCGCCTAGAACATCATGTCCATGGTGAGCGCTGGGTGATCCTTCTCCGTGAGGAACTCCAGGAGCTCCTCCGAGGTCTCGGCGTCCTCCTCGGTGGCGATCTTGTCGAAGAAATCGGGCGTGCCCACCTCGTCGCACCTCTTCCTGAGATGGTCCTCGAGGGAGTCCTTCAGCTGCTTGGGCATCCATACCAGGCGGTGGAAGCCACCGTCGGCCGGGATGAACTTCTTCGAGTAGAGGTACTGGCGCCCGACGCCCAGGAAGCCCGGGGTCTGCTCGCCACCGCCGACCGAACCGGCAAGGGTGGAGAACTTGATGCCCGCGGGGGTCATGCCGCCGAACTCGCGGTTGACCACCATGATGCCGTTGGCCTCGGGGATGATGCCGATGATGCACTCGAAGCACCCGCACGAGGTGGTGGGGTTGTCCATGATGGTGTACATGCAGAACCTGTCCACCTTGCCTTGGGAGTCGCGGATGACAACCTCGTTCACACCCTCCCACTCGCCCTTCACCGGGTCAAGGCACTTGCCGATCTCGATGGGCTGGTTGGGACCCGTCGGGGCGATCTCCTTGGATGCCTTGGCGTCCAGCCAGTTGATGGCGCCGCACAGGCCCAGTCTCTCGGGCGAGATGACGCAGACATGCTTCGGTGCGAAGGACTGGCACAGCGTGCAGGTGTAGAAGATGTCGACCGCCTCGTCCACCAGGCCGGCGATGCGCTCGTCGCGCTCCTCGTACTTATCCTTGGCCGCGGGCAGGTACTTCTGCATCTCGTCCTCCACGGTGATGAGCTTCACCTGGACACGGTCGATGATGCCGCCGAACTCGTCCTTGATCTTGGCGTGCATGATCTTCCCGATGTCCTTGATCCGGAGACCCTTGGCCACCGCGTCCTTCGACATGCGGATCCATATGAGGTTGCGCTGGCCTGTGTGCCATCCGCCGTTGGTGAAGTTCATGAACTGGTGTATGCGACGCTCGACCACGCTCTCGAAGTCAGCCTGCATCTTCTTGCCGTAGACCTCCACGATGATGGCGAGGGGGATACGCGCACCCTCCTCGATCTCGTCCAGGTCTGGGCCGACGAGCTCGACCTTCCCGTCCTCCACATCGTCACGGTCCTTACGCATGTGGACGATCTCGAAGGCGGGGGTACGGGTGCCGCCGGCCTCGAAGTACATGTCGCCCTTGCGGATGGATTCGCCCTCGAAGGCGGGGCCGAAGGGCACGGGGATGCCGATCTCCTTGAGCTTGACGCTGATGGGCCGGATCTCGATAGCCCTTTGGACCATCTTCGAGTAGTCCGGCTCGTACACGAACATGTCGGGGATCTCCTCCTCCAGGGGCTGGTCGGTTATGGTCGGGAAGCCACAGTACATGGCGCCGAACTCGGCGGTGACCTTGACGTAGTCGTGGGGGCCGAAGTGGAGCACGAAGGCCTTGAGGCGCTTGCGCATGTAATCCCTCAGCTCCTGGGTGTGACCCCGGGGCACGCCGCCGAAGGAGATGCCCGACCGGACGGCGATGTTCACCGCGTGGATGACGGCGGTGAAGAAGCCAAGGGGGTAGAGCATGATCTCCAGGCCGACCTTGATATTCTGTTCCCTTATCTGCTGGATGGTGTCGAAGGTCGCCATGATGAGCATTCCCTTGTTCTGTAGGTCGACGACTATCTTGGCCAGCGCCTCGGGGTCGGGACACTTGCCTACCAGCACCGCTGCACCCGGGATGGTGTCGTCCACCAGCGATATGCCCAACTTGCGGACCCAGGCATCTCCCACGAAACCCACCTCGGGGGCCCTGTGGGCGTAGGGGTTGTCGTCCCATGCGTACTTGAGTATCTCCACCACATCGGCTGCGAACAGCGTCGACTCGCCCGCTATCATGGCGTTCTCCAGGGTTGGGACCTCTACGATGCGCTTGCGGGCGTAACCGATCACCTGGGGCAGGTCGTTCAGCGTGTGGACCTCGAAGTCGCTGAAACCGTAGACCACGGGGACCTCGTAGGCGGTATCAGGGTACTCTATCTCCTTGTCAGCCCCCAGGGTGTTGATGGCTTCGTTGAGGAGTTGGTCCGCGTAGCCGGTGGCGATTATCGCTCCGTCGATGGCACGCCTGTAGAGTTCTTCGTTGGTGAGGTGCTCGTAGCTCTCGTAGTACTCGGTCACGTTATCAACCCCGCTGGTCCGAACAGGCGCCATCTTCGATATTCCAGCTCCTTCAGGACGGCTTTAGCACCGGCGACAGGATCGGTGTCGAAGATGAAGTACCCGCCGTACACGTCCCGGGCCGTCCGCTCTGCGATCTCGGTCACCAGAGGGCTCCCGTAGATGAAGGGCTGCACCCCCACGTAGGTGGGCCACCCGAGGGCGACGCACCAGGAACCGATGACCACGGCCTTCTCCGCCATGGCCTCCGGTGCTCCCGCCCCGAAGGGCAGATTGTGGATGTCGACATCGAGGTCGTTGGCCATGAGCGTGGCGAGGTCCGCCGCCCGGGAGTTGTCCACGCACGAGCCCATGTGCCAGACCACGGGGATGGGCATACCCGAGGCTTCGCTCAACCGGTCGAGGAAGGCCTTGAGTCCAGGTCCGGCGAAGCGCTCCCCGCTGTCGGCTGCCATGTAGCCCTCCTTCGCCGAGGCGATGGCTATGCAGCCGGTGGCAACGCACAGCACGTCGTTCTTGGCGAGCTCCTGCACGAACTTCAGGTGCGTAATGTCGTGGGGTTGCTTCTGGTTGTTGCATCCCGCGAGCAGCACGACGCCTTTGAGCTCCCCGGAGCGGAGGGCGTCGTTCAGGGCCCGTATCGGGTTGTCCGGGTTCAACGAGGCGAGGGTCTCCAGGATCTGCTCCACTGAGAAGCCCGCGATGGTGTCCTCGGTAATATCTGGGATGAGGACCGTGTCCTTGTCCCGGTTCTGGAAGGCCGCGATGGCCATCCTGACGATCTTCTTGCCGTCCTCTGTTGCGGTCTCGGGATGGAACTCGATGTGGGTGTCGGAGACGATACGGGCCACGTCCGAGGTGGAGATGAGCTCCGTGTGCAGGCTCTGGGCGATGGGGGCGATGCCCGGCATGATGCACTGCATGTCGAATACCATGGCGTCGATGACACCCGTCAGGAGGATGTACTCCTGGGACGAGAAGTTGCCCGCGATGGGGATGCCGCGGCGCATCAGTATCTCGTTGCCAGTGCAGCAGATGCCTACCAGGTTGATGCCCTCGGCACCAACCTCCTTGGCCTCGCCCTCCAGTTCTTCCATGACATCGAGCATGACCTCCGGAAGGACCGGGTTGTGGCCGTGGACCGCGATGTTCACCTTCTTCGGGTCCAGCGCTCCCATGTTGGTGACTGTGCGGTTGTACCGCGGAGCGCCGAAGAGGATATCACTAACGTCGGTGGATATGTGCTCCCCCGCGAGGTCCGCGATGGCCACCTTAAGGGCCAGGAAGATGAGGGGCACGGGGTCGGCGTCCACGCCGACGTGGGTTCGGTGGAGGGCCTCGGCGATATGGGTGTTGATGTTCGTGGGGAGCACACCAAGGCGCTTGAACTTCCTAACGCGCTTCTCCGGAAGGAATCCCGTGGTCCAGCGAAGTGGCGCCCCGTCCTGCCTGGCGAACTCCTCGAGCATGGCGTCGGCCACCTCGCCGGCGAGCTGGAGGTCGTCCTTTCCATCGGTGGCGATGTTCACATGCTCCGCCACCCACCTGAGCTTCGCTGGGTCCTTCACCCGGTAGGCGGGTGCCTTGCCCTCGGCCACGTCCTTGAGGACGTGGGTGATGTGTCGTCCGTGGTCGGAGTGCGCCGCGCATCCTCCAGCCGCCATCCGGACGATCTTCCTCGCGACGATCGTGTAGGCCGTAGCACCGCATATCCCCTTGGTGGGACCTCCACCGTAGACGTGGATCTGGCACGGTCCCATCAGGCAGGTGCGGCAGCACAGGCCCAGATCCCCGAAGCCGCACTGGGGCTGCATCTCCTGGAATCGGGTCCAGGCCGTTGAGACCCCCTCCGTGCGGGCCTCATTCATTAGGCATTCTACCGCCTTGTCAGCGGTCTTATTTTGTGGTGGTGTCATTTCATCACCTCGAACGTTCCCTGAAATTTATATCCTCCTCTATAGAGTTCCGTGGAATCCAAATCATGTAAATGTGACCTCAGACATCTACGAACGTCATCGCGTCCACCTTGCAAGCATCCACGCAGGCGGGTATGGTGAAATCAAGGCATAGGTCGCACTTGTAAGGTTCGCCCCTCTCGACGAAAATGGCATCGAAGGGACAGGCCTCTACGCAGTCCAGGCACATGGTGCACTCGTTGGTGAAGTGCACGAAGCCGTCCTCGTCCTGTACCATGCCCTCATGCTCGCATACCTCGACGCACTTGGGCTTCTTGCACATCTGGCAGCGAAGGACGTATATCTTGTCCTTCTCGTCTTCGTAGCGGACCCTCAACCTCGGTGGCGTGACCGCTCGTTCAAGGTGGATGCGATTGATATCTCCCGACTCGCTGTGGCGGACGAGGCAAGCCATATGGCAATGCTTGCATCCGATGCATAGTTCCTTGTCGAACTTGACCTTCCTCATTAGGAACACCTCGACCTCTGAATACTGTCCCAAGTGGTTGGACCGGTGATGTGGCCCAGCGCCGGATAGTAATAGCCAGTAATAAGTATTGTGCATTGAGGATGCCGGATTCGCCCCTCTTGGGACGGCACCCCAGCGCCCCCTCGAACCGTTCGTCCTCGGCAGGCCTAGAAAGGGGCCGGGATCGAGGGCCGGAGCTTGCGTTCGTGTACTAAGGACCCGACGCTGCCCGCCCCCGGGTGCGAGGGGACCGTCACGGCGCTACGGAGATGAGCCCCTCGATGCGGGGGAGCATCTCCTCCATCGCCTTCTCCACCTTGGAACCGGGCGCGTGGTCCATGACGGAGACGTCGACCATGTCCGCCTCCATGAGGGCGCTGTCGAAGGGAAGGTGGCCGACGACGGTGATGCCCGCCGCCTCCAGCTTCCCCTCGAGGATGGAAAGGTCCGTCCCCTCGGGCACCTTGTTGAAGATGGCGGAGAAGCGCTTGATGCCCAGGTCCTTCCCCAGGTCCTTGACCTGGATGGCGGTGTCCACCGACCGGGCACCGGGCTCGACCACGATGAGCATCATGTCAACCTTCTCGGCGGTGCCCCGGCCCAGGTGTTCCACACCGGCCGCCATGTCCATGATGACGATCTCGTCCCGCTTGAACACCAGGTACCTCATCAGGGCCTTGAGGAGGGCGCTCTCGGGGCAGAAGCAGCCGGCCCCGCCGGTGGAGATGGTGCCCAGTGTGAGGAGGGTGGTGCCGTCGGCCCCCTCCATCCCGTACTTCTCCAGTATGTCCTCCACCTCGGGGTTGAGACGGAACATCTGCCCGTAGCTCTCGCCGGGCCTTACGCCCACCTTGTCCTCGACGAGGTCGTGGTCGCAGGCCAGCGGTACCATCTCCTGGCGGACCTCCGCCTCGATGCCCAGGGCGGAGGCCAGGTTGGTGGAGGGATCGCAGTCCACCAATATGGTCGGTCTGCCCTGCCTCCCCCAGAGGCGGCCAAGCAGGCCCGCGATGGTGGTCTTGCCCACCCCCCCCTTGCCAGCTACGGAGATGCGCCACGCCACGCCGAAGCCCCCTCACTTGACCAGGATTATCTGGTGGGCCAGCAGGTCCGCGTACGAGACGCGGGCCCCCTCGACGAACCTCTCGTTTCCAATTATATCGAAGACGCGGACCCCGCCTTCCTCGACCTCCATCCGGACGACGTCGTCCATGACGTGCTCCTTCTCATCCCCCTTCAGGAGGTATACCTTCGATTCGCACATGTGAGCGCCTCGCCGGTCTACCGTCCACCCTGGTTAAAAACCTTTACCAGAACATCTACGTCATGCCATGTAGGTGGACGTCACGTCCAACAGGACCACGATGAATATCAATGAGTAGCACACAGCTGGGGCACCTCACTGGTACTTGAGGTGATGATGTAGATGACCAGGACCGCGGGTATGGAGATGTAGAAGGTGTACCGATAGTACGCCTTGTGGAACCTCTCGCTGCTCATTCCCCTGGACTTCGCGATAGCTGCAAATAGGAAACCCAGCACGAAACCGCTTTTGATATTCCCTCGTGGTCGAGATATACCCATCTGCTTCATCTGTCGGTTATGACCGATGAACCCTGACGGATCGGTCGGTTCGGACAGCAAGAGCAAGGATCGGTCCATGCGATCAAAGGGATGCTCGAGGATACCCTCGTCGATGGATGGAGCCAGGGGGCGCAACGTTTAAAGGGCTCGAATGTGTTCCAAGGCCCCCCTCCAGGGGGTTCACAATCGGGAGTGGTCAAGGTGACGGCAGAAATTATCTCAGGCAAAGAGGTCAGCAAGGAGATCTACGGGGAGATGGAGGGCGATATCCAGGCCTTCATCGACAAGCACGGCTTACCGCCCCACCTCACTGTCATTCTGGTGGGCGAGGACCCGGCATCCCAGGTCTACGTCAGGATGAAGGGCAAGAAGGCGGCCAAGCTGGGCATAGGCTCGGACACCATCCGCCTGGAGGCGGACACCCCGGAGGAGGAGCTGCTGGCCCTCATCGACAAGCTGAACGCGGACGACAAGGTGCACGGCATCCTGGTGCAGTTGCCGCTGCCCAAGCACATCAACGAGACCAACGTGCTGCTGCGCATCGACCCCGCCAAGGACGTGGACGGCTTCCACCCCATCAACGTAGGCAAGATGCTGGTCGGCGAGGACAACCTGTTGCTCCCCTGCACGCCCCACGGCGTCCAGGAATTGCTGCTGCGCTCGGGGACCGAGACCGAGGGCGCCCACGTGGTCGTTGTGGGCAGGTCCAACATCGTGGGCAAGCCCGTGGCCGCCATCCTGCTCCAGAAGAAGGTTGGCGCCAACGCCACGGTGACCGTTGCCCACACCCGCACCAAGGACATGCCGGCCGTGTGCCGCACCGCCGACATCCTGGTGGTGGCGGCGGGCGTGCCCGATTTCGTCAGGGGTGACTGGGTCAAGCCCGGCGCCGTCGTCATCGACGTGGGCGTCAACCGGGTGGACGACGAGACCAAGGAGAAGGGATACAGGCTGGTGGGCGACGTGGCCTTCGACGAGGTGGTCGAGGTCGCCAGCAAGATCACCCCGGTGCCCGGTGGCGTCGGTCCGATGACCATCTGCATGCTGATGAAGAACACCCTACAGGCGGCCAAGAACCAGGTCGGCGACGACTGAGCCATCATCATCAGCGGGCGAGCCGCGAAGCTTTATTACCAGCTCTGGCCATCAATCGCGGAGGAGGACCCAGGTGACGGATGACAGGATAACCAGGGAGATGGAGGTCCTGAGGTGGCGCGACGGGACCACCTCGAGGGGCCCCGACGTCGTCGCGGAGGAGGCCAGGGTCACTCTCCACGTGGAACCCCTGGGCATCCTGGACATCGTCATGGCACCCGAGTCACTCCACGAGTTCATCCTCGGGCACCTATACTGCGAGGGCCTCATCAGGAGGGTCGACCAGGTCCTCGCCGTCACCGTGGCCGACCGTGGGGACCGCAAGGAGGTCCTGGTGGAGCTGGACCCCGCTCTGGTCGATGAGGCCACGGTACCAGGCTCCGTCGACGGCGTCTGCAAGCGGGGCCTCATCCAGACCGAGTGCGGCGCACCCTCCATATGGCCCGTCAAGCCCCTGGAGCCCATCGAGGGAAGGTTGGGGATGTCGACCGAGGCCATCGCGGGCATCCCCCGGGCCGTCCGTGACAGGTCGGAGCTGTTCATCGAGACGGGAGCCTTCCACTACGCCTTCCTCCTCGATGTGGAGGGCTCACCTGTGCTGGAGGCCTTCGACGTGGGCAGGCACACCGCGGTGGACAAGGTGGTGGGGAAGGCCCTGCTCGGGGGCATCGACCCCGGCTCGACGGCCCTCTACACCACGGGGCGCATCTCATCGGACGTGGCGATGAAGTGCGTGCGCGCCAGGATACCCCTGGTGATCTCGAGGGGGGCGCCGTTGACGGGGGCCGTCGGGATAGCGCGGGAGAACGGACTGGGGATGGTGGGCTTCCTCAGGGGAGGAAGGTTCAATGTCTACGCAGGAGAGGACCACATCGCCTGGGATTAGCGTGGCCATCCTCTGCGGTGGCATGTCCCGGCGGTTCGGCTCCGAGAAGGCCCTCGAGATGGCCGGGGAGCGTCCCCTGTGCCACTGGCTCCTGGAGAGGCTCTCCACCGTCACCGACGACCTGTTCCTCCAGATGGCTCCCGGTGCCACCGAACCGGCCGACCTGCCCGCACACACAGACCCGATGCCAGGCGGCGGCCCCAAGTCGGGTATCCACGGCGCGCTGCTCCATGCGAGGTATCCAAGGGTGTTCGTGGTGGGCTCGGACATGCCCAACGTGGACCCCCGGCTGCCCCTCGTCCTTGACGGGCAGGGCGAGGCGGATGCGGTGGTACCCCGCTGGGAGAACGGCTGGATCGAGCCGTTGTGCGCCCTCTATTCGAGGACGGCCCTCCCCGTCCTGCTATCCCAGCTCACCGAGGGGAGGTTGAGGATGAGGGTTCTGCTGGATGAACTGGACAGCGTCACCTACGTCCCGATAGAACCCCTTGTCGCATCGGGTGAGCTTGACGCGGACTGCTTCGTCAACATCAACTCGAGGGACGAGCTGGACATGTGGGTGGGAAGGGTTTCGGGGGAGTCGTTCAATCGAGAGGGGCCCGCTTGATCAGCTCGGAGGCGACGATGCCCCCAAGGACCGCCACGTCCTCGGTGGGGAGGTAGTACTTCACCGTCTCGTCCCACAGCACGTTGGCCGAGGCGGGGATCTCGTCGTCGGACCGCCAGACCGCCACCGTGACAGGGACCTTCGGCAGTGCTGTGATGATGTAGCCCACATCCCCCATGGAGGCCTTCTTGTGCTCCATCCCCTTGACGGCCCCGTGGAGGGCCTCGGGACGCTCCCCGAAGAAGTCCTGGAGCCGGGTGATGGACCTGCCCTCGTATGCCTTCCAGTAAACATCGCCTCCCCTGAGCTCGCGGAAGGAGATGAGGTTGCCCGTGGGCTCGATGGACATCGCACCGACCAGGTAGTGGAGCACGATGAGCCCCTTGTCGGGCCGCGCGGGCTCGGTGCCGTTCAGGAGGACCTGTTGCTCCTCGATGTGGACGGCGAAGTTCTCGCCCAGCAGGGGTACCCAGATGTGCCCCTTTCCATCGGGCGGGGGCAATCCAGCCAGGTGGCACATCTCGCCCACGTTCATGTGGCCGATGTCGTCCCATGCCTTCTCGTAGGCGTCCTCGAGTCCCATCTCAGTGACCTCCCTTGACGGGTTCCACGGCCACGGCACAGGCCTTGAACTCCGGTATCTTGGCGACGGGGTCGAGGGCCGGGTTCGTCAGCACGTTGGCGGCGCACTCGGCGAAGTGGAAGGGTATGAACACGACCCCGGGTTGCACCTTCCAGCTCACGTCGGCCTGGATGTGGATAGTCCCGCGACGGCTCCTGACCTCGACCATCTGCCCGTCCTGGATGCCCAGGCGCTTGGCGTCCTCGGGGTTCAGCTCCACCATGCCCGTTGGCATCTCCTTGTTCAGGGCGTGGGTCCTGCGGGTCTGGGTGCCCGTGTGGTAGTGGAACATCATGCGTCCGGTGGTGAGGATCATCGGGTACTCGTCGTCGGGCAGCTCGTTGGGTTCCTGGTGCTCCACGGGGCTGAACAGTCCCAGGCCCCGGGCGAACTTGTCAACGTGCAGGATGGGCGTGCCCGGATGGTCGATGTCGGGGCAGGGCCACTGGAGCCCGTCCCCATCCAGCCGCTGGTAGGTCACGCCGCCGTACTGGGGCGTGACCTTGACCACCTCCTCCATGATGTGCTCGGGGGAGTCGAAGTCGAAGCCAAGGCCGCCCAAACCCTTGGCGATGTCGCAGATGATCTCCCAGTCGGGACGGCTGTCGCCAATGGGCTCTATGGCCTTGCGGATGCGCTGCACCCTGCGGTCCGTGGCGGTGAAGGTCCCGTCCCGCTCGGCCCACGAGGCCGCCGGGAGGACCACGTCGGCAAGGGCCGCGGTCTCCGTGAGGAATATGTCGATGCAGACCAGCAGGTCGAGGGCCTCCAGCGACTCCCGGACGTGGTTGATGTCCGGGTCGGACAGCATCGGGTTCTCGCCCAGGATGACCATTCCCTTCAACTCGCCCTCGTGGGCGGCGTTCATCATCTCGACGACCGTGAGACCGGTCACGGCTGAGCACGATGCGCCCCAGGCCTCGTCGAACTTGAGCCGGGACGTCTCGTCGGCCACCTTCTGGTAGCCGGGGAACACGTTGTACAGGGCCCCCATGTCGCAGGCGCCCTGGACGTTGTTCTGGCCCCGGAGGGGGTTGACACCGGTGCCCTTCCTCCCCATGTTCCCTGTCATCAGCGCCAGGTTGGCCACCGACTTGACGTTGTCGGTGCCGTGGGTATGCTGCGTGATGCCCATGGAGTACAGGATGCACCCCTTGTCCGCCTCGGCGTACATCATGGCCGCCGCCTCTAGGTCGGCCGCGGGGATGCCGGTGATCTCCTCCGACACCTCGGGGGTGTACCTGTCGAGGACGGGCCTGAGGTCCTCGAAGCCCTCGGTCCTCTCGGCGATGAACCCCTTGTCCTCCAGGCCCTCCCGCAGGATGACGTGCATCATGGCGTTGAGCCATGCGATGTCGGTTCCAGGCCGCTGGTGCAACCAGATGTCCGCCATCTTCGAGAGGGGCGTCTCCCGGGGGTCGATCACGATGAGCTTGGCGCCCCTCTGCTTGGCCAGGATGACCCTGGAACCTATCAGGGGATGCTGCTCCACCGTGTTGGAGCCCGTCACCAGGATGCAGTCGGCCAGGGGGATGTCGGGCGTGGAGTTGGTCATCGCGCCGCTGCCCAGCGTCCCGGCCAGACCCGCGACGGTGGAGGCGTGGCACAGCCGCGCGCAGTGGTCGATGTTGTTGGTCCCAACGACCGCCCTCGCCAGCTTCTGCATCAGGTAGTTCTCCTCGTTGGTGCACCGGGCCGACGAGAGCAGGGCCACGGCGTCCCCGCCGTGCCCGTCGATGATGGCGCTGAGCCTGTCGGTGATGGTCTTCAAGGCCTCGTCCCAGGTGGCGGGATGGAGCTCCCCGTCCTCACCCCTGACGAGGGGGGTCTTGAGCCTGTCCGGGCTCTCGACCCATTCGTGGGCGTTCCACCCCTTGATGCAGAGGGAGCCCCTGGAGATCTCGTGGGTCTTCGAGGGCAACGTCCCGACCAGATGGCCATCGATGACCTGTAGGAACATGTTGCAGCCACAGCCGCAGTACGGGCACGTGGTGAGCACTGACCTGTACTCCATCCTAGCCACCTCCCTCCTCATCCTCGAGGATGGGTTCGTCCATGAGCGTCGTCAGCAGCGGGGGCCTCTCCTCGGGGTCCGCCCCCGTGACGTAGCCGAAGCGCCGCTCCACGTCCCGCAGCAGTCGTCCATAGAGCTCGGCCAGGGGGATGGACACGGGGCACGCGGCCTCGCACTCCAGGCACTCGACGCAACGGTCGGCCATGTGGTAGGCCTTGATGAGGTGGAAGGAGGCGAACTTGGGCGGGAGGGTCCCTCCCCTCACCCAGTCGTGGTCAGCCATCATGCAGTCCTCGCACGCGCACACCGGGCACACGTTCCGGCAGCCGTAGCACTTGATGCACTTTGCGTACTCGGCCTTCCAGAAGTCGAGGCGGTCGCCACCCTCTGCGGGTGGAAGGTCCTTCAGCTTCCTCCTCTCCCCGAGCCCGTCGGTGGGCACCCCGATCATGACGTTGGTGGGACTTCCAAGGACGCAACCGCACTCCTTGGCCTCCTCCTCCGTGCAGGCCAGGCCGATGACCTCCACCATGGAAAGGTCCACCTGGCGGCGCTTCGAGAGCTCGACCAGGGCCCTCTCCTCGCAGCTGCGGAGCACGGCACCGACCTTGGCGTCGGGTGAGTACCGGTGGAACCATCGCAGCACCAGTGGGAGGGAGTACTTGGGCGAGAGGACCAATCCGTCCAGGTCGTCCCCCTGCTTGTAGTAGTGGGGGCCCACGGCGCCGTCGGCCTCCCGGAGGCAGAGCACGCCGTCCACCTCGCCCTTGGCCAGGACGTCGGCCACCACGGCCTTCGCCTCATCGGACATCAGCGACCACCCCCCAGGGGCGAGGGCCCCAGCTCCTTGATGTTCTCGACGAACTCGGTGATGACGGCCTGGAATCGGACGCCCTCCGAGGCGGAGACCCAGTCGATCTTGATGCGGCCCGGCTCCACGCCCAGGTGGGCCATCATGTCCTCCAGGACCTCGAAGCGCTTCTTCGCCCTGTGGTTGCCCTCCAGGTAATGACAGTCGCCGATGTGGCACCCCAGGACGAAGACGCCGTCGATACCCTGCTCCAGGGCCTTGAAGGCGTACTCCGGCTTGAAGCGTCCCGAGCACATGACCCTGAGAACGCGGAAGTTGGTGGGCATCTGGAGGCGGGCCACGCCCGCCAGGTCGGCGCCCGCGTACGAGCACCAGTTGCAGCAGAACACCAGGATCTTGGGTTCCCATCCGTTGTTGGTCACATCAATCACCTCCCTCGGCCAGCGTCTTGATCATCGCCAGTATCTGCCCGTCGGTGAAGCCCAATTGCTGGATGCTGCTGCTGGGGCAGGCCCCCGGGCACGTCCCGCAGCCCTTGCAGAGGCCCGGGTTGACCTCGGCCACCTGGCCCCGCGTGCCGCCCTCCTTGAGGGCGATGGCGCCGTAGGGACACACCTCGATGCAGTCGCCGCAACCGATGCACGTCCCCTCGTCCACCACCGCGACGATGGGTTCCGACAGCACCTGGCCGGCCTTGAGGAACGTGAGGCTCCTGGCAGCGACGCCGAAGGCCTGGACGATGCTCTCCTCGATGTCCTTGGGCCCGTGGGCGGTGCCGGCGAGGAAGATGCCGTCCGAGGCGAAGTCGATGGGCCGCAGCTTCACGTGGGCCTCGAAGAAGAACCTGTCCTGCCCCAGGGGCACGCGGAGCATCTGGGCCAGCTCATGGGCGTCGTCGTGCTGGACCAGGGGCGTGGAGAGGACCACCATGTCCGCGTCCACCACCTTGTCCCGTCCCAGGATGATGTCCCTGTAGGTCACACGGACCTTTCCGTCCTCGCCCTGCTCCACCTTGGGGATCTCCCCCTCGGGATGGCGCACGAACTGCACCCTCTTGACCCGGGCCCGCTGGTAGAGGTCCTCGTACGAGACGCCGTACGCCATCACGTCCCGGTACAGCATGGTCACCGTGGCATCCGGGGACCTCTCCTTGAGCTCCATCGCGTTCTTGATGCCCGTCATGCAGCAGACCCTGGAGCAGTAGGTGACCCGCTGGCCGCGGGAGCCCACACACTGGATGAAGACGACGTTGGCCAGGTCGGGGAGCTTGTCGTCACGGAGCATCGCCTCCAGCTCCAGCTCCGTCACGACCCCCTCCACTTCGCCATAGCCGTACAGGCCGTCGGGCTTCATCTCGTCGGCCCCGGTGGCCACGATGACGGTGCCCACCCGGAAGGTCCTTACCTCTCCCCCGCCGCCGGTGGGGCCCACGGTGATCTCGAAGTTTCCCACGAAGCCCTTGAGGTCCCGCAGCTCCGTGCCCGTCAGGATGTGCACCCGTTCGTTGGACTCCAGGTCCTTGCGCAGTGGCTCGAGGAGCTCCTTGGGGTCCTCCTCGGTGGGCCATATGCGGTGCAGGTGGTTGAGAAGGCCCCCCAGGACCGAGCGGCGTTCCACCAGGTGGACTTCGAAGCCCGACATGGCGATGGACTTGGCGGCGGTCATTCCGGTGATGCCGCCACCCAGGACCAAGGCCACGGGCTCGACGGGGGCCGTGGACCGGTCCAACGGCACGAGTTGGGCAGCTTTCGCCGCGCCCATGCGGACCAGGTCCTTGGCCTTCTCGGTGGCCTCGTCCCACTCCTTCATGTGAATCCAGGAGCACTGGTCGCGGATGTTGACGAACTCGAAGAGGTACCGGTTGAGCCCGGATTCCTCGCACGTGGCCTGGAACAGGGGCTCGTGGGTCCGGGGCGTGCACGATGCCACGATGACCCTGTTGAGGTCGTGCTCCTTGATGGCCGTCCTGATGGCCTGCAGTCCGTCCTCGGCGCAGGTGTACAGGTTGTCCTCGGCGTGGACCACGTGGGGGAGGGTGCCGGCGTACTCGGCCACCGCGGGCACGTCCAGCCAGCCTCCGATGTTGCTACCGCAGTGGCAGACGAACACACCGATCCTGGGCTCCTCGGGGTGGCTCACGCCGTCACCTCCTTGCCGTCCTTGCCGCCCTTGGGATGGGTGGCCATGGCCTCCATCGCCCGGGCGGCGGTGGCACTGCCCTGGGCCACGGCATCGGGTATGTCCATGGGTTTCTGGCAGTAGCCGGCCATGTAGACGCCCTCCCGGGTGGTGTCCGTGGGCATCATCTCGTTGGGTGCCGTGAAGAAGCCGTACTGGTCGATCCCGATGCCCAGGGTCTCGGCCACCTGGGCCGCGTCCTTCCTGGGGACGAGGGCGGTGGCCAGGATGACCATCTCCACCTCCAGGGCCTCGACCTTTCGGGCCTCACGGTCGGTGTAGTAGAGGGTCAGGTTCTTCGTCTCCGGGTCCTCGATGATCTCGCCGGGCTTGCCCCGGATGTAGTTGATGCCGTAGTCACGCTCGCCCCGCTGGATGTACTCCCAGAAGCCCTTTCCGAAGGCCCGCATGTCCGTGTAGAATATCCAAGAGTCCGTGTCCGAGTGATGCTCCCGGGCCAGCATGGCCTCCTTCGTCGAGTGCATGCAGCACACGGCGCTGCAGTAGGGCCGGTCGTGGCGCACGTCACGGGCGCCCACGCACTGGATGAAGGCCAGCCGTTTGGGCCTGCCCTTGTCCTCGGAGAGGCGCTGCATGTGGCCCTGGGTGGGACCCGCCGCGTTGATGATGCGCTCGAACTCCATGGCGGTGACCACGTTCGCGTACCTGCCGTAGCCGTACTCGGCCATATCGTTGGGCATGTAGACATCGAAGCCGGTGGTGACGATGATGGCGCCCACGTCGACGGTGACCACCTCGTCCTCCATCTTGTGGTCGATGGCGTCCGCCTGGCACTCCTTGACGCAGAGCAGGCACTTGCCCGTCTTGAAGTGGATGCAGGCATCCTTGTCGATGGTGGCCACCCGGGGCACGGCCTGGGCGAAGGGGAAGTAGATGGCCTTCCGGTCGGCCAGGCCCATCTCGTACTCCGAGGGCACCTTCTTGGGGCACTTCTCCATGCAGGCTCCGCAACCGGTGCACTTGTCCTCGTACACGAAGCGGGCCTTCTGGAGTATCTCCACCTGGAAGTTCCCGATGGAGCCTGACACCTTCTGGACCTCGGCGTAGGTGCGAACGTGGATATTCTTGTGGCCATAGGTCTCGATCATCTTGGGGGCCAGGATGCAGATGGCGCAGTCGTTGGTGGGGAAGGTCTTGTCCAGCTGGGCCATGCGGCCCCCGATGCTGGGGGTCTTCTCCACCATGTGGACCTGCACGCCCGCAGCAGCCAGGTCCAGGGCGGCCTGGAAGCCTGCTATCCCGCCCCCGATGATGAGGACGCTCTCATCCTTGGTCATCGGTCATCACCCCCCTCCAGGCCGAGGGTCCTTGAAAGCAGCACCGAGATGTCCACGATCTCCACCGCCGGCTTGGGTGGCAGGTCGTCGGACCCGGGCTCGTTGAGGGTGCAGTTGAAGTGGGAGAAGCACTTGGGGCACGCGGTGACCACCAGGTCGGCCCCAGCGGCCTCCGCCTCCTGCATCCGTTCCACCTGGATGCGCTTGGAGAAGGTGCCGCAGTTGAGCCACGACGAGGTGCCGCAGCAGTGGGCGTTGAGCCCGTTGTGCTCCATCTCCCGCAGCTCGTAGCCAGGCAGGCTGGACAGCACCTTCCGGGGTGCCTCCACCTCGCCCATGTGGCGGCCAAGGCGGCAGGGGTCCTGGATGGTCAGGGGCACAGCCTCCTCCTTCTCCTCCTCCTCCTCCCCGCCCGCCTCGGGGAGCTCCAGGGCGCCCTCCTCGATGAGCTGGGCGAACAGCTGGGTGATGTGGAGCAGCTCGAAGTCGATGGCGTCCTCGCCCAGCACCCTGGGGTAGTCCTTGGCGAAGGTGCGCAGGCCCTCGGGGCAGGTGAACACCACCCGCTTGGCGCCCGTGCGCTTGATGGCCTCCACGTTGAGGCGGGCCAGCTCGGCGAAGGCGGTCCCCGACTGGCCGCTCCAGACCAGGTCGTGGCCGCAGCACCTCTCGTCGGCCATCACGACGGGGGTGATGCCCGCGTGGTTGAGGACCCGGACGGTGCTCTTGAGGGCTCCCTGGGGATGCACGTCCACGTCCCAGAGCACCGGTTCGAAGTAGGGCAGGCAGCCGGTGAAGTACAGCAGGTCCCCCCTCTCGGCCACCTGGATGTCATCATCGACCCAGGCCAGCCTCCCTGGCTGCTTGACGGCCTCGTTGGCCATGATACCGGAGAGGGCGTGGAACACGCCCCCGTGGGCGCAGCGGTCGCAGGACGACGGCTCCACCTCCCGGGCGCGGCGGACGAACTCCAGGAAGTCGACCCCGGAGGGGCACCGATGGCTGCAAAGACCGCAGGTGATGCAGTTCCACAGCCCCTTGTCCGCCTCCAGCTCCTCGGGCAGGTCCCGCAGGGCCTCCTCCACGATGAGCATGGGGGAGTACGCGATCTCCATCCTGGTGATGGGGCAGGTGGCCTCGCACTTGCCGCACTCCAGGCAGTACAAGACCCCCGTCTCGTCCACCAGGTCCTCCAGCCGACCGGGGATGTCACCGGGCCTTCCGCGGCTCACCTTGGCCTCCTTCATGGGGTTGGGGCCCAGCGCCCTGACCTTCTCCACGAAGTCGGTCATCACCTGGCCGAATTTCTGGCCCTCGGCGGCGGATATCCACTCCAGGCCAAGCCTGTCCTCCATGCCCAGGACGGCCAGGATCTCCTTGGTGGCGGCTACGGCCTTCTCGGCCTGCTCGTTGCCGGAGATGTAGTGGCAGTCCCCGATGTGGCAGCCGGTGATCAGCACGCCGTCGGCGCCCATCTCAAGGGCCCGGATGATGTGACCCACCTCCACCCGGCCAGAGCACATGACGCGGAGGATGCGCACGTTCGGGGGGTACTGGACGCGGCTCACGCCCGCCAGGTCCGCGCCCGCGTAGGAGCACCAGTTGCAGCAGAGGGCCACGACGTTTGGCTCGAAGGCCGTCATCTAGCTCACCCCCCGCAGCAGCGCCTCGAGCATCGCGTCAATCTGGTCGTCGGTGAAGTGACGCATCGAGATGGCCTTGGTGGGGCAGGCGACGGCGCACTTCCCGCAGCCCTTGCAAAGCACCTCGTTGACCTGGGAGACCCATACCCCGGGTGATGTCTCCACCAGCTCGGGGGCGCCGTACTCGCAGACATCCACGCAGCGTCCGCACCCCCGGCAGAGCTCCGGGTCGGGGCTGCTGACGATCCCCTCGGTCTCCAGCTTGGTCAGCGACAGGATGGTGGCCGCCCTGGCGGCGACACCGTAGGCCTGGCCCGCCGTCTCGTCCACCGTCTTGGGCCAGTGGGCCATGCCGCACACGAAGACCCCCTCGGTGGCGAAGTCCAGGGGTCGCAGCTTCACGTGGGCCTCCAGGAAGAACCCGTCCTTGGACAGGGGCACCTTGAGCATCTTGGCGAAGGTCTTGTTGTCCGCCTGGGGCATGATGGCGGTGGCCAGCACCACCCGGTCGGTGGGGATGGCGAGGGAGTCGCCCAGGACCTCGTCCAAGACCTGGACCGACAGGCCCTCGCCCTCCTTGACCACCCTCGGTGGGTCGTCGGGCTCGTACCTGATGAAGATGACGCCCTTCTCCGCCGCCTCGCGGTAGGCGTCCTCCCGCAGGCCGTAGGTGCGGATGTCCCGGTAGAGGACGTACACCTCGGCTCCTGGGTTGATGTCCTTGAGGTGCAGCGCCTCCTTGACCGTGGCCCCGCAGCACACACGGCTGCACCAGGCGTGCTCCTCGTTGCGGGAGCCCACGCACTGGATGAAGACGGTGGTGTCGGGCAGGTCCTCGGCGACCGCCAGCTGGGCCTCGAACTCCAGCTGGGTGACGACCCTGGGGTCGGCGCCGTACAGGTACTCCGAGGGCTGGTGGGAGGTCCCGCCGGTGGCCACCACGACCACGCCGTGGTCCAGCTGCTCGCCCCCGCTGAGCCTGGTGGTGAAGTTGCCCACGTAACCGGCGATGTCCTCCACCTGGCGTCCCAGGTGCACGTGGACCCGGGGATGCTCGTTGACACGCCTGACGAGGTCGTCCACCATCGCCTGGGGATCGCCGTCCAGGAGCAGCCTCACCCGCAGGAGGTTGCCGCCCAGGGAGCCCTCCCGTTCCACCAGGTGGACATCGAAGCCCTGGTCGCCGATGGCCAGGGCGGCGGTCATGCCCGCCAGGCCCCCGCCCAGCACCAAGGCCTTGGGGATGATGCCGATGCTGGCGTCGTCCAGGGGCGTGAGCAGGTTGGCGCGGCTGACGGCCATGGTCACCAGGTCCTTGGCCTTCTCGGTGGCCCGCTCCGGTTCCTTCTGGTGGACCCAGGAGCACTGGTCCCGTATGTTGGCCATGTCGAAGAGGTACTGGTTGAGGCCCGCCTCGCGGACGGTGGCCCGGAAAAGGGGCTCGTGGGTGCGGGGCGTGCAGGACGCCACCACCACCCGGTTGAGGTCGTGCTCGCGGATCCGTTCCTTGATGAGCTCCTGGGCGTCCTGGGAGCAGGAGTACAGGTTGTCCTCGGCGTGGACCACGCCGGGAAGGCCCCTGGCGAACTCGGTCACCGAGGGAACGTCCACGATGCCACCGATGTTGGTGCCGCAGTGGCACACGAAGACGCCGACGCGGGGCTCCTCCCCGGTCACGTCCCGCTCCACGGGGGGCGCCTCGACGGCCGGGAGTCGCTGCTCCGACCCCAGGTGGACGGCGGCGGCCATCCCCGCGGCGCCCGATGCCTGGGCCACCGTCTCGGGGATGTCCTTGGGGCCCGAGAATGCGCCGCACACGAAGATGCCGTCCCTGCTGGTACGGAGACTGGTGGCGGCGTCGGTGGCGCAGAAGCCTTCCTCGATCAGCTCGATGCCCAGGACCTCCGCCAGCTCCTCGGCGCCCTCGGGCATGGACATCCCGGTGGACAGGACGACCAGGTCGTAGGTGGCCGATGCGGGTTCCAGCGTCCCCTCCGTCACGTAGTCCAGGTGGATGTCGCGGGTCCCCGGGTGCTCGACCAGCCCCGGGACGCGGCAACGGGTGAAGCCGATGCCGTGCTCCTTCTCGGCCCTGACGTAGAAGTCCTCGAACTCCTTGCCGAAGGCACGGATGTCCATGAAGTAGATGTGCATGTCCTCCAGGTCCGGCGCGTGCTCCTTGGCGATGATGGCCTCCTTGATGGCCGCCATGCAGCAGAAGGACGAGCACCATCGCTGGGCATTCTCGTCCCGGGACCCCACGCACTGGAGGAAGGCGATGCGCTTGGGCGGTTCGCCGTCAGCCGGTCGGATCAGGTGGCCCCCCGTGGGACCGGAGGCGTTGAGCATCCGCTCGAACTCCAGGTTGGTGATGACGTTGGGGAACCGGTCGTGGCCGAACTCGGACAGGGCCGAGGGGTCGTACGAGGCGAAGCCCGGGGCGGCGATGATGGCGCTGGCGTCCACCTGGACCACCTCCTCGGTGTCCTCGAAGTTCACGGCGTCGGCGGGGCACACCTTGGCGCAGATGCCGCACTTCTCCTTGGTCAGGTACAGGCAGTGCTCGGGGTCTATGCTCCACTTGAGGGGGACCGCCTGGGGGAACTGGACGTAGATGGCCTTCCGTTCGGCCATGCCCTGGTCGAACTCCGAGGGGACCTTCGAGGGGCACTTCTCGCTGCAGGTGCCGCAGGCGATGCACTTGTCCATGTCCACGTAGCGGGGGTGCTTTGTCACCGTGACGGTGAACTCGCCGGCGGTGCCCTCCACCGCCGTCACCTCGGAGTTGGTGAGCAGCTCGATGTTGGGGTGCCTTCCCACTTCCACCAGCTTGGGCGACAGGATGCACATCGAGCAATCGTTGGTGGGGAAGGTCTTGTCCAGCTGGGCCATGACACCTCCTATGCTGGGTTGCCTCTCCACCATGTAGACCTTGATGCCAGCGTTGGCCAGGTCGAGGGAGGCCTGCACGCCTCCGATCCCTCCACCGATGACCACGACTCCTCGTTCCATAGCGGGTCCCTCCGGAGACCCCACCGTTCGGCAGACCCATAACGGGTCGGACCGTCCGGTGGGACCTTCGCTCGAAGGCCTTATGGGGTCAAAAAAGTTTGCACCAGCGCCCTCCCCTGGACCCCCTTTTCGAGGCCCCTTGGGACCATCGCCTGGTAGCCTTATCGACATCATTATATAGGTCCACGTGATGCCCCCGCTCGGACCCCGACCAGGACCCCCCTGGTCGTCCCATTGGATGTGAACTTGGTAGGTGAACTGCGATGGCAGACGTATCGCAAGAAATCGAGAACCGGCTTTCCGCCCTCGAGGTTAAGGTTGCGGTCCACGCGGCACATGCCGCGGAGACCCCGAAACTGGCGAACCCCGCCCCCCTGGGGCTGTTCGCATTCGGTATCACCACGCTACTGCTCAATCTGGTGAACTCAGAGGCCGTCGAGGCCGAGACCATCTCCATCGTGCTGGGATATGGCATGTTCTTCGGCGGTCTGGCCCAGTTCTGCGCGGGCATGTGGGAGTTCAAGACCGGCAACACCTTCGGTGCCACCGCCTTCTCGGCGTACGGCGCCTTCTGGATGGGATTGGCCTTCTGGCACATCCTGGCCGATGGCGGTGTGCTCCACGGCGCGTCGGAGTTCAAGGGAGGCTTCGCGGCCTTCCTGGCCGTCTGGGGGATGTTCACCGGCCTGATGCTCGTCCCTGCCCTCAGGCTCAGCAAGGGCATCCAGGCGATCTTCTTCACGTTGACCATCCTGTTCTTCCTGCTGGCCGCCGGTCAGTACAACGAGACGGTCCACATGATCGCCGGCTACTGGGGCATCCTGTGTGCCTTCACCGCCATCTACACCGCATGGGCGGTGCTGACCAACGAGATCTACGGAAAAGCCGTGCTCCCCTGGGTCTGAACGGCCGACCGGCCAGGGAACTGGGGACCTCCCGGTCCCCCTTCCAGTCTCCATGGATAGCGGATGCACTCACGTGTAGGCCCTGTTGCCCTACCCGATGATGAGGTCCACGAGGATCGTCTTCTGGGCGTGGAGGCGGTTCTCCGCCTGGTCGAGGACGATGCTGTAATCGGCGTCGACGACCTCGTCGGTGACCTCGAGGCCCCGGTGGGCGGGGAGGCAGTGCATGAACACCGCCCCGCTGGCGGCCTTGTGCATCAGCTCCTCGTTGACCTGGTAGGGCTTGAAGATGGCCTCCCTCTCGCCCTCCTCGGCCTCGTCGCCCATCGAGGTCCACACGTCGGTGTACACCACGTCGACGCCCCCCACGGCCCAGGCGGGGTCACGGCCGGTCTCGACGACGGCGCCGGAGTCGGCTGCGAACTCCCGGGCCCTTTCCAGGACCTCGCGGTCCATGCCGTAGCCCGGAGGGTTCGCCAGGAGGAATTTGGCCCCCACCATGGCGCATCCCAGGGCCAGGGAGTTGGCCACGTTGTTGCCATCGCCCAGGTACGCCACCTTGAGTCCCTTGAGGGTCCCGAAGTGCTCCTTCATGGTCATGAGGTCGGCCATGATCTGGCAGGGGTGTTCCAGGTCGTCCAGGGCGTTGATGACGGGCACGGCGGCCGCGTCGGCAAGCTGGCACATGATATCGTGGTCGAAGGCCCGGTACATGATGGCGTCCACGTAGCGCGAGAGCACCCTGGCGGTGTCCTCCACCGTCTCCCCCCTGCCCATCTGCATGTCCTTCGGGGAGAGGAACAGGCCATGGCCGCCCAGCTGGAACATCGCGACCTCGAAGCTGACACGGGTCCTGGTGGAGGGCTTCTCGAATATCATGGCGAGGGCCCGGCCGTCCAGCAACCTGGGTGCGTCGCCAGCCTTGAAGGCCTTCTTCATCTCGATAGCCTTGTCGATGAGCTGTTCGATCCGACCGTCCAGGTCAGCAACGGAAATCAGGTGCCGGGTCATCGTCTCCACCGGCGCCTCCAATGGAGAGGTGGGTAGAAAAGGATTCTCTCCACTTCGAGGGTGACAACCCAGCATCCGCTGGGGGTCAGAAGGGATTTGGAAAGAAAAGGGGTAGATGGCCCATGCTGTTGCATGGGCCGATGTTGAGATATTGAGCGGTCTACTTCTTGAGCCTGAGGGTCTCGGCGGTCTCGACGATGTCGATGGGCTTCTGCCAAGCCAGCTGTAGGCGCATTCGAAGTTTACCATTCTCGAAGAAGATATTTATCGAGCCGACCTGGGACTTGTAGGTGTTGTACCTCTTGCCCTCCCGGGTAAGTTCTCGGGATTCAGCCTTGAGGAATCCTGCCTTCTCGAGCTCGTTGATCTTCCTGTAGCATGAAGCGAGCGGGATCCCGAACATATACGATAGTTCCCGAGCGCTGCGTGCCTGGAAGGTCGTCGCAGAGAGGATCCTGATGTTGTACTCATCCATCAGGATCTTGGGTAGGTTGAGGCTTTTCTCCATATATTCCCCCCCCTTGGGGAGTTTCTGAGGTTAGGTACCTCCGATTTAGCTAAAGTAGGATATATAAATGTCCCTAGTTGATTTTCAAGGGTGATAATCATCAGATGACAGTTAATCCCTGAACCCTGGCACATCAATTTCGACCTTCTCAATAGAAAAAATCACCAGATGAAACTACCGCAATCACAGTTGTTACTCAATTCTTTGTAGGCATTCTCTCGCCCGGGATCGAACCCCCGATGATATCACCGAAGGTCGACTTCTCCCCGTCGGTTATCCAGGAGGCCTCGAAGTGTTGTGTCCGTCTCCAAGAAACGTCCAGGGCGATCCGCAGCTTTCCCCTCTCGAAGGTGAGGACCACCTTGATCAGCTGCGACTTGTACTTGCGCACCCTCTTGCCATTGGCCTTCAGTGGCTTGTCGACGCACTTGAGGAGGCCGGATGCCTCCAGCTCGTTGATCTTGCGATAGCACGAGACCAGTGGGATGTCGAACATGTAGGCGAGGTCCCTGGCGGACAGCGATTCGAAAGCGGTCGCTGAAAGGATCCTCATGTTAACATCATCCATGATAAGCTTTGAGATGGTCTGATAGTCCATCTGGTGCATCCCACCCGCCAGCCTTGGCATGGCCTAATAGGTCGAAATTGATTTATATACATTTCCCTCCCCAGTACGGCGTTGGCCGACATCAGGGGTCGTACCTTTTAAGCATGTCTCCAGGGTCGATGCCCATGAGCTGGACGACCCTTCCAGCCACCAGGTCCACAAGGTCGTCCACCGTCTCGGGCCCCGTGTAGAAGGATGGCGAGGCAATAGCTACCACGGCACCCGCTTCGGAGAGGGTGGTCAGGTTCCGGAGGTCCACGGTTGAAAGGGGCATCTCGCGGGCGACGATCACCAACCGTCTCCGCTCCTTGAGCGAGACGGCACAGGCCCTGGTGAGCAGCGTGTCGCCGATGCCCTGGGCCACCTTGGCCACCGTTGACACCGAGCAGGGGACGACCGCCATGGCGTCCACGGGGTAGCTGCCCGATGCCAGGGGCGACTCCATCTTGCCATCGTCCCACACGCGGTCCGCCAGCCCTTGGACCTCCTCGATGGTCCGGCCCGTCTCCTGGGGCACCAGCGTCCGGGCGGCCTTGGTGACTATCAGGTGGACCTCGACGTCGGGCCGGGATGCCAACGCCTCCAGGACCCTCACGCCGTATGAAGCGCCAGAGGCTCCCGAGAGGCCAACGACGACGCGCATCGGTCTTCCATCCTGTCCGTTGGGGTCTGGCATGACATCACCTCAAGCGAACGGGTCGAAGGTATAAGAGTGGGTCCAAGAGAAGAGGATCTGACCGTTCGTGGCGTCCAGGGCCGCCTTGTACTCGGGATTGTGCTGCCTGCTGACGAGCAGGTACACGTAACCCGTCTCCTGGGCACCCGAGAGGGCAGAGCCCGGGTCGAGGGAGAGGACGTTCACGCCCTCTGTCACGTTGAAGGTGAACCTGTTCCAGTCGGGCGTCTGGTCAGGGAAGCAGCGGCTCGCTATGTTGGGCTCCTCCTTCATCAGCCGGAGGCCGTGGGTCAACGTCGCGACCTCACCTATCCCGGATCGGGAGCTGAGCGGGAGCTGGTTGTCCGTGTAGGATGTTACCTTGGTGGATAGGTCCGAAGTCGATGGACCGATGACATCCACCCTGTAATGCTCGCTGAGATCCTTCTTTCCAAAGGACATGACCCATTGCCCGTCGCCACCTATCTCGGTGTAGTTGCCGAGATGGAAGAATGCCCCGGGATTGTTGTTGAGCCAGATGTTCAGGTCCGGGTAGTCGGCCCTTGCGGCCACCAGGGCCTCCTCGGGCGAGAACTTGAAGTGGTCCAATGCGCCGCCCTGTTCAGGGACCAGGTCAAGGGGAATGAAGGACCCTGGGTTCTCCTCCTTCTGTGAGAAGTCATGGTCACCAGAGCAAGCTCCCGTTGCCTCTTCACTGCCTCCGCTGAACGAGGAGAGGGTCTCGGTGAGGTTCACCTCGAACTGGTTGCCGTCCTGCCGACCCTTGGTGTAGATGTGGCTCTTCGCCGGCTGGGACAGCTCTGGTTCGAGCCAGACATCGCTGAAGAACGAGACCAGGTGGTTGGCTTCCAGCGTATCATCGTCCATGGTAACCCTGACGACGATGGAGGGTGTCTGCCTTCCCGGAACCCTTTCCATCCCCTGGACCTGCCATAGATAACCATCGCCCACGGGCATCTCATGTTCCTCCCTGTCATCGGAGACGAATGACTCGGTCCTCAGGAACTCGTCCATGCTGAAGGTGTCCTCGATACCGTCCAGCTGACCGTAGAACACACCATCCTCGGTGGTGGTCACGTCGGCCCACAGCGGGGCCGAGAACCTGTTGTTCATGGTAACCGTGCTCCGGATGCTCCGCTCCCATTGGAGGCAGATATCGTCGTCAACGGTGGCCTTCATCGATCCGGTGAAGGAGGGGTTGATCGACGCCTCCGTGGAGATGTTACCGGAGATGTCGTCGAGGTCGTAGATGGTCCGTTCTGTGCGCACGTCGTGGGTCTTCATGAAGCCATCGACGGCGGTTCCCATCTGGGTCACCTCGAAGGTCTTGGTTCCCCTCACATCGGTGGCATCCACCTCGTAGACCTTGTAGACCCGGTTCCCCACCTTGAAGGTGATCAATCCCTCGGCGTAGTTGAAGACCTTGGCGCTTCCCGAGACCCTGTACTCGAAGAAATCTCCCACATGGGGCTGCTCCATCGAGACCGTCAGGGGCTCCACGGTCACCTTCCTGTGTGTTGTGGCCTCGCCACCCCTCTCGTCCTTGACGGTCAATCTCACCGTGAAGGTCTCCGAGGTGAGGAACGAGTGCTCCACGTACCTTCCCTTGCCTGTGGAACCGTCACCGAAGTTCCACTTGTACTCCACGATGGCGCCGCCGTCGGGGTCGTACGAGGCCCGGGCATCGAAGCCCACGGCCTGTCCGACCGTGGGCTCCTCGGGATCCCACGTGAACAGGGCGACGGGGTCCTCGTTCTGGAAGAACATGAAATATGAGCCTATCCCCGCGATGACCACGACGGCCGCGACGATGATGGCGATGACCCCTCGGCTCAGGCCCCGACGGCGCCTGACGGTCGCGGGTGATGGCTTGACCTTCGCCTTTACGGGAGGCTCGGACCTCGGGGCGGTCACTGGTCGGGGGCGAGGCCTGACCTTCTTCGATGGGGGCGCCTCCTCTTTGGGAACCTCCGTCTCGACCTCCTCTTCTGCCTCCTCGACAGGTTCTTCCTCGGGCTCCTCTTCGGGCTCGATGCCAGATAGAAGGATCTCGGTCTCCTCCTCTGGGGCCGGCTCCCCCTCTTCGGCCTCCTCGACGACGGAGGCGACGACGATGAGAGCCTCCTCGTCCTCGACCGCTTCCTCCTCCTCTTCCTCGGGAACCTCCTCTGTGGTCTCCTCGGGAGCTACCTGGATCTCGGCCTCATCTGCTTCCCCCGCAGGTTCTTCCTCGATCTTCTCATCCGCCTCGATGCCGGAGGGTGCCTCCTCTTCCTCCACGCGAGTCCCCTCCTCATCGGCGGCCTCTACCTCCTCGGGAGTCCCCTCCTCTTCGGCGGCCTCTTCCTCCTCGGGAGTCCCCTCCTCTTCGGCGGCCTCTTCCTCCTCGGGAGCCTCCTCCTCTTCGGGGGCCTCCTCCTCCTCGGGAGTCCCCTCCTCTTCGGCGGCCTCTTCCTCCTCGGGAGTCTCCTCCTCTTCGGCGGCCTCTTCCTCCTCTGGGGCCTCCTCTACCTCTGGTTCCTCCTGTTCGCCGAATGAGATACGGATGTCCTCTTCGGGAGTGACCTCTGTGGCCTCCTCCTCGCTCTCCTCAGGTACGTCGATGGCCAGGAGCGCCGCCTCGGGGCCAGCTCCCTCCAGTTCGAGCTCAAGCTCTTCATCGGCCTCCTCCCCGGCGATGGCCTCCTCCTCCTCGGGTGAGATCTCCGCCTCTGGTTCCTCCTCGGGAACCGGCTCTTCCTCATCCTTCTCCTCCCCGTCACCCTCGAGCTGGGCACGTATCTCTCCTAGGTAGGTGTCCTTGAACGTGTCTATGTCTTCGTCGAGGAGCTGCCTGAGCGTCGCCACCTCGAGGCCCATGGCCTCGTAGCCGTCCAGTTTCTTGGAGAAACGGACCCTCTCCGCGTCGTCGAAGTCGTTTTCCCCGGACTGGCGCTCAGCCATATGTATATAGTATCCTTCCCGGTGGTTATAATACTGTCGCGATTCGTGGGGCATGGCCAGCTGACGACGGCTTTATAAATCTCGAAGGTCCTTTTGGCTCTGTGTCGAGCGGCCGTGCGCATCCCTTGATCTACATCTCAGTGGTAATTGTCTTCACCGTCCTGATCTGCATGCAGCCGGATGGCGGGATGGTGAAGGCTCATGTCGGGGAGTGCTTTGAGGACGATGAGGACCTCTTCGACTTAGATGAGAACGTGACGGAGCATTTCGCCGCGTTCCTGAAGATCAACTCGGCCCCACCGTTCCACTCCGATGAGACCCATGCGTTGCTCGTCATGGTCGCTGGGAGGTCGGAGGAGTATCCCAACAACACAACGGCGAGGGTCCTGCTGGGCCTCGATGGTCTTGAATCGCCAGAATGCACATCAGCCCACTCCTATCTTGGGATCATACAAGGACATGACACGGATTATGAATTCACCTATTGGGCGGTACTCAACATCACATTAATGCAGAACAGCAGTCTCCTGCTGGGCCAGGCAACGGTGGGGAACCTCACCCTGAACCTCTCGTACGATCTTTCGGTGCTCCCTCCGAGGGTCCACCTGACAGCAAGGATCGATCTTCCCCTCGAGGACCAGGATTGGTACGAGCAAGAATGGGTGGCAGTACCCGTCGTCATTGAGAACGTTGGTGGTGCTGCTGGGACGAACTTGGTGGTGGATTTCATCTATGATGGACGTATCGCTGCTACCGAGTACATCAATCTCATCCCTCCCCACGGGAACGTGACCGTCACCATCGCCCTTTATATTACGAATAGCGGCTGGAAATTGGTGGTCAATCTGGTCCAGGGACCGGACGCGCCTCTGGAGATAGCCGATTTCATTATCATATATTGGCCGCGCCCTATCCTCGACGTGGTCTCCATCAAGGTCGATCCCACATCCATAGAATCGGGGTCAAAGGTCCACATCGAGGCCGTCGTGACCAACCGCGGCAATGCCACCTCCGATGGTCAGCTGGTGGAGCTGATGGTGGACGGCACCGTGGTGGCCAACGCATCCATCGTTGGATTAGAGCCTGGGAACGAGACGGTGGTGTCCACCAACTGGACGTTGAGCGGCGTCGGCATCCACACGGTCTCCGCCCTGGCCGAGGGTGACGAGTTCGCGGCCGAGCCCGTCGCGGTGAACGTGAAGGAGAAGACCCCGGCGCCCGGTCTAGGCCTGTCGCTGATGGCCATCCTCTGTGCCCTGGTGGTCACGAGGGCGGTACGGCGGTCACGATGAGCTGGCCGTGCTTGATCCCCTTGAGGGCAAGCATCTTCTCTGAGAACCGGTCCAGCATTCCCGCCCTACCCCGGAGGATGATGACCTCCAGGCAGTTCTTGTGGTCCACGTGCACGTGAAGCGTGGCCGTGATGACGATGTCCTCGGCATGCTGGGCCTCGTGCTGGATGTGCGTGAAGTCCTCGCCCTTGACCTCGTCGTGGTCGTAGAGGACCGTCAAGGACCCAATCACCTCCTCGTCGGAGGCCCGCTTCTCCGTGACCAGGGAATCTCGGACCAGGTCCCTTAGGGCCTCGGACCTGGACTTGTAGCCCACCCTGTCCACCTGTCTGTCGAAGGCGTCCAGGAGCTCCGGTTCCAGCGAGACGCCGATGCGAGTGACCTTCTCTACCATGGTCCCAGAAAGGGGGGCCGGGGTATATTGCGGTTGCGGAGGGCGCGTCGGGAAAAACGGTATATACGGCACCGGACCTTCCCGGCATCATGCACAAGACGGTGACGGTGGACCTGGCGGAGAGCGTCCTGGAGGAGAATCGGGACATCGCCAGGCGGAACCGGGAGCTCATGCGATCCCAAGGCGTGCGCGCCTTCGACTTCCTGGGCGCCGTGGGGTCGGGCAAGACCATGCTCATCGAGCGGCTCTCCGAGCTGCTGGCCGAGAGGGGTCTCCACGTGGGTGCCATCGCCGGGGACGTGGCGGGGGACGACGACCACCAGCGCTTCCTCGCCAAGGGCATCGCCTCGGAGAACCTGAACACGGGGAAGGAGTGCCACCTGGACGCCCATATGGTCGAGCACGCCCTGGAGCACATCGACCTTGGTTCCATCGATGTCCTGTTCATAGAGAACGTGGGCAACCTGGTGTGCCCCGCGGACTTCCCGCTGGGCGCCGAGCGGCGCGTGGTGGTCATCTCCACCACCGAGGGCGACGACACCGTGCGCAAGCACCCCCTGATATTCCGGGATGCCGACGTGTGCGTGATCAACAAGGTGGACCTGGCGGAGCCCGTGGGGGTCGACGTTGACGTGATCGAGGGCGACTTTCGGAGGATGAACGGTCACGCCCCCTTCATCCGTACCAATGCAAAGACCGGCGAGGGCGTCGAGGAGCTCCTCGAGGCCCTCCTGGGCCAGTGAGGCGAGGAACGAAACCGGGGAGATACATTGGTCAGGATCTTCATCTACGGCACCGTTCAGGGAGTGGGGTTCCGACCCACCGTCCACAGGGTGGCGACCCGCATGGGGCTACCTGGTCATGTCCGGAACAACGGTGCCAACGTGGAGGTCTGCATCCCCGGAGGCGAGAAGGAGGCGAAGGCCTTCCTTGATGCGTTGAAGGAGGAACTTCCCCCCCTGGCCGAGATCACATCGTACGACATGGACGAGACCGGACCAGAGGGAGACACCTTCGTGATCCTCGCCAGCTCCGAAGGCCCACGGTTGAGCATCATACCGCCGGACACAGCGATATGCCCGGCCTGCATGGCGGAGTTCGGTGACCCCGACGACAGGCGGTACAAGCATCCGTTCCTCAACTGCACCGACTGCGGCGCTCGGTTCTCGGTGATCCGCGACCTTCCCTACGACCGACCCCTCACGTCGATGGCTCCCTTCGCCATGTGCTCCGACTGCGAGGCGGAGTACCGCGATCCCACGACGCGCAGGTTCCACGTCCAGACAACGAACTGCCCTGTATGCTCGCCCCGCTACATGCTCCTGGACCGAGGAGGCGAGGAGATCGCTGGAGACCCCTTCACGGGTTTCGCCGACCGTGTGATGGACGGCGGCCTTGGGGTGATGAAGGGCTGGGGCGGCATGCATATAGTATGCCTCCCCCAGGTGGCCGACGTCCTCAGGGAACGGTACCACCGACCGGCGAAGCCATTCGCCATCCTCGTCCGGGACATCGAGACCGCCCGGCGCATCACCTCGATGACGCCTGGGGAGGAGGAGATGCTCACAGGTCACGTCCGACCCATAGTGCTGGTCCACAAGCGGAACGTCGAGGACCTCCAGGGCGTCGCCCCCGGGCTGGGCAACGTGGGGGTGATGCTCCCCTATACCCCCTCCCAGATGCTGCTCTTCGACCACCTGGAGACGGACGTCCTCGTCTTCACCTCGGCCAACCATCCGGGGGAACCCATCGCCGTCACCCGCGAGCAGGCCCTGGGGCTTGACCTGGACGTGTACCTGCTCCACGACCGGGAGATAATCGAGAGGGCCGATGACAGCGTTGTGAAGGTCAGGGGCGACCAAAGGCTGTTCATCAGGAGGTCCCGAGGCGTGGTTCCCACGCCCGTGCCCGCCGGTCACGACCGGTCCGTGCTGGCCGTGGGCGCCCAGATGAACGTGGTGGCGGCCCTCACCAAGGACGGCAAGATGTTCCTCACCCAGTACATCGGTGAGAGCTCCAAGCAACCTACCCAGCGCTTCCTGGAGAGCGCAGTCGGACACTTCCGCAACATGTTCGGCATCAACGAGCTGGAGGCGGTGGCAGCAGACCTCCATCCCCGATACTCCACCCTGCGCATCGCCCGGCGGTGGGCCGACGAGGAGGGGTTGCCTCTCGAGCAGGTCCAGCACCATCATGCCCACGCCGCATCACTGCTACTCGACGCCGGTCGCGAGGAGGGGGTGGTCATCGCCATCGACGGCCTGGGCTACGGCCCCGACGGGACGCTTTGGGGCGGTGAGGTGCTCGCGGCCGACCTGGACAGGTACGACCGGGTCGCCCATCTCGAGGAGTTACCCATGCCCGGGGGCGAGGCGGCGGTTCTGGACCCGAGACGTCTCGTCTGGGTGGCCCATCACCTCCTGGGACGGGACGACTGGCGTGAGGGGATCGCCTCGGATGAGGAGGCCCGGGTCTGGGAGCAGGTGTTGCCAAGGTCCCCTCGCACCTCCGGGATGGGCCGCTTCCTGGACACTGTTGCGGTCCACCTCGGCGCGGCGGAGAGGATGACCTACGACGGAGAGCCCGCCATGCGTCTCGAGCCTCTGCTGGAGGCTGGTGGACAACGGCCTGAATGGGAATTCAAGGTGGAGCGCACCACCTCGGGCCAGATCGGCGTGCTTTCGGTGCTGGACACCCTGTTCTCCCTCGACCTCCCGACCCACCAGGACCGATGCGACGCTGCCCGGTCGGCTGTGGAGGCCGTCGTCGTTGGTCTTGCCGACGCCGCAGGCGACGAGGCGGAGCGACGTGGGCTTCCCGTGGGGGTGACCGGCGGTGTGGCCTATTCCCTGCCCATCCTCGACCTCATCGCGGCAAGGGTGGAGGCCAGGGGCCTGGATCTCTTGCTCCACGACCGGATCCCTCCTGGGGACGGCGGCATCTCGGCCGGCCAGGCGGTCATCGTGGGCCGTGGCCTGGACCACTAGGGGACAACCTATTTATGAGGCGTCGGGTATGCCTGGCACATGTGCCTCGCGGTGCCAGCAAAGGTCATCTCCGTGGATGGCAACACGGCCCAGGTGGACTTCGGGGGCGCCAGCCGCGCCGTCAATGTCGCACTGGTCAGGGTCGAGCCAGGGCAGTACGTCATCGTCCACGCGGGCTTCGCCATCTCCGTTATGGATGAGAAGGAGGCGATGGAATCCCTCGAGACCTGGCGGGAGTTCCTCGAGTTCCAGGACAAGCTGGATGCCGAGGAAGGAGCGTGAGGCGCCCTTGCACGAGCTCTCGGTGATGAGCCAGGTCGCGGAGTCGATAGTAGACCTGGCGAGGGAGAAGGAGGCGCTCCAGGTGGAGTCCGTCCTGCTCCAGGTGGGAGAGCTCACGTTCCTCGAGTTCGACCAGCTGGAGTTCGCGTGGGAGATATACCAGAGGAACATCGGGCCGCCCCTGGAGGGTGCGGAGCTGACCCTCGAGAGGTTGCACGGCAGGGGCAACTGTGCCGCGTGCGGGTACACCGGCCCTCTCAAGATCGTGGACTTTCCCGACAGCCATTTCACGACTCCCGTCCTCGACTGTCCCCAATGCGGCGAGCTAGTCGAGGTGACCGAGGGACGGGACCTTATCATCCGGGACATCCGTCTGCAGGTCCCCGAGGATGTTGAAGTGGCAGGAGCACAGGGGGAATAGGCCATGGGGGAGCAGAGCATCGAGAGCGGTCTCTTCCGGTTCCGTGACCGGGAGATGGCGGACAGGATACTCAAGGGGATCAAGGACCTCGACCGGCCTGGAAGGTACATGCACGTCTGCGGGACCCACCAGGACACCCTGGTCAGGTTCGGTCTGGAGCAGAGCCTGGCCGAGGTGGGGGTCGAGATACGTCAGGGGCCCGGCTGCCCCGTCTGCGTCACATCACCCGGTGAGACCGAGGAGGTCTTCGCCCTGGCCCGTGGAGGGAGGACCATCGCCGTCTTCGGCGACTTCATGCGCATCCCGGGACCCTCGGGTACCCTCATGGACCTCAAGGCCAGGGGCGAGGTGGACCTGAGGATAGTATACTCGGTGGAGGATGCGCTCTCGTACGCCAAGGAGCACGTGAACAAGGAGGTGGTGTACATCGGCATCGGTTTCGAGACCACCGCTCCCTCCACCGCGGTGGCCATCCAGATGGCCGACCGGGACCAGGTGGACAACTTCACCGTCCTGTCCATGCACAGGCTGCTGCCCCCCGCCCTCGAGGCGGTCCTGTCCCTCGGCGAGGTGAGGCTGGACGGCCTCATAGAGCCCGGGCACGTGAGCACCATCATCGGGACCCGCCCCTACGAACCCATCGCCGAGCAGTGGGGCATCCCCCAGGTGGTGGCGGGCTTCGAACCGCTGGACCTGCTGATGGGGGTCTACATGTTGACCCGGCAGCGGGCCGAGGGCAGGACGGAGGTGGAGAACGAGTACTCCCGGGTCGTTCGCGAGGAGGGCAACGTCCCAGCCCAGGACGCCATGGACATGGTCTTCGAGCCCCGGTCGGAGAAGTGGCGGGGCTTCGGCCTCATCCCCGACAGCGCCATGGGGATACGAGAGGAATACGTCACTCATGACGCAAGGAAGTCGAACGAGGACCTGCTGGAGATCGTGTGGAACCAGGACTTCAAGGAGCCACCGGGATGCAGGTGTGGCGAGGTCCTACGGGGCGTGCTGGAGCCCAACGAGTGCCCCCTTTTCGGGAACGCCTGCAAGCCCGCGACACCGGTGGGGCCCTGCATGGTGTCCCGAGAGGGTGGTTGCACCATCGCGCTGAAGTACGGTAAGATGCACTGATGGTTCCGACAGGTCCGTTCAGCAGATCCTGGGAATAGGATCGGATACAGGGGGCTCGACGATGCGTCTGCCGCCAACAGAGGTCTCGAGGACGACCCCATCCACCTCCTCTGTGGCATGACCGATGATCGTTGCCTCGCCACCCCTGGGAAGGCCGTGAAGCGCGTCGACGATGGACTGGGCCCGGTCCGGGACGACGGCCAGGAGTATCTTGCCCTCGTTGCCTATCTCGTAGGGGTCGATGCCCAGGAGCTCGCAGCCGTGGAGGACGGCGGGTCGGATGGGGATGTCGTCCTCGCTCACGAGGATGCCCACACCGCTCTTGTCGGCCCACTCGTTCAGGGCGTTAGCGATGCCGCCCCGGGTGGGGTCCTTGGCAGCCAGGACACCGCCCACGTTCATGGCGGCGTCGACCAGGTGGTTGATGGGCCCCACGTCGGACACCACCTCGGTGTCGAAGCCGTAGCCCTCCCGTAGGGCCAGTACGGCGAGGCCGTGGTCGCCCACGTACCCCGAGAGGATGATGGCGGCGCCAGGCGTGACCTGGCTGTCCAGCAGCCAGCGTTGGGGCTTGCCTACATGGTCCTCGACGACGCGATTGTTGTGGTCGATGGCGTGGGTCCGGAAACCCATGCCAGTGGTGCAGGCGAACAGCCCCTCCGCAGCGCCCCTCTCGACCACCTTGGTATCGCCTGTGACAATGGGCACGCCGGCCTCCCTGGCCGTGGCGTCCGCGCTGGCGGTGAGCCTGGCCAGGTCCTCGACGGGGAAGCCCTCCTCGACCACGAAGGCGATGGACAGCGCAATGGGCTTGGCGCCCATGGATGCGACGTCGTTGACGGTACCCGCCACCGAGAGGACACCGATGTCACCCCCGGGGAAGAATATCGGCTTCACCGTGTGCATGTCGGTGGAGATTACCACGTCGCCGACGACGGCTCCGTCGTCCAGGCTCTCCAGCGGGACCTCCCCCGCACCACGGGAGAAGGGCAGGTTCTCCAGTATCACCTTGGAGATGAGGGCCTGCATCCTCTCGCCGCCTGCCCCGTCGGCCATGCTGACCAGCTTTTCTTCCGTCACAGACCCGTGAACCGCCCCGATGCGATAAAACTGTTGTGCCAAGGCGGAAAAAGGATATCTGACCGTTGGTTATCACAGTCGAGGACGATGTCTGCCCAGGGTGAGGGAGAGGATACTGGTCCAGAAGAGGGTCTTGACAACATGCTCTTCTTCGGAGGGGTGACCTTCTCCTTGACCATCACCTTGGTCATGATCTACATCCTGATAGACCTGGGTATAAATGTCGACCTGTACACCCCCAGCTACATCTTCGGAGCTATCTTCTTCATCGCCCTCAATTTCTTTGCCAATCTCGCGTTCGCAATGGTAATTCTCGATCGAGAGAGGAAGTGGTGGGTGTTGGCCCTCGTTGCGGTCGCCTTCGTGACGATCCTGTGGGTATTCCACGGGCTGGGTCAGCCCTGGAGGACCTTCGCGATAGCTGGTATAGGATACGCAGGGCTCGCCCTTGTGGTGTTGTCATGGTTGACACGTCCCAACGATGCTTCGGTAGGGTGAGGTCAGTCATCGGTGGACAGGGGGACGCCCCACTCCCTGAGGATGCCCATCGCCATCTCAGCGGCTCCTGGCACCGCCGCCTCGACGGGGGGCGTCATCTCCTCGGTGAAGTCCATGATGTTGTCCACCTCGATGCCCACGATGGCGATCTCCTCGGGCATCCTGGTCGGGTGCACCATCCTGCCCAGCTCGATGGCGGTGGCGAAGTTGGTGTGGTGGGGGGAGTCGACGTGGATGGAGTCCTCCAGGTCCTCCACGCGGAAGACGGCCACGTGGCCCGGGGGCTCACGTCTGGTCTTGACGGCGTCGATGATGAGGACGCGGTCGAAGTCGAGCATGTAGACGAGGAGGTCCATGCCCCCCGTGCAGGCCTCCTCGATGGCCAGGTCCTCCGACCCGGGCAACCGGTGGCGCATGTGCTCGAGCACGTGGAAGGCGACGCCGTCGTCGCAGAGGATGGGGTTGCCCAGGACCAGCAGCAGCACTCGCATGATGTTCGGTCTCGACATGCCACCCCCGGTATTGAAACTTTCCCAAGATGGCCATCCTCCAGGTGATGGCACGGCGACGATGTTGACCCCCAGCCCCGCCACCCCCGGCCGTGGCACCATATGTACACCATAATACATTGGATTCACACCAAATAATTATATATAATTAGTGCACTAATAGGAGAGGGTGCCCCCCATGCAAGTCGACCTCGATGATATAGCATATGTCTCCGAAACGTCCCTCACGGTCCGAGGTTCTAGGAGACGGACCACGGTGCCCAAGAGCATCGTGGAGGCACTGGGCATGAAGGACGGGGATCGGTTGAGGTGGGTCCTGTTCAAGGATGGCAGGATCATCATCAACCACGTAGGGAACAGGCGATAGCTTGGAAATCATCGCTGCCTTAATCCTCCTCCTCCTGGCCTTCGGCTGTGAGTACATGGACAGCTCCCTGGGTATGGGCTACGGTACGATACTGGCACCTTTGCTCATCATAATGGGCATGGACCCTCTCCAGGTCGTCCCGTCCATCCTGTTGTCCCAGGCGATCGCAGGTCTCTCTGCCGCCATGTTCCACCAGCGGTTCAAGAACATGGACATCAAGAGCGACGGCAGGGACCGACGTATCGCCCTGCTCATCATTGGGGTGGGTCTCGTCGCCGTGTTCTTGGGGGTCACCGTGGCCCTCAACCTCCCGACGTGGGCCCTCAAGACGTACATCGGCGTGCTCGTCATGACCATGGGGGTGATAATCCTCACTTGCAGGACCTTCGCCTTCTCGTGGCGAAGGCTGGTCGGAATAGGAGCTCTGAGCGCGTTCAACAAGTCGATGTCGGGCGGTGGGTTCGGACCGGTCGTCACGTGCGGTCAGATAATATCGGGTGTCGATGTCAAACGGTCCATCGGCATAACCACCCTGGCTGAGGGACCCATCTGCATCACCAGCTTCATCCTGTACCTCGCATGGGGAGAGGGGATAGACCCCTGGCTGCCCATAGTGCTGACGTTGGGTGCGGTGGCCGCGACCCCATTGGGTCCCCTGGGAACGAGATCGATGGACCCCAGGCTCGCCCTCCGGTTCGTGGGTCTGCTGACCATCGCGTTGGGCGCCTTCGTTCTGGTCAAGACCTTCCTCATATGAGGGGGTGATGGCGCTCGATGCTAGGGTGCTTACAGGGTTGGGAGGTTCGCTACCTCCATCCCTCGAGGATATGCAGCGACCGATCGCCTGCGATGGGAACGACCGTTTCACGAGCCGTGGCGATGACAACATAACAACAGGCCTTGCTGCCGGGTGTGTCGTCCTAATTCGCTTCTGGGACATCCTGCAGCGCGGAACGCATCTGGGCAAGGATCTGTTCGTTGGTGAAGCCCTGGAGGTTGATCGCGAACTCTGGGCAGCTGGAGGTGCAGACGCCGCACCCCTTGCAGAGCGCCTCGACCACCCTCGCCTTGTCATCCTCTGTCCGCTCTATCGCTCCATAGGGGCATAGTTCGATGCACGTGCCACAACCGGTGCAGAGGCTCTCGTCTACGATGGACACGATGGGTTCGCCCTCTATCCGTTCGTTCCTGAGGAGAGCAAGGGCACGCCCCGCCGCACCCAGTGCCTGGATGATGGAGTCGGTGATGTCCTTTGGCCCATGCGCGGTGCCGCAGAGGAATATACCGTCCGTGGCGAAGTCTACAGGCCTCAGCTTCACGTGCGCCTCGAAGAAGAACTTGTCCTTGCCCCTCGGCACCCGCAGGATCTTCGACAGGTCCAGACTGTCGTGGTGCGGGACGAGGGGAGAGGACAGCACGACGCGATCGCACTCGATGCTGGACTGGCGACCTATCAGCTCATCGAAGAAATCGACCCTCAACATGCCGTCGGGGGATGTCACTGCCTCCACCTTGGGTTCCCTTGCCGGACTGTATCTGATGAACCGTACCCTGGCCTGCCTCGCTGCCCTGTAGAGCGCCTCGTAACGGATCCCTTGGGTCTGGACATCCCTGTAAAGTATGGTCACGTCCGAGGTCGGGTCCATCTCCTTGATCGCCAACGCGTTCTTGAGCGCGGCCATACAGCAGACCCTGGAGCAATAGGTCAGCCTATTCTCGTCCCTGGTACCACAGCACTGGATCATCACAACGCTTTGCAGGTCCTGGATGTCGCCCTTGCTGATGTAATGGTCGAGCTCCATCTGGTTCATCACCTTGGTGTACTCCCCGTAACCGTATAGGCCGTCGGGTCTGAGCACCTCAGCGCCCGTGGCGACGATGATCGTGCCGACCTTGAACGTCGTTTCACCTCGATTGCCCGATGTAGCGACCGTCACCTCGAAGTTGCCCACGTAACCCTTGACATCCTTGACCATGGTGGAGGTGAGGACATGGACGTTGTCGTTCTCCTCCACGGACCTGATGATGGGTTCGAGGAATTCCGAGGCCAACCTGTTGGACGGGTAGACGCGATAGAAGCTCCTGACCATCCCACCGAGCTCGGCCTCCTTCTCCACCAGGTAGACCTCGAACCCGCTGTTCCCGATGACGCTTGCTGCCTTGAGCCCTGCCACGCCCCCGCCGATCACCAACGTCACCGGCTCCATGGAGATCTCTATCTTCTCCAGGGGCTCCAGCAGAGCCGCCTTGGCCACCCCCATCCTCACCAGGTCCTTGGCCTTCTCGGTGGCCTTCTCCGGTTCGCGCATGTGGACCCAGGAGCACTGGTCCCGGATGTTGACGAACTCGAAGAGGTAGGGGTTGAGGCCCGCATCGGCGCACGCCCTCATGAACAGCGTCGAGTGGGTCCGTGGCGTGCACGACGCCACGACGACCCTGTTGAGGTCGTGCTCCTTGATCGCATGTTGGATGGCGGCGATGCCGTCCGAAGCACAGGTATAGAGGTTACCCTCCGCGTGTACGACGTGTTGTAGGCCTTTTGTGTACTCCACCACCGCTGGGACGTCGACGACGCCCCCGATGTTCGTCCCGCAATGGCAGACGAACACGCCTATCCTCGGTTCGGACCCTGGATCGGCCGACCCCGCATCGCTCATGCGGTCTCACCCCCGTTCACCTGCATGCTCATCGTCTCGATCGCCCTTGCGGCCGCCGCGCTGCCCTCGGCCACCGCCTCGGGTATGTCCATCGGTTTCTGACAGTACCCCGCCGAGAAGATCCCTCTCACCGTGGTCTCCATCGGAAAGACGTCCGGGTCCGGCGATCTGAAGAAGTTGAACTCGTCCAGCTCCACGCCCAGGACCTTGGCGAGGTCCTCCACGCCCTTACGGGGTATTAGGGCGGTGGCGAGCACCACGAAATCCGCCTCGAAGGCCTCGATGTGCTGCGTGTCCGGGTCCCGGTAGTAGATGGCCAGGTTCTTGGTGTCCCTTTCCTCCCTGATCTCGCCAGGCTTGGCACGGATGTACTTGACCCCGTACTCCCTCTTGGCGCGTTCGATGTACTCCGTGAACCCCTTCCCGAATGCCCTGATGTCCGTGTAGAAAATGGTGGACTCTATATCAGAGTAATGCTCCCTCGCAAGCATCGCCTCCTTGGTGGAGTACATGCAGCACACAGCGCAGCAGTAGGGCCTCTTGACACGGGTATCGCGTGAGCCGACGCACTGGATGAACGCTAGCCTCCTGGGCCTTTCGTGGTCCTCCGAGAGCCGCTGCAGGTGCCCGCCCGTGGGACCTGCCGCATTGATGATCCGCTCGAACTCCATCGCCGTGACCACGTTGGCGAACCGGTCGTACCCGTACTCCTCCAGCTCGTGAGGCATGTAGGTCTCGAACCCCGAGGCAACGATGATGACGCCCACCTTGAGGGTCACCACCTCGGGCTTCATATCGTGGTCGATGGCCTTGGCCTGGCAGACCTTCTCGCATATCTTGCACTTGCCCGTCTTGAAGTAGAGGCAGTTCTCCTCGTCGATGGTAGCTATCCGGGGCACTGCCTGGGCGAAGGGAAAGTATATGGCCTTCCGCATGCGCAGGTTCATGTCGAACTCGTCCGGCACCTTCGTTGGACACTTCTCCATGCACGCACCGCAGCCTGTGCACCTCTCGGCGTCCACGTATCTGGGCTTCTTCAGCACCTCCACGGTGAAGTTCCCGACCTCGCCCCTCACTGATTTCACCTCGGAGTAGGTCATCACGTCGATGTTCTCGTGGTCGAAGCACTCGAGCATCTTGGGCGCCAGGATGCAGATGGAACAGTCGTTGGTGGGGAACGTCTTGTCGAGTTGAGCCATGCGGCCTCCGATGCTGGGCTCCTTCTCCACCAATCTGACCTGGATCCCAGCCGTGGCCAGGTCCAACGAGGCCTGGATGCCGGCGATCCCAGCGCCGATTATCAGCACGTCATCGTCAACGTTGTTCATCCGGATTCCCCCTTGAGGCCCATCGCCTCGGCCATGAACGTTGAGAGGTCCCTGACCGTGATGTCCGGCTTGGTCGGCAGGTCCGGGTCGGCGGGCTCGTAGAGTGTGCAGTTGAAGTGGATCATGCACTTGGGACATGCGGTGACAAGGGTCCCTGCGTCCGTCGCGGCCGCCTCCCGTAACCGATCCATCTGTACGCGCTTCGAGAAGGTGCCGCAGTTCATCCATGCCGAGGTCCCGCAGCAGATCGCGTTTCCGCGGCTTTCCTCCATCTCACGGAGCTCAACGCCGGGGAGGCTCTCCAGGACGGTCCGTGGCTGGTCGAACACACCCAGATGGCGCCCCAGCCTGCACGGGTCCTGGTAGGTGATAGGCACGATGTCCCCGGCCTTGCCGTCGAACTCCAGCTTCCCCTCCTCGATCAGCTCCGCGAATAGCTCGGAGGTGTGCAGCACCTCGAAGTCCATGGCGCTCCCGCTTGCGTACTCGGGATAGTCCTTCACGAAGGTCCTGTAGCATTCTGGACAGCTCATGACCACCCTCTTGGCACCGGCTTCCTTCAGGGCCCCGAGATTGATCCGTGCCAGGTCCTGGACCATGCCCTCGTCCTCCCCGCTCCAGAGGAGGTCATGGCCGCAGCACCGCTCGTCCTCCATGACAGCGGGCGTGATGCCCGCCTTGTTCAGTATTCGCACCGTGCTCCTCGCGATCTCGGTGCAATGGACGTTGATGTCCCTGAAGATGGGGTCGAAGTAGGGCAGGCAGCCTGTGAAGTACACCAGGTCGCCCTTCTTCGAGACCGAGAGGTCGTCCGACACCCATCGGAGCCGGTCCTTCTGGATGACCTCGGGGTTCGACATCAGTTTCGCCAGCGTGGTGAAGACGCCCCCGTGGGAGCACCTTCCCCCGGTCCCCACCTTGAGCGCCCTCACGCGTCTTATGAAACCCGTGTAGTCAACACCGGAGGGACAGCGGTAACTGCAGGTCCCGCATGTCATGCAGGTCCAGATGCCCGGGTCCTCAGCTATCTCGTCGATCAGCCCCCTATGGACCCTTTCGACCGTGAGCATCGGGGAGTAATTGTGGTCCATCCTGGTGTTGGGGCAGCTTGCGGCGCACTTGCCGCATTCAAGGCAGTCGTACACCCCCGTGATTTCCACAATATCTGCCATGTTCCCTTGGAACTCCTCTTGGGTGATGCCTTTTCGGTCCGGAGAGAAGCGGTGTCGGACCTTCTTCATGGGGTTGGGGCCCAGCTTCCTCAGGTCCTCGGTGAACTCGGAGACCACCTTGCCGAACTTGGTCCCCTCGGCAGCCGAGATGGGCTCCATTCGGACCCGGTCCTCCATGTCAAGGTATCGGAGCAGCTCCTTGGTCGTTTCGAAGTTCTTCTCCGCCCTCTCGTTGCCAGAGACGTAGTGGCAGTCCCCGGGGTGGCAGCACACCACCATGACGCCGTCCGCCCCGAACATGAGCGCTGTCAACAGGTGGTTGATCTCCACCCTTCCCGAGCACATGATCCTCATGATCCTGATGTTGGGCGGGTATTGGATCCTGCTGACCCCGGCGAGGTCCGCCCCCGCATAGCCGCACCAGTTGCAGCACAGGGCCAGGCTCTCAGGTTCAAACGCGGACATCAGATGGCCTCCAGCAGTAATGATCTCATCGTCGCCAGGATCTGGTCCTCTGTGAAGTGGCTCATCCTGATCGCCTTGCTCGGACATGTGACCGCACAGGTCCCGCAGCCCTTGCACAGCGCCTCGTTGACCCGCGATATGAACACCTCCGGCTCCACCTCCTCGATGTCGATGGCGCCGTACACGCAGGCCTCGCGACAGCGACCACAGCCCCTGCACAGAGCGGTCTCCACCGAGGCCACGATCCCCTCTGCCTCGAAGGTTGGCCTTGAGAGGATGCACAGCGCTCTGGCCGCAGCACCGGAGGCCTGGGCGATGCACTCGTCCAGGTACTTCGGCGAGTGGGCGAGGCCGGCGAGGAAGACCCCGTCGGTGGCGAAGTCCAGGGGGCGCAGCTTCATGTGGGCCTCGAGGAAGAACCCGTCCTTGGAGAGGGGGAGCTTGAGCAGCTGGGCCAACCGCTCGTTATCCTCCGGCGGGAGGATGGCGGCTGCGAGGATCAGGCGGTCCGCCTCGATACGGAGATTCTCCTCCAGCAGCTCCTCGTAGACCATGACCTCGAGGGGGCCATCCTTCGATTTGTCCTTCGAGACCTTGGGTTCCCTGTCTTCGTCGAAGCGGATGAAGACCACGCCCGCCTCCGCGGCCTCCTTGTAGGCGTCCTCCTTGAATGCATAGGTCCGGAGGTCGCGGTACAGCACGAACACCTGGGCGTCCGGGCGTTCCTTCTTGAGCAACAGCGCCTGCTTCACCGAGGTGCCGCAGCATACGCGGCTGCAGTAGGACCGTTCCTCGTTCCTGCACCCCACGCACTGGATGAAGACGGCGGTCGAGGGGAGGTCTTCGGGATCGGCATTGACCAGCTCCTCCTCGAACTCCAGCTGGGTGACGACGCGGTCGTCCTTCCCGTAGAGGTGCTCTTCAGGCTTGTACTCCATGCCGCCAGTGGTGACCAGGATGACGCCATGCTCCAGCGTCTCCTCATTCCCTCTCAGCTTGGTACTGAAGTTGCCGACGCTCCCCTTGACGTCTTCGATCTCTGAACCGATGATGACCTGAATGTTCGGGTGTGCCCAGACCTTGGAGATCATACGCTCCAGCTCGGTCTGGACATCGTCGCCCTGGAGGGTCGTATGAAGGTGCCTCGCAATGCCTCCAAGTTTCTTCTCACGTTCAACGAGGTACGTGGTGAAGCCCTGGTCCGCGATGTCGAGGGCCGCGGTCATGCCAGACACGCCGCCCCCGATGACAAGGGCCCTCTGGGTGACGGGGATGACAGCCCTTTGGAGCGGCTCGAGCAAGCAAGCCCTGGATACCGCCATCCTCACCAGGTCCTTGGCCTTCAACGAGGCGGCCTCGTGCTCGTGCATGTGGACCCAGGAGCACTGGTCCCGGATGTTGGCCATCTCGAAGAGGTAGGGATTGAGCCCCGCCTCCCGGACGGTGCTCCTGAACAGCGGCTCGTGGGTACGGGGCGTGCACGATGCCACCACCACCCGGTTGAGGTCGAGCTTCACTATCCTCTCCTTGATGCGCTCCTGGGTGTCCGCGGAACAGGTGTAGAGGTTGTGCTCCGCGTACACCACCCCCGGGAGGCTCTTCGCGTACTCCACCACATCCGGCACATCCACCACGCCCCCGATGTTGATGCCGCAGTGACAGACGAACACGCCGATCCTCGGCTCCTCCCCCATGACGTCACGCTCGGGAGGGAGCTGGACCTCGGTGAGGAGGGTGTTGCGGGCCTCGTGGATGTCCGCGGCGGCCTTCGCGGCCGCCCCGGAGGCCTCGGCCACCGTGGTGGGGATGTCCTTGGGACCCGAGAAGGCGCCCGAGACGAAGATGCCCGGGACGTTGGTCTCCAGGGGAGAGAAGGTCCTGGTTTCCGCGAAGTTGTACCGGTTGAGATCGATACCGAAGGCTGCCGACAGGTCCTTCGCCGTCCTGGGGGCATGGAGGCCCACGGACAGCACGACGAGGTTGAACCTCTCGTACTTGATGTCGCCACCCTCGATGTAACGCACCCGCAGGTCCTTGGTCTTGGGATTCTGGGTGATGTCGGCCACACGGTTGCCCCGGGTGATGCCGATTCCGAACTCGTCGCGGGCCCGGGTGACGTAGTCGTCGAACTCCTTGCCGAAGGCCCTGATGTCCATGAAGAATATGTGGGAGGACAGGCCCTCGGTGTGTTCCTGGGCGATCATCGCCTCCTTGATGGCGTGCATGCAGCACACCGACGAGCAGTAGTTGTGGCCGATGTGCTCGTCCCGCGACCCCACGCACTGGATGAAGGCCACCTTCTCGGGGACCTTCCCGTCGGAGGGTCTCATGACAACGCCGCGGAAGGGTCCGGATGCCGACAGCATGCGCTCGAACTCGATGGAGGAAACGACGTTCGGGTACTGCCCGTAGCCGTACTCCCTCAGGGCGGTGGGGTCGAACTCGTCGAAACCCGGGGACAGGATGATGGAGCCCACCCTGACCTTCATCAGCTCCTCTTTCTGGTTGAAGTCGATGGCATTCGCCAGGCACTCGCCCTCGCATATGCCGCATCCTATGCAGCGCTCCTTGTCGATGCGGAACTTGAGGGGCACTGCTTGCGGGTAGTCGACGTAGATGGCGGCGCGGGTCATGAGGCCCTCGTTGTACATGTCGATGGCCTCGACTGGGCACTTCATGCTGCATTGCCCACAGCCTGTGCACTTATCCTCGTCCACGTAACGGGGGTGTTTGATCAGCGAGACCAGGAATCGACCGGGCCTTCCAGTCACCTTCTCGACCTCTGCGTTCGAGATTATCTCGATGTTCGGGTGCTTGTCGACCGCGACCAGCTTGGGTGCCATGATGCACATCGAGCAGTCGTTGGTCGGGAAGGTCTTGTCAAGTTGGGCCATGGCGCCGCCTATCGTCGGCTTCCGCTCCACCAAGTAGACCCTGAAGCCTGCATCACCTAGGTCGAGGGCCGATTGCATCCCTGATATGCCTCCCCCCACGACGAGGACGGCACCGGTTTTCCCCTTAGCGGTCATCGATTACACCTCCAGATATCTTGTAGGATGGATCAAGACCATCGATCCTCGAGATGTCCAGTAGGTTCCTCTGCCTCAGTCGGACCACCTGTGTCATGATGGTCTCGGGGCTGAGGCTCAGCCTCCGCGCAAGCTGCGGGACGGTCATGTCGTTGCCCTTGAGCATGACCAGGACGGACTTTCTCAGGTACTCGGACTCCAAAGCAGACACCACCGCCGCGTTGAGCTCTTCCCGGTCAACGGCCTCACCGTAGACGTTCCCCTGGTCCTCTAACGTGCGGACCTTGTCCATGAGGGCACGGATGCGGAGGTCGTTCAACGTTAGGATCGCCGCTTCCAGCTGCTCGCGCATCTGTACCCTGTCGGGGTCATTGACGGGGTTGGGGCCAAACGCCCGCAACCTATCCATGAAGTCCGAGACGATACCTGTGAAGAGCTGGTCCTCGGAGGCCGACATCCAATCGATGCGGAGCCGCTCATCATCCAGCTCGGTCTTCTTGAGGATCAGCCGGGTCCAGGACATCTTCATCTCAGCGAAGTGGTTTCCGTTGGAATTGCAGCAGTCACCGGGATGGCACCCGAGCACCAGTACACCGTCCATTCCTTCCCTGAGCAACTGTACACACAACGCTGGGTCCATATTACCGGAGCAAGGGAGGTGCAGGATCCTGGGGTCCATGATCATCTGGATACGGGAGATCCTTGCCAGACGAGCATCCGCGGCAGCGGCCCTCTTACAGCAGAGCATCAGGATGCTGGGTTCCCACGGCCTCCCCGCGACAGAGGTCTTCGTTTCTGTTTTCATCACAGTCATCACCCGAGAGGTGGTCCATTCTTACATCGGTGGTATTCTTCCGCAGAGATTGAGCACGACATCATAGCAACACGATGATATTTCAAATGAATGTATATTCTGATGGACATATTATATCATTTATGTCCAATATGCTATTAAAAAAATATCACTTCAATACAACACTCGAAATCTTAATGCAATCACTATTGAATAAGAAAGGGGGAAAAATAGCATTTCATCCAATATTCACATGAAAAAATATTTCAATTGCTAATTCAATGGTCATGATATGACAGAATTGCTGAAAAATCTCCTCAACCTGGAAATCCTCGAGCGAATATGCCATGGGACCGGGGTCGAGTTGAACATAAGCGCCCTCGCAACCTCCCTCAAGAAGCACAGGAACACCATAAAGTCCCATGTCAACAATCTCTTAGAGGGCGGCGTGTTGAACGAGCCCATATACCCCTTCCCGTGGATGTACCAAGAGTACCCGCTGCTCGTAGTATCCAGGGCCGATCTGCCGAAGAACGAGGAGATCAACCGTTTCCTCATGGAGGACGAGCACATCATGTCGGCCTACTTCGTCAGGGACGAGGAATTCAACACGCTGTTGATAGAGTACCACAAGGACCTGCATTCATACGGGGTGTGGAGGAAGAAGATCGTGGACGATAAGAAGATACCCTCGCGGGAGAACAGGATCCCCCCGGACTCACTTTTCTTCGATGTGAGGCACTTCATCAAGTACAAGCCCAATGCCGCGATCCGGGTCATCGAAGACAAGTACAAGAAGGGCGAGGAGATCCAGATCAACGGGTACAAGATGTGCGATGTCTGCTTCGAGATCCTGAAAAAGCTCGTGCAGGGGGAGGGGATAAGGACAAATGAGACCACGCTCGCGAAGGATCTCAATGTTCACAGGAAGACCATTGAACGCCGCATCTCCGCCATGCTCGTGGCGGGTATCATCGGGAAACCCATGTGCAGGTTCCCCAACCTGTTCGTGGCACCTGGTCAGATCCTTGTCTACTATCTTCTCGAGATCAAGAAGGGGTACAAGGATCTGATCCGGGCGATAAGAGCTGACCCCCACATCCCCCTCGCCCTTGAGGCGAGCGTCAAGCGGTACAATGTACTGCTCTTCGGTGTCTTCTTCAGTGTGGAAGAGCACTTCAAATGGGAGGAGATATACGATGAGCGGTTCCCGGGCGCCCTGGGCGGGATGAAGAAGATCTACCTCTCCCCCAAGATGAGCACCCCCATCGATTTCACGAAGATACCCATGAGCATCATAAGGGATCGAAAGGAGGTCCTCTACGGAAGGATCCCATCAGAATCCGCCACCGATCCATCATATCTCTAGATGGACGAGGCCTTTCGTGGGGAGGGCCTTCGGGGGGGTCAGGACCTTCCTCCCATGAAGCTGCTGGTCTACTCCGGCCACGGTGAGCTTATCCGGACCGATGCGAGGGGTCGGGTCGGTGGCGCCATGGCTCTGCTCAGATTTCCAGGTTCACCGGCACCGCGTGGGCCTCGAAGCCCAGGAGCTTCGGGTCGATGTCCATCGCCAGGCCGTACAGCTGCGCCAGGTGGAGGACGGGGATGTCGTACTCCTTGCCCAGGGCCTTCTGGCCCTTGTCGTACTGGAGGTGGCAGAAGGGGCACACGTCGACGATGCAGTCGGCTCCCGCCTCCTTGATTATATCCACCTTGTCCTTGGTCATGGCCAGTGCGGTGTCCGGGTGGCGCGCGCGCACGCCGCCGCCGGCCCCGCAGCACATCTGCTTCTCCCTGTACTCCAGGCTGCGGGCGCCGGTGAGCCTCACCAGCTTGTCCACCATGGTCGGCCTCTCGGGGTCGTCGAGCTGCTTTATCTTGGAGGGTTTCAGGAAGTGGCAGCCGTAGTGCACGGCCACATCCAGGTCGAGCTTGCGCTTGAACGACTTCTTGATCGTGTTCTCGTTCACGTCCTTTGCCAGGAACTCCGCGAAGTGCCTGACCTCGACGCCGTGGGGCGTCACCGTCATGTTGAGCCCCTCCAGTATGCCGTTGACCTCCCTGAGGAGATCGGGTTCCTCCCCCAGCCGGTATGCCGCCTCGAACAGGGAACCGAAGCAGCCGTTGCAGACGGTCAGGATATTCAAGCCCTGGCGCTCGGCGAGGGCGATGTTGCGGGCTGCCATGGTGACCCAGGTCTTGACATCGAAACTGCGCGTCACACCGGGGGCCGGGCAGCAGGATGCCCCGTCCAGGTCACGTATGGAGACCCCCAGCCTGTCGAGGACCTCCCGGGTCGCTGACTCGATGCCAGGGTACCGAAGGGGTGCGATACATCCTAAGAAGAAGGCGATGTCCATGTTATCAGTCCCCCTTGATTATCATGAGGAGCCGTGTCTGCTCCATGATGTACTGGACCTGCTTGAGGGCCTCCTCGTCCTTGAGCACGGTGTTGGGCACCTCGTCCAGGCCCAGGCCCTTCCTGAGGGCCATGATCTTGTCGGAGGTCGGGATGAGGTGACCCGTCTCGTAGAGGGTCTTGACCAGGTCCTTGTGGTTCTCCGACATGAACCCGGCCCTAACGGCCATGTTCCGGAGAGCGGTGATTATATCCACGATCTCGACGCCCCGCGGGCAACGTTCGTAGCACGTGTAGCACGTTGTGCAGTACCAGAGGTCGTCCGAGGGAAGGATAAGCTCCGGGAGGCCGAACTGGGCCTTGCGGAGTATCTGACGGGTCCTGAAGGCCGTCATCCTCCCCGAGGGACAACTGCTCGTGCATGTTCCACACTGGAAGCACAGGTTGAGCGTCTCGCCCACATCGTCGAGTAGCGTGGCCTTCCACGCGGTGTCCGGGACATTATCAGCAGTCATCTTCACCACCCCAACCAACCGTCACCCCTCACTTGCCCCCGCTGTGAGAGATGGTCTCACGCACTGTCCCGTCCGCGTTACGGATGCTGATCATGAGGGGAAGCTCCCCTGGCACGCTGTGTGTCGCGCAGGCGAAGCACGGGTCGTACGCCCTGAAGCACATCTCCACCATGTTCAGCAGGCCGTCAGAGACCTGGAAGTCCTTGATGAGGGCGGTGGCCACCTTCTTGGTCCCCATGCAGATGGCCGCGTTGTTGTGGGCCGTCGAGACGATGAGGTTGAGGTCCGTGGTCATGCCCTCCGAGTCTGCCCAGTAATGATGGATGAGGGTGCCGCGCGGGGCCTCGAGGATGCCGATGCCCTCGCCAGGCTCTCCCAGCTCGGCACGCAGGTCGTCCGAGAGGCAGATGTCGTCGTTGGCCAGTTCCACCAGGTGCTCCGCGGAGTAGAGCAGCTCGATGATCCTGGCCCAGTGCATCGCCAGGGTGTGGTGCACGGGCTTTCCGAGGGTATTGATGTACGCCTCGTAGGCCTTCTGGGCCAGGGGGGTGGCCATCCCCTCGGCCACGTTGAGGCGGGCCAGGGGCGCGGCGCGGAAGATCCCGCTGTCGGGTCCCTCCTTGAAGCCCTTCCATCCGATCTTCTTCAGGAAGGGGAACTTGAGGTAGGACCAGGGCTCCACGTGCTCGGAGACGTGCTCCAGGTAGTCGTCGGGATGGAAGTTGGCGAACTCCTTGCCGCTGGGGTCCACGACCTTGACGGTGCCGTCGTAGAAGTTCACCTTGTCGTTCTCGTCCACCAACCCCATGTAATAGGACTCCTGGTAATAGAGGTCCTTGTTCAGGATGATGTTGAGGTAGTCCTGGTTCTCGAGGACGATGGGGGTCAGGACGCTCCCGAGGGTGAACTTGGAGAACTCCAGCAGCTCGCCGGCGATGGTCTTGACCTTCTCCCACTCCTCCTCGTTCATGCCCTTGCTCACGCCTCCGGGGAGGCCGTTGACGGGATGGGTGGCCTTGCCTCCCAGCATCTCCTGTATCCACTGGGCGTCGGAGCGGGCCTTCAGGACGGCGCCGCCGATCTCGAGGCCGACGGCGTCGATCACGCCCAGCACGTTGCGCGACGCCTTGGGAGCGCCGGGACCCAGGACGAAGTCGGGGGCCGCGAGGGCGAAGAAGTGGGCGATGTGGCTGTGGATGAAGTGCGCCTCGTAGAACAGGCGCCTGAGGTGCTCGGCCGCAGGGGTCGGGTGGGTCTTGTACACGCGGTCCAGGGCCTTCGTCGAGGCCACGTGGTGGGCGCCCGGGCACACGCCGCACAGGCGCGGGGTGATGCGCGGCAGCTCCTCGATGGGCCTGCCTATGCAGAACTGCTCGAAGCCCCGCAGTTCGGGTATCTGGAAGTACGTGTTGGCCACGTTCCCGTCGTCGTCGAGGAAGATCTCTATCTTCCCGTGTCCCTCGAGGCGGGTGATGGGATCTATCGTGATCCGCTTGCCCTCCACCTTGTGGGTCTCACCTGGCATTATCGGTCCAGTCATTTACTTCCCTCCGCTCTTCTCTTTGACCGTGCGCTTTAGCAGCGACTTCGGCATGGAGAACCGGTAGAACGTCCCCAACGGGTCCTTGACCTGCGAGACTATCTCGTAGATGTCCTCCTCCGACATCTCGTGCTCGCGGTCGGTGATGTTGAGGATGGATGTCAGTGCGGCAAGCATGCTACCACCATGGTCCATGACTGCCGCTGTCGGCCCCATACAGCCGCGGCAAGGCATGTTCGCATTAATACATTTGGCCCCGCAACCGGCCCTGGTGGCCGGACCCAGGCAGATGACCCCCTGGTCCAGGATGCACGTCTCGGGGTCGATCTGGATCTCGTGGGGCCTGTAGATGCGGGTGAGCATCTTGTCCTTCTTCTCCCTCGGGCACTCGTCGCAGAGCGTCTTGTCCGAGGCGATGACGGTCCCCTTCGGGGGAAGGGGCGTGCCCTCGAGGACGAAGGCCTTGACGGCCCCGAGGAAGTCCATGATCAGGTTGGTGGTGGGCGGGCAACCGGGGACGTAGTAGTCCACGTCCACCACATCGTCGACGCAGACCACGGTGTCGAACAGTTCCGGCAGCGTGAGGGTACCCTCGGGCACCTCCAGCACGGGCTGGGGGGTGACGAAGTCGGGGTTGTCCGTGGAAATGGTGTCCTTGTAGACCTTCCGGAGGATCTGCTCCCTGTTGGTCACGTTGGCCAGCCCTGCGATGCCGCCGAAGCAGGCGCACGAGCCGAAGGCCACCATCAGGACGGACTTCTTCCGCAGGAGCTTGGCCATGTGCAGGTTCTCGGTGTTCCTGATGACGCCGTTGTAGATGGTGCAGGTTATCTCCCCATCCGCCATCGCCTCCACGTCGCTTACCTTGAAGTCCATGGCGATGGGCCAGAAGACGATGTCCGCGATGGCGGCCACGTCCAAGATGTTCTCGTCGATGTCCAGTACCGCGACGTCGCAACCGCCGCAGGTGCCGCCCCAGTATAGTGCCAGTTTGATCTTGTCTACCATGGGTTCACACTCCTGAGCCCTTATCGGTCTCTTCCGCGGGTTCTATCGTTCGGAACAGGACGTACCCGTCCTTCCTCCCGGCCTCCTCGATCAATCGCCACTTCCTCATGGCGATGAGGTGACGGAGCACCTCGGAGGGTTCCATGTCCAGCGCCTCTGCGATGTCCACGGTCGACCTCGGTGTGTCGCGGATCTCGTCTGCGATGAGCTTCCTGTAAAGCTCGGCCTGGGCAGCGTTGTGGAGGATCAGGTCGTACCTGGCCTCTGCGATCTGCTTGCCGAAGACGTTCTCCTCCCGGGTGATGGTGAGCTTCTTCCCCAATAGCCAGCGGACCCGCTCGTCGTCCATGACCTCCATCGCCGCGTCCATCCTATCGCTGAGTTTCTTCAATCTATCCACCCCCTACAGGGCTTGGGCCCAGCCCCTTGATGTGCTGGATGAAGTTGGTGATGACCTGCTGGAAGCGTTCTCCCTCCGAGGCCGAGATCCACTCCAGCTGCAGCCTGGACCTGTCCATCCCGAACTGCTCGATCATGATCTGGAGCAACGGGATGCGACGACGGGTCCTGTAGTTGCCGCCGATGTAGTGGCAGTCCGCCGGGTGGCAGCCCGCCACGAGGATCCCGTCGGCGCCCAGGGAGAAGGCCTTGAGGATGTGCTCGGGGTCGACACGACCCGAGCACATCACCCTGATGACCCTGAAGTCCGAGGGCATCTGGAGCCGGCTCACGCCAGCCAGGTCCGCGCCCGCGTAGGAGCACCAGTTGCAGCAAAAGACGATGATCCTCGGGCGGAAGGTGTTGTCATCCGCCTTCTTGTCCGTGGCAGCGGCCATCAGATCACCTCCTCTTCGATGTCCTCTAGGGCAGCTTCGATCATCGCCACCAGCTGGTTGTCCTTGTACCCCTTCTGCTCCATGGCGCCTGACGGGCACGCGCCCACGCAGGCGCCACAACCCTTGCACAGCCCCTCGTTGATGATGGCGAGCTTCTTCTCGTCGTCTATCTCGATGGCGTTGTACTCGCAGATGGGCCGGCAGATGCCGCACCCGTCGCAGATGTCCTCGTTGACCATGGCGATGATGCCCTCGCTGGTCAGTGTCTCCTTCGAAATGATGGTCACCGCCCTGGCCACCGCGCCGACGGCCTGGGCGATGCTCTCATCGATGAACTTGGGGGAATGGCAGAGCCCTGCTAGGTAGACACCCTCGGTGGCGAAGTCCACCGGGCGCAGCTTCATGTGGGCCTCGAGGAAGAAGCCGTCCTTGCTTAAAGGCACCTTCAGGAACTGGGCGATGAGCTCGTTGTCATCCTGGGGGAGGATGGCCGAGCTGAGGACCAATCGGTCTGCTGAAAGACCTATGGTCTTGCCCATGGTCATGTCCTCCACCATCACGGCGATGCCCTTCGACGTGGCCTTCACCTTGGGGGGCTTGTCCTCGTCGAAGCGGATGAAGATGACCCCCAGTTCGGAGGCGTCACGGTAGAAGTCCTCCTTGAAGCCGTAGGTCCTGAGGTCGCGGTACAGTATGTAGACAGGGGTGTCGGGGCTCATCTCCTTCACACGGATGGCGTTCTTCACCGCGTTGGTGCAGCAGACGCGACTGCACCAGGGCCTATCCTCCTCCCGGGAGCCGACGCACTGTATCATCACCACGGAACTGGGTGCCTTGCCGGTGTCGGCCAACTCTCCCTCGAACTCCAGCTGGGTGAGCACGCGCTTGTCCTTGCCGTAGAGGAAGAGCCCGTCGGGCTTCATCTCGGTGGCGCCAGTGGCGATGATTATGGCACCGGTCTCGATGGTCTCCTCGCGGCCCTTTATCTGGGTCTCGAAGTTGCCGACGTATCCGCCCATGTTCTCGATCTCCGCCCCCGTTATGAGCTCGATGTTGGGCTCCTTCTTGACGGCGGCCACCAGCTCCTTCAGCTTGGCCTGCGGGTCCTCCCCGGTCACCGTGGTCCGGATCCTGCGCAGGTTCCCGCCCAGCTCCTTCTCCCGTTCCACCAGGTAGGTCGTGAAACCCTGCTCCCCGAGGCTCAGGGCGGCGGTCAGGCCGGTGAGCCCGCCCCCGAGGACCAGGGCGGCCCTGGTGACGGGGATCTCAGCGGTCTCCAGGGGTTCGAGGTACGTGGCCTTCGCCACCGCCATCCGCACGAGGCTCTTGGACTTCCTAGTGGCCTCTGCGGGCATGTGCATGTGGATCCAGGAGCACTGGTCCCGGATGTTGGCCATCTCGAACAGGTAGCGGTTGAGGCCCCCCTCGCGGATGGTGTTCTGGAACAGGGGCTCGTGGGTCCGGGGCGTGCACGAGGCGACGATGACCCTGTTGAGGTCATGCTCCCCGATGAGCTCCTGGATGCGCTCCTGTGTGTCCTGTGAGCAGGTGTAGAGGTTGTGCTCCGAGTACACCACCCCCGGGAGGGTCTTGGCGTACTCCACGACACCCGGCACGTCCACCACGCCGCCGATGTTTATGCCACAGTGACATACGAACACGCCGATGCGTGGTTCCTGGTCGATCACATCGATCTCGGGTGGGAACTCCTTCTCGGTCACCAGGGTCCCCCTGGCCGATGAAATGATCTCCTGGGCCTTGCCGGCGGCCCCGGAGGCCTCTGCCACCGTGGTGGGGATGTCCTTGGGGCCCGAGAAGGCACCGCTGACGAAGACACCGGGGCGGGAGGTCTCGAGGGGCGAGAAGGTGCCCGTTGCGGCGAAGTTGTACTTGTTCAGGTCGATGCCGAAGGCATCCGATATCATCCCGGCGGACTTGGGGGCGTGGAGTCCCACGGCCAGCACCACCATGTCGAACTCCTCCTCCCTGAGCTCTCCCTTCTCTATGTAGCTGAGCATGAGGTTTCGGGACCCGGGGACCTCCGTCACCTGCGGGACGCGCGTGTGGCGGGTGATACCGATGTGGAACTCGTTCTGGGCACGGGTGACGTAATCGTCGAACTCCTTGCCGAAGGCGCGAACGTCCATGAAGAAGATGTGGGCGGAGAGCCCAGGGGTGTGCTCCTGGGCGATGACGGCCTCCTTGAGGGAGTACATGCAGCACACCGACGAGCAGAAGCCCGCATCGATGCGGTCGTCGCGGGAGCCCACGCACTGAAGGAACGCCACCTTCTTCGGTATGTCACCGTCCGACGGGCGCAGCACGAGGCCGCGGTGGGGTCCGGTGGCGGAGAGGAGACGCTCGAACTCTATGCTGCTGAGCACGTTGAGGTAGCGACCGTAGCCGTACTCGGTCAGCCTGCCCGGTTCGAACTCGTCGAAACCCGGGGACAGGATGATGGACCCCACGTTGAGGACGATCTCCTTCTCCTCCTCGTCGTAGACTATCGCCTTGGCCTTGCACTCGCCCTCGCAGACGCCGCAACCTATGCAGCGGTCCCGGTCGATCTTGTAGACGAGGGGAACGGCCTGCGGGTAGTCCACGTATATCGCTCCCCGCTGCATGGTGTTCTCCTGGAAGGCGTCGATGGCCTCCACGGTGCACTTCAGGGCGCAAACGCCACAACCGGTGCACTTTTCCGGGTCGACCCTCCTGGGATTCTGGGTCAGCGTCACCTTGAAGTTGCCAGGCTCGCCCTCGCAGGACCTGATGTCCGTGTTGGTTATCAGCTGGATGTTGTGGTGTCGACCCGTGGCCACCAGTTTCGGGGCCATGATGCACATGGCGCAGTCGTTGGTCGGGAAGGTCTTGTCCAGCTGTGCCATCACGCCGCCGATGGTCGGCTTGTTGTCCACCAGGTAGACGAGGATGTCCGAATCCGCCAGGTCCAGGGACGACTGCATCCCGGAGATGCCGCCCCCGACGACCATCACGGAGCCGATGGGGCCCTTCCCGCTCCCGGCCTTCTTGTCATCAGTCATCTTCACATCCCTCCTCCCATTGCCTTGTACCTGGGGGTTGTCTCATCGATGGATGCAAGGGTCAAGAGGTTCTTCTGCCGTAGCCGCACCACGTGGTTGAGCACGTTCGGGGAGGGAACGTCGATGGCGCTGGCGATCTCCTTGACCGACATGGCCTTGTCCGTGGTCTGGATGAGGATCTGGTTGCGGACGTACTCGGCGTCCATCGCCTCGAGGATGGTGTCCTTGACGTAGTCCTCCTCGAGGACCTCCCCATAGACGTTGCCCTCGGTGGTAAGCTTGTACTCCTTGGATATCAGCGCCCGGATGCGGAAGTCCTCCACCACCCGCTGGGCGGCCCTGATGCGTTCAAGGACCTCCGGGTCCGTCCTCTCGCCCTTGATGGGCGAGGGACCCATCTTGGTCAGCTGGTCAGTAAAGTCGCTCACGACCTCGGCGAAACGGTCGCCCTCGGACGCGGAGATCCACTCGAGCCTCAGCCTCGCGGGATCGAACCCAGCACGCTCCATAATGGCATGGGTGAGCCAGATCTTCCGCTGGGCCTGGTGGTTCCCGTCCATGTAGTGGCAGTCGCCGAGGTGGCAGCCCCCGATCATGACGCCATCGGCCCCCCGGATGAAGGTCTCCAGGATGACTACCGGGTCCAGCCGACCGGAGCACATCACCCTTATCGCTCGGATGTTCGTGGGATACTGGAACCGGCTCACGCCCGCCAGGTCCGCCCCCGCGTAGCTGCACCAGTTGCACAGGTATCCGATGATCCTCGGTTCGAACTTGTCCTTCGTCATCTCACATCCCTCCCCCGTTCATCACGGACGACATCTGTGCGATTATCTGTTCAAGGGTGAAGCCCCGGATGTCGATGGCCCGCTCGGGACAGCTGGCCGCACATATCCCGCAGCCCTTGCAGAGCACCTCGATCACATGGGCCTTGTCATCCTCCGTCCGCTCGATGGCGCTGTAGGGGCATAGTTCGATGCAAGTGCCGCAGCCGGTGCACTTCTCGGCATCGATGGAGGAGATCACGCCCTCGGCGAGCAGCGTGTCCTTCGAAAGAATGGTGACGGCCCTCGCCGCCGCGCCGGATGCCTGTGCCATGCTCTCCTCGATGTACTTCGGTGAGTGGGCGAGGCCGGCGAGGAAGACCCCGTCGGTGGCGAAGTCCAGGGGGCGAAGCTTCATGTGGGCCTCCAGGAAGAACCCGTCCTTGGAGAGGGGGAGCTTGAGCAGCTGGGCCATCCGCTCGTTCCCCTCGGGCGGGAGTATGGCAGCCGCCAGGATGATGCGGTCCGCATCGATCCTGATGTTCTCCTCCAGCAGCTCCTCGTAGACCGTCACCACGAGGGGGGCGTCCTTCGACTTGCCCTTCGATACCTTGGGCTCCCTGTCCTCGTCGAAGCGGATGAAGATCACACCCGCCTCCGCGGCCTCCCTGTAGGCGTCCTCCTTGAAGGCATAGGTCCGTAGGTCGCGGTACAGCACGAACACCTGGGCGTCGGGGCACTTCCCCTTGAGCAGGAGCGCCTGCTTCACGCTGGAACCGCAGCACACGCGGCTGCAGTAGGGCCGTTCCTCGTTCCTGCAACCCACGCACTGGATGAAGACGGCCGTCGAGGGGAGGTTCTTGGCCTTGGTCTTCGCCAGCTCCTCCTCGAACTGGAGCTGGGTGACGACACGTTCGTCCTTCCCGTACAGGTACTCCTCGGGCTCGTACTCCACGCCACCGGTGGCGATGACAACGACGCCGTGCTCGAGGGCCTCCTCATGGCCCTTCAGCATGGTCAGGAAGTTCCCCACGGTCCCGTCGATGTGGTCCACGTCAGCGTCGAGGAACAGCTCGATGTTCGGGTGCTCCTTGACCCTGGTCACCATCTCCTCCAGCTCGGCCTTCACGTTGTCGCCCCTTATCGTGGTATAGAGGCGCCTCGCAATGCCACCGAGCTTCTTCTCGCGTTCCACCAGGTACGTGGTGAAACCCTGGTCCGCGATGTCGAGGGCCGCGGTCATGCCGGACACGCCGCCCCCGATGACAAGGGCCCTGTTGGTCACGGGGATGGAGGCCTTCTCCAGGGGTTCGAGCAACCGGGCCTTGGCAACGGCCATCCTCACCAGCTCCTTGGACTTCAGGGTGGCTGCCTCGGGCTCGTGCATGTGGACCCACGAGCACTGGTCCCGGATGTTCGCCATCTCGAAGAGGTACGGGTTGAGCCCTGCCTCCCTGACGGTGTTCCTGAACAGCGGCTCGTGGGTGCGGGGCGTGCACGAGGCGACGATGACGCGGTTGAGGTCATGCTCCTCCACCATCTCCCGTATGCGCTCCTGGGTGTCCTGGGAGCAGGTGTAGAGGTTGGCGTCCGAGAACACCACGTTGGGGAGCGTCAACGCGTATTCCATCACGCTGGGTACGTCGACGACTCCCCCGATGTTGATGCCGCAGTGACAGACGAACACGCCGATGCGTGGTTCCTCTCCTGTGACGTCACGCTCGGGAGGGAGCTGGACGTCGGTGAGGAGGGTGTTGCGGGCCTCATGGATGTCCGCGGCGGCCTTCGCTGCCACCCCGGAGGCCTCCGCCACCGTGGTGGGGATGTCCTTGGGGCCCGAGAAGGCGCCCGAAGCGTAGATGCCCGGGACGTTGGTCTCCAGGGGGGAGAAGGTCTTGGTGTCCACGAAGTTGTACTGGTTGAGCTCGATACCGAAGGCAGTCGACAGGTCCTTCGCCGTCCTGGGGGCGTGGAGGCCCACGGACAGCACGACGAGGTTGAACCTCTCGTACTTGATGTCGCCACCCTCGATGTAACGCACCCGCAGGTCCTTGGTCTTGGGATTCTGGGTGATGTCGGCCACACGGTTGCCCCGGGTGATGCCGATTCCGAACTCGTCGCGGGCCCGGGTGACGTAGTCGTCGAACTCCTTGCCGAAGGCCCTGATGTCCATGAAGAATATGTGGGAGGACAGGCCCTCGGTGTGTTCCTGGGCGATCATCGCCTCCTTGATGGCGTGCATGCAGCACACCGACGAGCAGTAGTTGTGGCCGATGTGCTCGTCCCGCGACCCCACGCACTGGATGAAGGCCACCTTCTCGGGGACCTTCCCATCGGAGGGTCTCATGACAAGGCCGCGGAAGGGTCCGGACGCCGACAGCATGCGCTCGAACTCGATGGAGGACACGACGTTCGGGTACCGCCCGTAGCCGTACTCCCTGAGGGGGGTGGGGTCGAACTCGTCGAAACCCGGGGACAGGATGATGGAACCCACCTTGAGCTTCATGATCTCCTCGGCCTGGTCGTAGAGGATGGCACCGGCGGGGCACTCGCCCTCGCATATGCCGCATCCTATGCAGCGCTCCTTGTCGATGTGGAACTTGAGGGGCACCGCTTGCGGGTAGTCGACGTAGATGGCGGCGCGGGCCATGAGGCCCTCGTTGTACATGTCGATGGCCTCGACGGGGCACTTCTGGGAGCATATGCCGCACCCGGTGCAAAGTTCCTCGTCCACGCGCCTCGGGGTCTTCGTCAGCGTGACGGTGAAGGCCCCCACATCGCCGTCCACCGAGGACACGTTTGCGTTGGTGACGATCTCGATGTTCTCGTGCCGTCCGACCTCCACCAGCTTCGGTGCCATGATGCACATCGAGCAGTCGTTGGTCGGGAAGGTCTTGTCCAGCTGGGCCATGGCGCCTCCGATGGTGGGCTTGTTGTCCAACAGGTACACCTTGAAACCCGATTCTGCAAGGTCGAGGGAGGACTGCATCCCGGAGATGCCGCCCCCGACGACCATCACCGCGCCGACCTTGTCCTTGGCCGTCATGTTAGAAACCTCCCATGGTCTTGTAGTAGGGATCGTTCCCTTTGATAGTCGTGAACTCGAGGGCGTTCCGCTGCCTGAGGCGTACCACCTGCTTCATGATCACCTGGGGGTCGCGGTCCAACCGCTGGGCGAGCTGCGGGACGGACATGTCCTTCTCCCTTGCGAGGACGAGGATGGCGTTCCGCAGGAACTCTGATTCCACAGCGTCCCCGACCAGGGCGTCCAGCTCGCTGCGACGGACGTTCTCGCCGTACACGTTCCCGTTGTCCCGGATGGTCCTGACCTTGCCCATGAGGGCACGGAGGCGGAAGTCGGACAGGGTCATGAGGACCGCATCCAGCTCGTCCCGCATTTCCTGGCTCCCTGCATCGTCTATCGGGTTCGGGCCCATCTCCTTGACGGAGTCGATGAAATCCGTGACTATGGAGGCGAAGAGCTGGTCCTCTGAGGCCGATACCCAGTCCAGGAGGACCCTCCCGCTACCGAACGCCGTCTTGTCCAGCAAGTGCCGGGCCCACTCCATCTTGATCTCGGCGAAGTAGTTGCCCTCGATGTAGTGGCAGTCCCCGGGATGGCAACCCAGGACCAGCACACCGTCCAGACCCTCCCGCAGGAGCCTTACGCAGAGCTCGGGGTCGATCCTGCCGGAGCACATGATCCGGATCATGCGGAAGCTCGTGGGCATCTGGACCCTTGAGACGCCCGCCAGGTCTGCCCCGGCGTAGGAGCACCAGTTGCAGCAGAACGCGACTATCCGAGGTTCCCACGATGCCGCATCCGCGGCCTTCCCCTTTGCCTTTGCGGGTGGGGTCATCATGCACCACCTCCGTTCTGGATGAGGGCGATGGCCTGTTGGTACAGCTGCTCGTTGGTGAAGTGATGGATGTCGATGGCCTTCTCGGGGCAGGTCGCCACGCATGTGCCGCAGCCCTTGCACAGGACGGCGTTCACCACCGCCTTGCGGTCCTCGCCCCGCTCGATGGCACTGTACGGGCACACCTGGATGCAGGTACCGCAGCCGGTGCAGATCTCGGCGTCAACCTCGGCGGTGTTGGCCTCGGCCTCGGCGAACTCCTTGGAGAGCACCGCCGCCACCTTCCCCGCCGCCGCCGTCGCCTGGTTGATGGACTCGCTGATGAACTTCGGACCCAGTGCCAGGCCGCATGCGAAGATACCGTCGGTGGCGAACTCCACTGGGCGCAGCTTCATGTGGGCCTCCAGGAAGTACCCCTCATGGGTGAGGGGCACCTTGAGCAACCCGGCCAGCACCTTGTTCTTGGGGTCGGGATGGGTTGCAGCGTTGAGGACCACCAGGTCCGGGACGATGGTGATCTCGGTGTTGGTGAACCGGTCAAGGACGCGGAAGACCAGACCCTTCTTGGTGTAGGAGAGCTTGGGTTTCGACTCGTCACTGTAGCGGGCGAAGACGACCCCGAGCCGGGCCGCCTCCAGGTACGCGTCCTCGTTGAAACCGTAGGTCCGGATGTCCTTGTAGATGATGTAGACATTGGTGTTCATGTTGGCCCTCTTGAGCGCGATGGCGTTCTTCACCGACGTGGTGCAGCAGATGCGGCTGCAGTTCGGATGGTTCTCATCGCGGGCTCCTACGCATTGGATGATGACCACGTTCTTGGGGGCGAAGGCGCCCTTGGTCATCTCCTCCTCCAGCTCCAGCTGGGTGATGACATTCGGGTTCTTGCCGTAGTAGTACTCCGTCGGCTTGTACTCGATGGCGCCGCTGGCGACGATGATGGCCCCCACCTTCATTGCGGTTCCGTCCTTGAGGACCACGTCGAAGTTGCCCATGTACCCGCTCAGTATCTCGATCTCGGTACCCGTGTGGAGGGTTATGAGCCTCTGTTCGTTGATGGCAGCGATGGTCTCCTTGAGGATGTCCTGGGGTTTCTCGCCAGTGATGCTGTGGGTCACCCTCCGAAGGTTGCCACCAAGGGCGTTGGTCTTCTCGACGAGGTCCACCTCGAAACCCTGCTCCGCGATCTCCAGGGCCGCTGTCATGCCTGAAAGTCCCCCGCCGATCACCAGCGCCCTTGGCGTGATGGGGATGCGGTGCTTCTGGAGAGGTTCCAGCAGTCGGGCCTTCGCTACGGTCATACGCACCAGGTCCTTGGACTTCTCGGTGGCCTCGTTCGGCTCGTGCATGTGGATCCACGAGCAGTGGTCCCGGATGTTGGCCATCTCGAAAAGGTAGGGGTTGAGCCCGGCCTCCTTCAGCGTCTGCCGGAACAGGGGCTCGTGGGTGCGGGGTGTGCACGATGCCACGACGACCCGGTTGAGGTCGTGCTCCCTGATCATGTTCGCGATGTACTTGTTGGTGTCCTGGGAGCAGGTGTATAGGTTGTCATCGGCGAAGACCACTCCAGGAAGGCCCCGGGCGTACTCCGTGACACCGGGCACGTCGACCACACCACCGATGTTGGTGCCGCAGTGGCACACGAAGACCCCGACACGCGCCTCCTGGCCCTCGACATCCCGTTCCTCGGGGTACTCGACCTCGGTGACGAGGTCGCCTCGACCCTCCACCACGACCGCAGCGGCCAGGGCTGCGGCGCCGGAGGCCTCGGCCACCGTATCCGGGATGTCCTTGGGCGATCTGAAGGCCCCGGCCACGAAGACCCCGGGGACGTTGGTCTCGAGGGGCTTGAACGTGGAGTGGGCGGTGAACCCGTGCTCGTTGAGCTCCACCCCGAAGGTGCGTGCCAGGTAGTCACCGTTTATGGGGGGACGCAGCCCGACGCTGAGCACGACCATGTCGAACTCCTCGTCCAATATATGGTCCCCCTCGATGTACCTGACCGTGAGCTTCCGGGTCACGGGGTCCTCCTCGAGTGAACCGACGCGGTTGTTCCTTGTGATCTTGATGCCCAGATCGTTCTCGGCGCGGATCCTGTATTCCTCGAACTGCTTGCCCACCGCGCGGAAGTCCATCGCGAACAGGTGGGTCTTGAGGCCCGGTGTGTGCTCCTGGGCGATGATGGCCTCCTTGAGGGAGTACATGCAGCAGACGGAAGAGCAGTAGGTGATCCCCAGGCTGACGTCGCGCGAACCGATGCAGTGTAGGAAGGCGACGTTATCGGGGGTCCTGCCGTCGGAGGGCCTGAGGATGTGCCCGCCCGTGGGACCCGAGGCGCTCATCATCCGCTCGAACTCGATGGAGGTGACCACGTTGGGGAAGTCCTTGTATCCGTAGGCGGTGAGCTTCGAAGGGTCGAACTCCTCGAAGCCGGGGGCCAGGATGACAGCGCCCACCTTGATGGACTCCGTGACCGTCTCCTCCATCTCGTACACGATGGCGTTGGCCCCGCAGAACTTCTCGCACTCGCCGCAGCCTATGCACATGCTCCTGTCGATGGTGTAGACCAGGGGCACAGCCTGGGGGAAGGGCACGTAGATGGCCTTCCGGACGCCGATGTTCTCGTCGAAGGGGTTCGTCCCCTCCACAGGGCATATGTCGGCGCACTCGCCGCAGCCCGTGCACTTGTCCTCGTCGACGGAGAGGGTCTTCCGGGTGAGCTCCACCTTGAAGTTACCTGGCTTGCCCTTGAACCCCGTCACCTCGGAGAGGATCTTGAGCTCGATGTTGGGGTGCCTTCCCGCGTCCACCAGTTTCGGGGCCAGGATGCACATCGAGCAGTCGTTGGTCGGGAAGGTCTTGTCCAATTGCGCCATCACGCCTCCGATGGAGGGGCTGCGCTCGATGACATAGACCTTGAAGCCGCCGTCGGCCAGGTCGAGGGCCGCTTGCGTGCCAGCGATGCCTCCGCCGACCACCATCACAGCCCCGATCGCCTTGTCCGCCATCTACCTCACCTCCGGCACGTCGTCCCCGGTCAGGGGGTTGGGTCCGAGTTCCCGGATCTCCTCTGTGAAGGTGGTGGCGATCCGGGCGAACAGCTCGCCCTCCGACCCGGATATCCACTCCAGGCGGAGCCTCCGGGGGTCGATGCCCACGTGGGGAAGGAAGCGCTTGAGGAAGGATACCCGGACCTCGGCCTTCTGGTTCCCGTTGATGTAGTGGCAGTCTGCAGGATGGCAGCCCGATACCAGCACTCCGTCGGCGCCGTTCCGCAGCGCCTTCAGGATGAGGCTGGGGTCCACACGGCCAGAGCACATGACACGGATGATGCGCACGTTCGGCGCATACTGGTATCGGGAGGTGCCTGCAAGGTCGGCGCCCGAGTACGAGCACCAGTTGCATGCGAAGATTATCACCCTCGGGTCGAATCCCTCGACGGCGGCGGCCTCCTTCTTCCCAGACTCCTTCGCCTTCCCGGTCACGCTATCGCCCCCCTTCGCAGCTTCCGAAGCAGCGGATTGACCGAGATGTTGTGCAGGTCGAAGCCCAGGAACAGCGGGTCGGCTCCCAAGGCGAGGGCCACGAAGCTCGAGAGGTGGATGGCGGGGATGTTGACCCCTGGAAGCGATGACTGGGCCGTATCGAACTGCAGCAGGCAGAAGGGACATGGGGTCACGATGACGTCGGCCCTTGCCTTGGTGATGCTCTTTATCTTGTCGTCGGTGAGGGCGTCGGCCAGCTCCTTGACATGGGAGCGGACGCCCCCGCCGGCACCACAGCAGGAGAGCTTCTCGTCGTAATCCACCGACGTGGCGCCGCACGCCTTGACGATGTCGTCGATGTACCTGGGTCGGTTGGGGTTCTCGATCTGGTGGTTCTCGGAGGGGCGTAGGTAATGGCAACCGTAGTGCACGGCCACCCGGAGGCCCGTGAGGGGATGGACCAACTTCTCCTCCAGCTTCTCGAGGCCCACGTCGTGGATGAGGATCTCGACCAGGTGCTTGACCTGGATGGGCCGGTACTGCTTGACACGCCCTTCCGTGGGGATCTCCTCACCGACGTAGCGCTTGCCCACTCCCTTCAGCACCTTGTTCGTCCTCGACCGCTGCTTCGGGTCCTGTAGCTTCTCGGAAGCCTTGTGCAGCGACATGTAGCATCCGTTGCACAGGGTGAGGATCTCCTTCTCGTTCTCCTGGGCCAACACGAGGTTGCGTGCCGCCAGCGCCAGCCAGGTCTCCTTGTCCGCGGAGTAGAAGATGCCCGGGACCGGACAACAGGTGAAGTCATCGATCCTGTCAGCATGCACGTTGAGCTGCTTTTTATTGAGGAGGAACTCGGTCGCCCACTCGATGCCGGGGTAACGGTTGGGGATGAGGCATCCCATGAAGAGTCCGTAGGTCATGTCACTCATCCTCCTCAGGTCTGGCACTGATGTGTATCAGCTCGTCGTAGCCCGTAGCCCTTATGATGTGCTGGATCTCGGTGATGTTCTTTGCGTGCTTCGGTCGGGCGTACGGCAGGGGTCCCAGCTCTAGCTGCTCGCGTAGCACCTCCACCTCTCGCGATGGTGCGATGCTCTGACCGTACTTGACGACGTTCTTGCTCACCCGGACGATGAAATCGGGGATGTTCCCGTCTCGGATGGCTATGTGGCGCAGTGCGATCATGACCTCCGCGGCGTTGATGTCCTCGGGGCAGTGCTCGTAGCAACGGTAGCATGTGGCACAAAGCCAGGGTGTATGGAGCACCAGGCTCTTGAGGCCCAGCTGGCACATCTTGATGATGTTGCGCGTCTTGTAGGCGGTCTTGAGGCTGTAAGGGCAGACACCGGTGCAGTTCCCGCACTGGTGACAGGTCTTGACGTCGCGCCCACCGTACTTGACGATCTCGGCGGCGAAATTCGGGTCGTACTCCTCGTCGAGGATGACCTTCTCCTCGACGATGGTCGTCTTGGAGGCTCCGATGAAGGTCTGCTCGGTCTCACCGGTCATGCTACTTCACCTCCACTTCGAGCGCGGCCATCAGCTCATGTTCCAGCTGTTCGTCGGAGAACTGCTCCGCGGTGATGGCGTGGTAGGGGCATGCCGCCACGCACGTGCCACAACCTCTGCAGAGCACCTCAAGGATCTCCGCCTTCTGGCCAACCTCCTGGTCCACGAGCCTGGGAGCCCCGTAGGGGCACACTTCGACGCACAGGCCGCAGCCCATGCACTTGTCCTGGTCGACCTGGGCGACCAGGGGTTCGATGGCGTACTCGCCCTTCAGGATGGGTCCAGCGGCAGCCGCGGCGGCCGCCCTGGCCTGGGCGACGCAGGAGGGGATGTCCTTGGGTCCCTGGACGCACCCCGCTAGGAAGACGCCTGCCGTGGTGGTCTCCACCGGTCGGAGCTTGGGATGTGCCTCCTGGAGGAACCCGTCGGTGCTCTTGGACAGGTTGAGCATTTTAACGAGCTGGTCGGTGCCTTCTGCGGGAACGAGGCCCACGGACAGGATGACCAGGTCGAACTCCCTCTGGGTGATCAGGTTGAGGAGGGTCTCCTCGGCCCGGATGGTGATGTTCTTGGTCCTCTCGTTCTGCCAGACCTTCGCCGGCCTGCCACGGATGTATTCGATCTGGTAGTTCTCACGGAGTCGGTGGTAGTACTCCTCGAAGCCCTTGCCATGGGCACGGATGTCGATGTAGTACACCGTCACCACTGCGTCGGGGTAGTGCTCCTTGATCAGCTGGGCGTTCTTCATCGTGTACATACAGCACACGTTCGAGCAGTACTCGTTTCCGATCTTCCTGTTCCGGGACCCCACACACTGGATGAAGGCGAAGGTCTTGGGGACCTTCCCGTCCGAGGGCCTGAGGACATGCCCCTTGGTGGGTCCCGACGCGTTGATGATCCGCTCGAACTCCATCGCGGTGATCACGTTGGGATACTCTCCGTAGCCCAGGTAATCGGAGATCATGGGCTTGTACGGGTCGAAACCGGTGGCCAGCACGATGGACCCCACCTTGATGTCCACCAGCTCGTCGGTGGTGTCGTGCTCGATGGCATCGGTGGGACATGCCTCGACGCACAACTGGCACTTGCCGGTCTTGAAGTAGAGGCAGTTGGCCTCGTCTATGGTGTACTTTATCGGCACGGCCTGGGGGAACGGTATGTAGGCGGCCTTGCGGTTGCCGACCTCCATGTCGAACTCGGAGGGGACCTCGACCGGGCACACATCCGAGCACGATCCGCACCCGATGCACTTGTCCAGGTCGACGTGTCGGGCCTTCTTCCTGAGGGTGACGGTGAAGTTGCCGATGTAACCCTCGATGTTCTCGACCTCGGTGTAGGTGAGCAGTTCGATGTTGGGTTCGGAGGCCACCTCCACCATCTTGGGGGCAAGGATGCATATCGAGCAGTCCGTCGTGGGGAAGGTCTTGTCCAGCTGGGCCATCCGGCCGCCGATGCTTGGGGTCTTCTCGACCAGGTAGCTCTTGATGCCCAGCGCCGCCAGCTGTAGCGATGCCTCAATACCCGAGATACCCCCGCCGACGACCATCACCGACCTCTCCATTTCCACCCGCCGGTCCTTGAGGGGCTCCAGCAACCTCACTCTCGCCACACCCATACGGACAAGGTCCTTGGCCTTCCGGGTCGCCGCGTCGTGATCGTCAGCGTGGACCCACGAGACCTGTTCACGGATGTTGACCATTTGGAAAAGGTACGGGTTGAGCCCGGCATCCGCCACCGTCCTCCTGAATGTCCTCTCGTGGAGGTTCGGTGAGCAGGAGGCGACGACCACCCTGTTCAGCTTGTGCTTCTTTATGTCGACCTTGATCTCGTCCTGTCCACGGTCGGAGCAAGTGTACTTGTTGTCCCTTGCAACGACAACCCCTTCCAGGCCTTTCGCGTACTCCGCCACCCCGTGGGAATCGACGACACCGCCGATGTTGTGACCGCAATGGCAAACGTATACTCCGATCCTTAACTTCGTCAAGCTCTGCACCACCCTAGCGCTGACCACCGCTGGGATGTAGACCCAATGGGGTTATAACGCTACCGTGACACTCCGTGACGAGGGCTCCAGTATCTTATTTAAACCCTTGAGAGAATCCGCGTTGGGTTTACCCCCAGTACCAAACCCAATCGATTATTTTACACTGCTCATGCACTCTAAGAAATGGGGCATATATTTTTAGATTGACGGAGTCTCGAACCAAACTTGGGGGTATGAGATATATCATGCTATACAAATACAATGGGGCAAAGCTAAGATATCTTGGAAGCGATTCACGGTCGTGCGCCTCAAGGCCCGACCCTGCATCACCTTCTCCTTCGAGAACGGTCAGGTCACCGAGCGTGAGCTGAACGCCCTTATAGCGGTAGCGAAGAAGGGCTCCCAGAAGGACGCCGCCGAGGAACTTAGGATATCGCTGCCCGTGCTGCACCGTCGCCTCTCCCGGGCGGAGAGGAAGGTAGGAGAGGCCCTGGTGGTGACCGACAACAGGGGCACCCGCCTGACGGAGGTGGGCCGCGACCTTATCATGGCCTACGATGAATTCTCGAGGCGGACGCGACCAGCCACGAATCCTGTGGTGGCGTGCACCCCGATCACGCGCCCCCGTGTCCACCAGGCCCTCTCGCGCATCGAGCGGGAGCGACGGCGGGTATCGGTGATGGTGAGCGACGATGAGACCAACATGCGCCTGTTCATAGCGGGTCAGGTTGACCTTATGATCCTGGATGACCCGATATTCGCCTACGAGACCTTCAGGGACCACACTATCAAGGAGGTGGGTCACGACTCGCTCCTCTGGGTGGACCGGGGGGAGGAGTTCGCCCTGTTCAGGTACGGCCCCCAGCGCATCGGGTTCGAATACCTGAAGGAGCAAGGCATACCACACAAGGTGGTGAGGTTCGTCTCTGAGTCGGACAGCCTCCTCGACTCACACCTCTCATTCTTCATCAACGAGAGCATATCATTGCGCAAGGGCCTCACGAGGCGTAGCATCAGTACCAAGGTGATCACGGACTACACGATACTCGGTGTTGTCCACGAGGATTCGGAGACCAAGGTCCAAGGCGTGCTCATGGAGCTAACCCGTGGCCGATGACGGTCCATGGTGGGGTCGACCCCGGCTCAGCAACCGCCGGATATGTCCTCGGTATTGGAGGCGAGGGCCTTGACGGTCAGGTTCATTCTGATGGCATCGATGATGTCCGTCGAGGAGAGGAACCCGTAAACGTCTCCACCATCGAAGATGACCAGGTTGGACACCCCCGCGTTGGCCATCGCCTTCGCGGCGTACCTCACGTCCAGGTCCACGTTGTTGAGGATGACCACCGGGGAGGACATGATCTCCGTCGCCTTGACCTCCCGCGGGTCGAGGCCCTCGGCGATCACCCGGAACAGCACGTCCCGGCGCGTGATGATACCGTACGGCTCGTTAGTAGTGTTCCGTTTGACGATCACACTTCCAATCCTACGGTCCATCATCTTCCCGACGACATCAGCTACGGTGGAGGTCCCATCGACCATCTCGATGTCCTTCGTTTTGATTATCCCTCTTATGTCCAAGAAATCACCCGACATCTCACTGGCATCATGTTCGCACTTACTATTTTATGCTTGTCTATCGTCTCAATGTCTTTTGTTTACACAGTTTGAAGGATCAAGGTCAGACCGATGAATAATTCACATCGCTTTTCATGGTACGCATCCTTACTGGCAATCTTTATGATATTGATTTACCCCTAATGGTAAACCAAAACGGGCCAGCAGCATAATTATAAATATGGATTTACCGGTTCAGCCTCGGGACTTACCATGGGTGAAGCAGTATTCAAACCTGATAACAAGTTCCCCCAGCAGATCATAGAGCGGGGTGGAACGACTCTTTTACGATGCTTCCAGTGCGGGACCTGCACCGGGAGCTGTCCCTCGGGGCGTCAGACGGCCTTCAGGATCCGGAAGCTCATCCGATGGGCCCAGCTGGGCATCGCTGACAAGGTCCTCGCATCCGAGGACCTTTGGATGTGCACCACGTGCTACACGTGCCAGGAGCGGTGCCCGCGAGGGGTCGAGGTGACGGACATAGTCATGGTCATGCGGAACATGGCCGTGGAGGCGGGATACATGCAAGAACAACACATCCGCGTCGGAAGGGCGCTGGCAAAGACGGGTCACATGGTCCCGCTCAAGGAGCCCATGATGAAGGCCCGCAAGGCCCTGGGGTTGGCCGAGACCCCGCCCACGGTACTTTCCAACAAGAAGAACCAGGAGGTCGTCCTGAAGATAATGAAGGAAACCGGTTTCTTCGACTTGGTTAAGAAGGGGGGTAAGTGATGTCCAAGTACGCGTTCTTCCTTGGCTGTATCATGCCGATGCGCTATCCCGGCATCGAGAGTTCGACCCGGGAGATCATGAAGGAGCTGGGCTTCGAACTTGTGGACGTGGAGGAGTTCTCCTGTTGCCCGGCGCCTGGCGTCACCCGTTCCCTCCATTCCCCCACTTGGCTGTCGCTGGCCGCCCATAATCTGGTGGCCGCGCAAGAGGCCAAGCTGGACATCCTGACGGTGTGCAACGGCTGCTATGGCTCCCTCGACGAGGCCGCCCACGTCCTCAACCACGACGATGCGAAGCGCGATGAGGTCAACAAGATCTTGAAGAAGGCCGGCAGCAAGGAGTACAAGGGCAAGACCCAGGTCCGCCACTTCGCCGAGGTCTTGCATAAGGACCTTGGACCCGACGCCATAGCGAAGAAGGTCACGCACTCGCTGGACCATCTCAACATCGCCATCCATTACGGCTGCCACTTCCTCAAGCCCAGTGCGGTCAGGAACCTGGACAACCCGGAGACCCCCCACCTCCTGGAGGACCTGGTGGAGGCCACGGGTGCGAAGTCGGTTGAATATCGCCACAAGCAGATGTGCTGTGGGGCCGGTGGAGGTGTTCGGGCGAACACCCCCGACGTCGCCCTGAAGATGACGGAGGAGAAGCTGAAGTACCTTGACGAGGTGGAGGTCGACCTCATCCTCGACGTGTGCCCCTTCTGTCATCTGCAGTATGACAGGGGACAGAAGGACCTTGGAAGGGAGAAGCAGTACCCCGTGCTCCACCTGTCGCAGCTGTACGGCTTGGCCTTCGGGATGGACAGGAAGCTGATGGGCTTCGGTCTGCACGACACTCCCGTGGATATCTAGGTCGTGATCGATTGGGTGAAGAGGGCAGGAAACCCGGCAAGTTCCGAGCCGTCCTCCTGACCATCACGAAGGTAAGGCAGGTCGTCGAGGACCTCAAACCGTTCGTTTTGTTCAGGGCGACCATCGAGAAACGCGAGGTCGACCCCCAGGACGCTGTCGCGATATTCAACGTCCATGGCACCAGTTCTCATTTCGTCGTCTTCCTGGACGCGGGCAAGACGATGGATGACTTCGACGAGGAGTTAGTGCCCTACAACGTCGTGATCTCCCAACCCGATCGCCAGCGGATAACTACCGAGCTGGAGACAAAGGCATTGTACAAGGAAGCCCTGGGTGAATGATGGCTCCACGACACCCCCCGCCGGCAGTAAACGCAAAACCCTTATCTGGGTAAATCACCTTCACCATCGAGCCAGGTGTGCCCATGGCTGACGACGAAGTTGATGTTGGAGAAGCTGACATCCAGGTCGCGCCTCGCGAGGAGGCCGCCCCCAGCGCCGTCGCTGACGCGTCTGGTGCCAAGGGGTCGGCGGCCAAGGTCACCGCCATGCCTGGCCGGACCTACCAGAAGGGAAAGGATTGGTACGGGGGCCTGGACAAGCGGGACAAGATGGTCGTCCTGGTGGGCTTCCTGGCCATCGTCCTGTTCGTGGTCATGTTATCGATCTGGATCACTGGTTCCGGAGGCATCGGGAACGGCGGCGATAACGTCGTCCACATCCCCGTCTCCGAGTGGGACCGGTCAGGGCTGGCAACGGAGGTCGACAGCGACACTTCGGATAACACCAACCTGGTCGGCCAGAACTCTCCATACCTGGTCCGTATCCAGGCCAATGCCTCCGAGGTCATCTTCGTCACCCGTCTCGTTGGTCACGTCACCTGGGCGGATGAGACCTCGCCACCGACCTCCGCGCCCGCCATCGGCTACACCAACCAGCCCGACGGGTTCAAGCTCCGCATCATCATCCAGGATGGGCTGGGCGAGTGGGAGACCGAACTCGTTTTCAACACCATCGGTCAGCAGGCCGAGATCACCATCGACATCGACCTGGTGGAGGAGCTGGGCGCACCCATCGCGGTGGCCTCTCCCCAGGGGGCCAAGTACCTTCCTGAACCGTACTACCAGATGATCCGGATCGACTTCATCGTGTCGACCGAGGACTGCGGCCCCTGGACAACGGACGACCCGAGACCCAACCTCGGGGATGGTGGGAACCACTACACCTTCGAATGGTCTGTGGAGTACCAGGTGGACAGCACCACGAAGGCACCTTAGGTCGGGTCGGGACCGGACCGCTACTTCTTCTTCGCCGTTATCACGAGGATGTCCACCGAGGCCTCGTGCTCATCGAAGTCGGGACCGGTGCACTTGGAGTCGATGTCGTGGACCACGATGTCGCTAAGGTCCGCGTCCTCCATCCAACCCCTGACCTCATCCGAGGTGAAGCCGAGCCAGACGTCGCGGAGGGTGTCCATCATCCATGTCTCCTCGTGCTTTACCAGGTCGGCGATGACGACCTTCCCTCCTGGCCTGAGTACCCGGGCGCACTCGACGAACACCCGGGCAGGATTGGTCGCGTGGTGGACGAAGAGGCTGACGAGCACGGTGTCAAAGGAACCAGCCGCGAAGGGGAAGGCGTTGCCCTCCAGCCTGACGAAGCGGATCTGGTGCCACCCGCGGAGCACCTTCTGGCACCTGCGCAGGTGTCCTGGGTCGAAGTCCAGGGCGGTGACGTTGTGGCCAGCCAGGGCGAGGGAGCTGAGGGCGTACCCGTCCTCGCACCCCACCAGGAGCACGTCGATGCCCTCCACCAGCTCCATGAGGTCGTTCGCCACCTGCTCGCTGTAGTAGACGCACAAGAGGCGGTCCAGGTCTTGGATCATGCCGGCGTGCTCAGAGGTGGGTCCCTCCTCCTCCTCTGACTCGGCCTCGGTATCCTCGGTCTCTCCCTCCACGATGTCGGGTTCACCTTCCGGTCCATCCTCGGCTTCGGGGTCGACCGGTCCCTTGGGTTCCTCGTCCTTCGTGTGCACATCCTCCTTTTCCTTTACCAGAACACCTCGGAGACCTTGTCGGCCTCGATGGCGCGACGGACCTCCATGGCGATCCTCCGTCCAGTGCTCACAGGCACCCTCCATAGTGCGTTCCCGTACGGGTGGCCCACGCTCATATGCACGTTGGTACCCCCTCCGACCCTGGGAGCGACATCGTATATGTAGAAGTTCAGGTCCTTGTCCACACAGGTCTGGAGACAGAACGGGCCGATCACACCCGGATGGTAATGCTCCTTCGCGGCCTCCACGAATATCTCGCCCAGCTTGAAGGCCTTCTCCAGCAGTGATTCGCGAAGGGTGCACGAGTTGTGCCCGCAGACGGTGTACTCAGGGTAGGTCTGCGACTCGAGCAGCGACATCTGCTGGGGAGCGGGCAACCTGACATGCCCGTCAAGGGAGGTCTCGAACCTCCAGTCGATCCCGAGGAGCTCCAGCTTGCTGCCATGGGTCTCGATGGGGGAGTAGAACATGTCGAAATTGAAGACCGGTCCGATGATGTACCTCTCGATACGACCGATGGCCAGGTCCTCCTCGGTTATCACGCCCTGCTTGATAAGAATCCGGGCCTTCTCGTGGTACTCGGCGGTGGATGCAGCGGTGAAGAAACCACGCTCCAGCTTCTTCACGGCGTGGTGCAACTTGACCATGACCAGGGAATCGATGTCCGCCGGGTCCTCGATCCTCTCAGGGAAGGGCAGGCCAGCCTTCTCCAGGAGCCAGTAGTAGCTCTTCTCCTCCTCCCTCTCCTCGGTCCTGAGCATCGAGCGGTTGCCGAACATGGGCACCCTGAAGTTCTCCTCTATCTCACCCATGTCAACGTAGGAGGTGAACGACCTGTTCGGGATGAACAGGATGTTGTCATCGATGATCTTCCGCTGCTCCTCGGGGGCCATTATCTCCTTGAACCTGTCGTAGACCACGGTGCGGTCCACCATTCCCCGGACCAGGTTCCCACCGTCGTCGTAGTGGGACTTGAAGTACTCGGAGTAGGTCCGCTCCCTGCCCTTCTGGCAGAACGCGATGGTCTCGAAATCCTCGTCCTTCCCCCCGTCGCAAACATCCAACGCTGAGTGCGAGGCTATCATGCCTATCTTCGCCTTCGAGAAATCGTATCCCTCGAGTATCGACGCGATCTCTGATTGTGGTATCATCCTACCAGCCACCTTCCCTCGTGGTCTCCAAATGAACGTTCAAGTGGTGTCAGAGCCTCCTCTTCCTCCGCTTGGAATAGTCAACGCCAATGTCCACACCCAGCTCTCGGGTCCCCACCTCGCCATCGCTATCGTGGCTTCCGATGGTCCCCTTCTTTAGTTGTGTGGATTGGTCCCCGCTCTTCTTGGGCGCTTTCTTCTTCTTGCGCTCGTGGGGGTCGATGAGGTCTATGCCGAAGTCAATCTCACCGGCCTCGCTCTCCAGGTCCTGGTCGAAACCCGTGGGCCTACCCCTGGCCTGGGGTCGGGACACCAGATCCTCGTCGGGTTTGAGGTACTTGTGATAGTGGGGCATCTCCTCATGGCCTGGTTCGGTCGTGGTTAGGGGGACGGCAGGGATCCCTCCTCCATGGCCAGGATCGGGTGAGCTCCCTGGTCCCTCATCGAACGTAGGTTCCTTGCGTTCGAACTTGACGGGGGTCTCCTCCTGACGGAAATCCAGGTCCTCGCTCATCTCAGCCTCCTCCTCGGCACTGACGCCATCATCCACGACCTCCTCCCGTTCCACCTCCTCGATCACCGCGAAGGGGACCTCGGGGACATCGTCCCCCTCCTCGGCGACAACGAAGGGCTGTTCCTCCTCGACGACCTCTGTGAAGGCCATCCCTGTCCCTGTGGCTTCCTCGACCGTGAAGGGGGCCTCCCCATCGTCAACGACCTCGGCCTCCACGAATGGAGGCTCCTCCTCCTCGTCAACGACCTCGGCCTCCGCGAACGGAGGCTCCTTCTTCTCCTCGTCAACGACCTCGGCCTCCGCGAACGGAGGCTCCTGCTCCCCCTCGTCGATGACCTCGGCATCTGAGAAAGGGGTCTCCTCTTCTCCGCCGGCGTCAGCCTCCGCGAATGGAGCTTCCTCCTCTTTGATAATATCAACCTCGGCGAAGGGAGTGGCCTCATCACCAATATCCTCGGCCTCCTCGAAGGGAGCCTGCTCCGCGCCGAACTCCTCGGTGAATGCGAACGGGGCCTCCTCCTCCTCGATGACCTCGGCCTCCTCGTGTGGGGCCTCCTCCCCATCCTCTGATGACATTGGTTGGTCCGAGTCGGGCACGAACTTCACGACACGGACCGGTCGGACCCTGGCAGGGTAGGTCTCGTCGTCGGGGGCCTCCTCCTCGACCTCCTCGGTCGGTTCCTCGGGTCGGGGTTCTGCCTCCTCCCCCTTGTTCTTGTTGCGTCGGAACCGGAATAGGGGCCTGACCCTGCGTGGCTCTTGCTCCTGGCCCTCTTCGTCAGGGTCCTTGGACCCGTCGTCCCACCCTTCCTCATCGGCCAATCATGCCCTCCAGCATATAACCTAGGCCACGCTCACTGAGGTGGAAAGAGGTAATATACGGGAGCCGTAATAACGTTTTGCGTCCGGGCCATCCAGTTCCTCGCTGGCCCAGAAGGAGGAGTTTCCTGTGGGCCCCAGGGTGAGACTGACGGTGTTCGACATGGACGGGGTGCTGATCGATTCTTACAGCAGCTGGGTCCTGGTCCATCGTCAATTCGGGACCGACAACGAGGACAGCCTCCAGGCCTTCCTGAGGGGAGAGATCGACGACATGGAGTTCATCCGGAGGGATGTGGAACGCTGGACCGGGGTCAGGGGGAGGGTGTCCCAGGAGGAGGTCCATGGCATCCTCGACACCGCTCCCATCTTCCCGGGGGCCATTGAGACCCTGAAGGAGCTGAGGCGACATGGGGTGGTCACCGCAATTGTCTCGGGAGGGCTACTGTACCTGGCGGAACGCGTCGGGGCGATGGGTGAGGTGGACCTCGTCCTCGCCAACGACGTGGAGGTGGACGGGGACGGATACCTGACCGGCGGGGGCATCGTCCATGTACCTCTGAGGGAGAAGGGAGGCGTCGTCTCGGCCATGCAGGACGATATCGGTGTCTCCGTCGAGGAGACCGCCGTGGTGGGGGACACGCCCGTCGACGTGACCATGTTCGACATGGCCAGGGTGTCGATCGCTTTCAACCCGATGGACGAGCTCACTAGACGCGCCGCCGCTCACGTGGTCGAGGGTAGGGACCTGAGGCTCGTGCTACCGTTCATCCTGGACAATCACAGCGTTTGACAACCCGCGAGGTGTCGCTGGCATGGTCCATCAGAACCGGTACTGCCGCCTGCGCCAGTACCAGAAGATGGCCACGATGATGAGGACACCCACCAGCACGCTCCCGAGACCGTAGTAGAGGGCGTAGTCGGGCTCCTCAGGACGCTCCCCGAGCCATATCTCCGTGGTTATCTCAATTTCGTCACGGTCGAGGACGGTGATCCTCCCATCGGGATCGATGACCGCCCGGAGCTCGTGCTTGCCATCCTTCTCGTAGGTGATGTCCCACTGCACGGTGGCGTTCTCGCGACCGTTCTCGCCGATGTGGGGTATGGTGTAGTTGCCGATGTACCCGTCGTCGACGTAGAAGTCGACGAGCACGTCAGACACGGCGATGGGCTCGGAGTTGGTGACCGTCACGTTGAGGGTCGCCATGCGCTGCTCCCTGACCTTCACGGTGGTCCTGGCCACGTTCCAGAGGTCCCCCGTCTCGTTGACGTTCCCGTTCGCCCTCATCCCGGTCACGCTGATGACCACGCCCTGGTCGACGCTACCTGGGAAGAAGCTGAGGTTGAAGTACTTCTCAGTGACGGGGACGATGGGCCAGACGGCCGACCCGTTGATCTTGATCCACTCGCGCGGCCTCTCCACCTGACCGTCGCTGAGGCCGAAGCTGTATTCCCACCGCAGGTTGTCATTGCTCTCCGTCCCGTTGAGGTAGAGCGCGAACCCCGTGATGTTCTGGGGGTCGCCAAGGATGCCAACCTGGACGGGGATGGTGTCGTTGTTGTCGTTGAAGAAGACCTTGTCCGCAACTTCGATGACGATGGTGACGTTCGGAGAGACCTCCACACCGTGGCAGTAGCACGTCTCGTCCCTGGCGTACTCCGTCATGTCGATCTGCGGATTGAGGTAGGCGCTTGCCATGGGTACGGTGACCAGCATGGCGATGAGGAGCAGGATGGTGAGTCGCGCGTTCGCACCCCTCACCCGGGTTCTGACTCCCTTCACTCCACCACCTCCCTCTTGCGACGCCTGGCCGCCATCCCTGCCGCACCGAGGACCGCCAGGGCACCCAGCAGTCCGAAGCCCGGAGCCTCGTTCGGAGGGGAACCGATCTCCTCGCCATCCTCCGTCTCGCCCTTCATGTCCTCAGGATAGATGGTGAGCTGGGCGAAGGAGAGCTCCAGTTCCAGGACGTCTGGCCCCTGGCTGGGATCGTTCAGCGACACCGCCGTGATGGTGAGGACCTGAGGCTTCAGTTCATCCTTGTCGGGGAGTATGACCTCGAAGGGAACAGACTTCTTCTCGAAGGGCAGGAGAAGGATGGTGTCCTCAGGGAAATCTATGGTCCAGTTGGGAATGGATGAGTGGGTGAGCTTGAGCATCTCCTCGCCGTTGCCCGTGTTCTCCGCCGAGAAGAAGTACGATACCATGCGCCTGGTCCCGCCGTCGGTCTCCGCCTCCCACCGGTAGAATCCCGTCTGTTGGTCTGGTTCACTGATCTCGAAACCGTAGAACTGGTTGATGTTGACGTTGATGACCAGCTCGCTGGGGTCGTCGTTGCTGTCCCTCGGGATGGCACGAACGGTCACGTCGTTGGGTCCGGCCCCCGCGCGGTCCGAGGAGTTGATCTGGAGCCAGAACGAGGTGGTCTGGGAGAGGTTGAGGGTCACGTTGTCGACCTCGGTCTCGTAGGTCCAATCCGGCGGGGTCTTCAGGTCGATGTCGAAGGTGCCGTTCTCAGAGCCGGTGTTCTTGGCGTAGACGGTCAGGTTGTAAGACGAGTTGACATCGATGTTGATGGGCAGGTCGTCCCACCAGAGGTCCAGCTTGTACTCGCTGACCCTGGTGAAGTTGAGCTCGGCGTCGTCGAGGTCGCTGAGGACCATCCTGAAATCGTCCTCTAGCTCGTAGGTCATGTTCACACCGAACTCTGAGTTCTCGAAGGAACCGTTCACATCGTAGCGTCCCTCGGGCAGGACCGCCGAGAACACCCCTCCGCTGGCCGGTAGGATGGGGACCTTCCCGTTGCCGTCGATCTGCTCGAAGGTGAGGTTGACCTCCTGAACGGTGTCGTTGTGCTCGGTGTAGTTGTAGAAGAACATGATGCCTGAGGCACGTCGCCCGGGGACCATGGGAAGGAATACGTCCTGGACCTCGCCCTCTGGCTCCACCTCGTGGGCACCGAGGTGGACAAGGAAGCTCCCGTTGAGGTCGGTCCAGGCATAGATGTCGTACTCACCTGGCTCCACGGATATCATGAAGCTGCCGTTCTCGTCCGACGACGTCACGTAGTGGACGCTGGTGTTCTGGGCGCTCCAGAGCTCGATGTTCTCGACCGGGACAGGGAACTCGTAGCTGTTCATCTTCCCGTTCCAGTTCTGGTCCAGGAAGGTGGTGCCGTTGAAGGTCACGTTGTTGGCCATCATCTCAAGGTTGAGGGGGATGTCGGTGGGCTCCATGGTATGGATCCAGAAGGGCTCGAGGGGCTCGAAACCGGACCTGTTCACCGTGACGTTGTAGGTCGCGGTGCCGTTCACCCTCACATTGACCCACTCGTTGTAATGACCAGTTTCGTCGGTGATGGCCTCGTACTCGTGGGTGGTGTTCATGCCCACGATGTTGACGGTGGAGTTGGCGATGCTCTCGTCAAAGGAGGGCTGGTCGTCCTCGTTGATGTCCCAGAACACCTGCCCTCGGAGCTCCATAAGCCTGTCAAGGGGTATCTCGATGTAGGTGTCATTGGACAGGTCGATGGTCATGTTCTTGAACCACTGGTAATTGACCCTGGCCGTTGAGTTGAAGTGCCTGTACTCCAGGAACAGGGTGTAGTTGTCGTGAGGGAAGACCTTGGATTTGAACGAACCGTTGACGAAGGGATGCACCGCGTGGTCCCTGATCCCCTGCAGGGTGAAGCTGGGCACGTGGATGCCCTCGCCGACGTCGTTCGGGTCGTTCGGGTCCTCAGGCGGGTCGTACTTGCCGTTCTCGTTCCAGTCGTAATAGAGGTAGCCCGAGAACTCGATGGTGGGATACATGACCAGCTCGAGGGTGGTCGGATGGTCGAAGTCGTATATCATCTCCAGCTCGTACCGGACCGGGTCGCCCTCGGGCGGCGACGTGAAGTAGGTGGCGGTGAGCAGGTGCTCGCCGACGATCAGGTAGTCGTCGAACTCGCCGTGGATGACGGATATGGATGTCCTATGGTCACCCTCGTCCACCCTGATGTTGGTGTTGACGGTGGTGTTGTTGCCGTACAGCACCACGGTGCCGTTGAACCTGACACTCCTGTCGAGCCAGATGTTCCGCGTTGAGTCCTCGGTGCTGGGGTCGATGTCCCATTCCTCATTGTAGGAGTACCTGAACAGACCCAGGTCCTCCTCCTCGTCCTGGAGCACCTTCACGCGGTACAGGCCCGGAGCCAGCTCGACCTCGTAGTTGCCCTTGGCGTCGGTCGTCACGTTGATGGAGACGGCGTTGGGATTGTTGTCCGGGTCCTTGGCGATGAAGGAGATGTTGAGGTTGGGGAAGCCGTTGCCCGTCAGGTTGTTGTCGCCCTCCCAGTCGTATCCGGCAAGGCCGGAGTACGAGACGTTGTACGGCTGCAGCGGGAAGTTCTTCTTCGTGAGCGGGACGTTGCCCGTCGCGTTGATGTGGCTAACGTAGGGTTCGAAGGCGGGGTCCTCGATGTGGACCGTGAAGTTCAGTGGAGCCGCGACCAGGGCGTAGCTCCCGTTGTCCGATGTCGTCAGGTTGAAGATATAGCCCTCCGACTCGAACAGCATCTCCGCCTTGTTGATACCCTCTCCAGGGTTGACGGCGTTGTTGCCGTTCTTGTCGAAGTAGACGTGCCCCTCCAGCCGGGTGCCGTTCTCGAGCACCACCTGGTCCAGATCGAGGTCCTCGGTCACCTCAAGGGTGGTGAGGTTCACGCGGGGTCGCTCGCCGATGGTCTTCTGGACGAACAGCGAGTAGTTGCCCGTCGGCAGGGCGATGTCGAAGACGCCGGACGAGTTGGCCATCACTTGCATGCGGCTGTCCTGGTTCCAGATCTCCATGACCGTGCGTCCGGCCGGGATGAGGGTATCGTTGGTGTCGGAGGCGGCGCGCATCACGGTCCCGTTGACCCTGTGAGAATCGACGACGCTCAGGTTGACGGAGTAGGACCAGTTGTCGGGGTCCACCACCATGGTCGACAGGTGACCGAAGCGCTCGCTGTCGGTCTGTCCCTCGAGACCGTCACGGAACTCGTTGATGTAAGTGGACCAGTATCCCGCGGAGACGGAGGCGTTGTAGTGGCCCGTCTCGTTGGAGACCGTCGAGAGGATGCCGCGTTCAGCGTCGAGCCTCTGGTAGGTGATGGTGACGTTCGCCAGGCCCTCACCGGGGTCAGGCATGTCGTTGCCGTTGTCGTCCCGGTACACAGTGCCCTCGACGAAGGCGATGGGTACCAGGGTGAAGTTGTGGGAGCTCACCTCGGCCAGGCCCAGGGTCACGGATTCGTTGATGGGCTGGGTGCCGGGAACGTAGAGCTCTATGCTGTAATTGCCTGGCAGGAGGTCATCGAACCTGTACACTCCGGTGGCGTCGGCCTCTTGCACGGTGGTCGTGTTCTTCAGTAGGTACCTGACGGTCACCTCGGTGCCCTCGACATCCTCGCCGTCGAAACGGTAGATGGTGCCGGTGATCTCCGACTGCATCACGGGAATGTCCTCGCTCTTGATCTGGCCCGGGGACAGGACGATGAGCGCCACGTCCTCTATCTCGTGGTCATCGTACAGGACGTCGATACTGTACTCGCCTGGCAGGGCGTCCTTGAACTCGTAGAATCCGTTGGCGTAGGTGGTCAGGTTCTCGGTGACGTTCAGCCCCTTGACGCCCTCGAGCATCATCGTCGCGTTGGCCATGGGCTCGTCCTCGTCCTCGTCGTACCTGCCGTTGGCGTTGGTGTCGATGAAGAGGATGCCGTTCTGGTAGGCCGTCGGGACCGTCATGTCCGCGGTGAAGTTGTACTCCCCCCTCCGCATCGCGGCGTCGTCGGAGATGAACAGGTTGGTCTGGTTGAGGGTGTTGCGCTCGTGGAGGGTCAGGTAGTCGAGGCTGCCTCCGTTCGAGGCCACGACGGTGACGTTACCGAAGGGTGCTAGGATCGAGTACCTGCCGTTCTCGTCCGTTGTCGTGGTGCCATGGGGCACACCGACGTATTCGGGTCCCATGTACCCGCCAAGGTACCTGAAGCCGTCGTGAACGGTTATGGTGGCCCCGGGGATCGGATCTCCTGCCTCGGTGGTGACGGTGCCGTTGATGTAGGCCCCTGCGTACCACTTGATGTAGATGACACCCTGCTGGATGTTCCGGATGGCGTCATCGACGACCCCTGTGTCCTCCCGCTTGACCCTGACGCCCTCCTCCCAGGAGATGACCTCCCAGTCGCGCTGGTGCTTGCTGAGGTTCTCGGCGTCGTAGGGGTTCCAGTGGACGGTGTGGGAGACGGCCGCCCAGTTGCTCTGGTTCCACGCGTACTGCGGCGGGTACTGGGCCAGGTCCCCGGTGACGTATGGGATGCCCTTGTCGGTGAACTCAGGACCCTGGTCGTAGCCGCTGTAGCCGATGAAGCACCGGTAGAACATGGACTCGAAGAAGGGGCGCTTCCAGACCAGCTGGTACTGGAGGTTCTGGCGCTCCGCCGCAGGAAGTTCCGAGGCCTGTTCGAGGGTGATCTGGTTGCCGTTGTAGATGGCGACGATCTCGATGTAGTCCTCGACCCGGCTGTCGGAGAGGGTGATGGGCGCGTAGAAGATGCCCGTGTTCTGGTAACTGGTCGGCATCAGCCGAGAGTCCACGGCGAAGTACCTGAACTCGTCCCCCACCGCCCTTCCGTACCAAAGGAGCATCTCGATCCGCTGGACATCGTCGGCGCTCTGCTTGATGACCCAGGTGCCGTGGATGTACACGGTGTTCCTGGGCGAGACGTCGTCGTCCTTGAGGCCGTAGCGCTCGGGGTACTTGTGGATGTCGTCGGTGTACTTGGCGGGGTTCCTGTAAAGGTCAAGGAGCTCGTTGGTCGCCTCATCGCCTATCTGGTCCCTCATGTACTGCACGACGGTCTCGTTCCGGACGTTGGTCTCGAACAACCGCACGAGCATCAGCGCGTTGGCCGATTCCTCGCCGTCTATCCCTATGAAGTTCCCCGCGAACTCCACACCGTTCTGGAAGTTGTCCGCCGCCGTGGGATGATCTCCCACGTTGACGCACCAGTGACCGTAGTCCCACCACGATATGAAGCCGGGCCTCTCCTCCTCGGGCACCCATGTGTCCTGGTCGGACAGCCACCACATGCCTTCCGCCCAGTAGTGGGACATGAAGCTGGTCCCGAAGGAGCCCAGGTACCACAGGTTGTTGCTGTCGGGGTCGAAAAGGTCCTTGTCCGGTCGCATGAATTCCGGGATCCAGTTGTAGATCTGGAGGTCCTTCTCCTTCTTGTCCTCGTACGGGATCCCGGCGTCCACGCTGTACCAGATGTTGGGTGCCAGTATCAGGAAGACGAGGAACAGGGCGCCTCCTACGTGACGAAGCTTGATGGAGACCTTGATGGCCTTGAAGAAGTCCCCCCTCATGCTCCTGAACACCCGTGCCATCCGTCGGTAGTCAAGCCGTTCTATGACCGACCAGGTGATCCAGCCGGACAGGATGGCGAAGACGGGGGTGGCGTTGTACATGAAGCGTATGGCCGCGACGGCCATGTAGATGGAGACAAGGGCCCAGATGGTAGTGAAGATGTGGTCGTTCTTCCAGCCCTTGGGCAGGTCCTTCATCATGATGACGACGCCGATGAGGGCCAGGAAGAAGGTGGTCATGCCGTAGGCGAACACCAGACGGTTGAAGTCGGGTGGCTGCGCCTCAGCGATGGTCCCATACAGCTTGGTCCTGATGAAGTAGCCCGCGCCGCTGAAGACGTTGGCCCACACATCTGGAAGAAGGAACCAGATGGCGGTCATGGCGACCACGAGTATCAACAGGAAGATGGGCAGTATCAGCAGCCAGGGCAGGTCCCTTGTGAAGAGGAAGACGGCGACGATCAGACAGATGCCCGCGAAGAGGATCGAGGGGGCCTCGTACCAGTTCATGAAGTTCATCTCCATGTAGTAGGGTAGCGAGACCAGCATGAGGATCGAGACGGTGATGAGGACGGTCAGCCCTATGGCCGTGTTGTCGATGCGCCTGAACTTGTTGACCAACATGTGGAACAGCAGGTACACGAAGATGATCGCGAGGGCGTATGGGAAACCCTTCCACGATAGCGCCACCGCCGCCAGCGAGAAGCCGGCCATGACCGAGTACAGAAGTGCAATACGGTTTGTACGCACGAACTCTGTGAGCCCTATCGTGATGTCGACAGGCTCCCGCCAGCTCTTGACGTACACCCGCGTCTTGACCAGGCGCAGGGACTTGAGCATGAAGAAGAAGCCCACCACGATGAAGAACATGAAGAATGCGTCGTGGTCAGAGAACCCCAGGGGGGTCCTCTCCACGTTGCCCGCCATGAAGGCGATGAACAGCGCGGCCATGTAGGCGCTCTTGCGTCCGAACATCTCCTTGGTGAACAGGTACACCGGGATGACCGTGAGGGCCGCCCACAGACAGGCCCCTATCTGCATCGAGAACCAGACGGCAGCGTCCACAGAATCGTAGAACGGTGTTATGGCCAGGCCTATCAATGCCACCGATGTGGAGTACGCCGGCGGGTTGGGGTTGGGGCCGCCAGCCGGGTAGTTCAGGAGAGGGTCCCATTGGAGGAATTCCTTTTGCGTGAGGAAGACATCCACGGTGCGCTTGTGATAGTCGGGGTCGTTACCCGAGAGAAGTGGGGTCGGTCCGCCGGTGTACGCCGCAGGGTAGTACCAGACCGCTCTTACGGCGAAGGAGAGGATTATCAGGATGAGCAGGTAGATGATGGTGTACTTGCGTTGCCATAGGTACCTCTTGACCTGCTTCAACCCCTCCCTGGTGCTGGATCGGGACGTCTCCGCGGCATCCTGGCGACCGCGGCTGGACCGGCCAGTCTTGCTGGGCCGTCCCTTCCTATCCCTTACACCGTGGGGTCCAGTCATCTGTTTCACCCATCAGCCACAGGGCTGAATTGGACTCGCTATACCACTTTCTCTATATAACCTTTGGCGTTCGGTGCTTTACTTCTCAGACACCTACTGGCACCCCCCCAAAGAGGGGGTCTCGGAAGGCCTCTCCGGTCACCACGGATACTGCTTGCCGACGAGGGGCAGGACGTTGAGGCTTGCGACCGTCCCCTCACCCGCTGCGGTGATGGCCTGCCGGACTCCTCCGATGAGGTCTCCTGCGGCGAAGACACGGGGGTTCGATGTGCGGTAGACGGCATCCACCTTCACCAGCCCCTCATCGTCCATCTCGAGACCCAGCTGTTTGGCCAGCTGGTCGTTGGGCATGAGACCTATGGCGATGAACACGCCGCTGGTCTCCATCTCGGTGTGTTCCCCCGAATCGGTGCATTCAAGGGTGACCTTCTCGACCCGCTTTTCCCCATGTATCTCGACGACCCGCTTGTTGAAGTGGGTGGGTATCCCCGCCTTCTCCACGTCCTCGATGAGGGCTGACTCGGCCCGCAGGCGGTCCCGGCGATGGACCAATGCCACGTCCACATCGATGCCCTTGAGGTAGAGCGACTCTATTGCGGCGGTGGAACCACCACCGACCATGATGACCTTCCGGTTCCGGAAGAAGAACCCATCGCAGGTGGCGCAGTAGGAGACCCCCTTGCCTGCCAGCTTCTCCTCGCCGGGAACGCCCAGGTGCTTGTGGTCCGCCCCGGTGGACAGGAGAAGGGCGGCCGCGGTGTACTCCCCCTCGGTGGTCTTGATCCAGATGTGGTCGCCCTCGTCCCTGACCTCCTCGACCTCGATGAACTCCTTCACCTCGGAGTACTGCCGGGCGTGCTCGAGCATCTTCGCTGCCAGGTCCGGGCCGGAGATGTCGGTGAAGCCGATGTAGTTCTCGATCTTGTGGGTGATCAGTAGCTGGCCACCGGCCTTTCCCTTGTCGAAGATGCACACCTTCATTCCGGCCCTTCCACCATAGACGCCTGCGGCCAGGCCAGCACAGCCGGCACCGATCACTGCCAGGTCATAATCGACATCCACTCTATGCACCTCCGGGCGAACGCAGAATCCAGAAAAGGGACCTTCGGTTAAATAAGTTGTGCGGGCGGGGGCTTATGGCCCCACCCTGGGTGTTGCCCACCTCCCCTGTTTAGGGTCCCGGCGTGGTTCCCTACTCACCTCGCCGGGAGATCTTCCACGTGGCCCAAAGGGCCGCGACGATCAGCGTGATGCCGATCACGGCCAGGAGCAGGCCGATGTGAATCGGTTCGATGCTGACGGATTCGCCCACTTCGCCTCCATCGTCAGGGAAGTAGTCCTTCTCTTTTACGTCGAAGCTGTTGGTCTGCTCGGTCGCCGTGTTACCGTACCTGTCATCCACCGAGACCTTCACGATATAGTTACCGTCCTCTAGGTTCAAGGTGAAGGAGAAGGTCCCATCGTACATGACACCAAACTCCATAGTCTTCGTCCCGACCTCGACCATGACGGTCTCGATCCCCAAGTCGGTCTCGCCGGAGATGGTGACCGATGAGGTCGTCACGGGCGACTCGACGGTGTTGATCACCAGCTTGGGGGTGGAGGTGCTCACCATCGCCTTGAGCATGTGGGTCACGACGTGCACTTCGTCCTTGGCCTCGACGGTGATGTTGTTCTCGCCACTGGTGATGGTCACCGAATGGCTGAAGGCGCCCGTGGACGGATTGTACGAGTCCACTGCCTCGCCGTTGACGAAGACACCCTCGGTCGCGTTGAGGGCGAGACCGGAGACGGTCAGCATCATCTGGTTGCTCCACGTGACCAGGTCGGCAGGTACCAGCACCATAAGGTCGGGTGGCATGGTATCGCGCTTGACCATGACGCTGTCCTCTGCGACGTTCCCGGCGGGGTCCATGCCCTTGACGACTATGGTGTTGTCCCCCTCAAGGAGCAGGACGGTCCTCCAGAAGTCCCCATCGTTGACGGTAGGTCGGCCGTTCAGCCAGAGTGTGGCGTCCTCGTCGGCGCGGATGTTGACCTCGATGAAGGTCTCGGACGTGATGAAGTCCTCGGAGGGTTCCACTATCTCCACGGAGGGCGGCAGCAGGTCCAGCTCGACGAGCACGGTCACGGTGGCCACGTTGCTCGCGAGGTCGGTGGCCTTCACCTCGATCATGTTATCCCCGGAGCTGAGGGTGTATGCGTGGCTGAAGGAGCCGTCCGTATCGGGAATGACCGGGGTGCCTCCCACCGTGAGGGTGGTTCCCCCCTCCACAATGCCCGTCACCATGACGGTCTCCTGGTTGGTCACCGTGCCGTAGGCAGGTCCGGTCAGTACCAACGTTGGAAGCTGGGTGTCCAGAACGGTCTCTATGGTCTCGAACGCCACGTTGTGCGCCGAGTCCATCGCCTCGATGAGGATGATGTTGCTCCCCTCATGGAGCGTGTGGGCTATCATGAGGGAGCTGCTCTCTGCGGTCTCCACGAAGATTCCGTTGACGTAAAGGTCCGCCCCCACCTCGATGGTCCCGGTGATGAACAGATCTGGGTTGTTTGTCCGTTCGGGCACACTGCTGATGGTCAGGTCCGGTGGCATGGTGTCGATGGTGATGGTGATGCTGGTCGTCGCCAGGTTGCTGGCGATGTCGGACGCCCTCACCCACAGGGTGACGTCACCCTCCCCGAGTTCAGTTAGTGGCAGCGACCAATCTCCGCTGTCGGAGATCTCAAGGGGCAACCAGGTGCTCCCGGTCAGGCTGTACTCGATGATGTCCAGACCGGAGCCCACCTCCGTTACGAACCCGTAGGCCTCGATGGAGTCCTTGTTGAAGATGGAACCATCGTAGGGTTCGGTGATGGCCACCGTGGGCGCGAAGGCATCCCACAGCACGATGTGCACTGCGTCGGGGCCCACCAGGTCCATGTTCAGCGTCACTACGGTGTCGTTGGTGGCGCCGGACGAGGCGGCCTTGACCTCGAGGGGGGAGAACTCGTAGATCCCACCCGTATCAACGGTCCATTCCATGTACAGGTGCTCCGGAAGGATGCCATCCGTACCAGCGTACACTGAGGTGTAGTAGACGTCCTGGGCGTCGTAGAACACGACCAAGGCCTCGGACACGGGAGTGGTGCTATCGACCCCCATGTCGTCTCCCCAGGTCACCTTCACCTCGATGGGCCACCAGGTGGTTATCTTGCCGTCGGCGACCACCGTGCACTTGGTCCCGTCGATGCTGCTGGAGTAGGCGTTGACGACACTGTTGAAGGCCCAGATGTGTTGGTCGGCGCCGCTGATGTCGACCCTAGTGAGGGTGACCTCCATGTTGGTGAAGCTGAAGGCCGTCCCGGTGCAGGAGAGCATCTCGTTGGACATCCCGTATGGGACCAGCTCGAAGCCCTTGTCCTTGGCGACGAACATGAACAGGTCCATGTTGTTGGCCATCTGGTTGCCCAACACCACGGGCGGATTGAGGTTGATGTACTCGATGTAAAGGAGGGGACCGGCGTTGTCGAAGAACATGTTGTCCTGGACGGTCACCTTGCCCCATACGTTGATGAACCCACCGGTGTTGTTGTGGACGAGGTTGTCCTCGATGACGTACGTGGCGTCCCGGTCGTACGGGTTGATGTTCGAGGCGCTCCCCCAGAAGTTGAGGAAGAAGTCCTCGCACTCGTAGACGGTGTTGTCCTTGACCGTCACCACGAAGTTCACGTTGCCCTCGTCGGTGTTCCCGAACTCCGCCATGTAGGCGGACATCTGATAGAACTCGTTGTCCACGATGTCGAGGGTGGCAACGCCAGTGTACATAGTCTCGTGCCACATGCTCAGGAAGCCATTGCCCATGGACATCTCGTTCCCCTCGACCACGACGGCACCGCCGAACTCCAGGAAGATTATCTCGCTCCAGCGCTCGTTGGTGCAGTTGGTGATCACGTTGTTCTTGAACAGCCAGTCGACGGGCTTGACCCCATTGTCATCACCGCCCACGTCGTAGAAGTCACCCGTCTGGCTGTAATGCATGTCCGTCATGGTGTTGCCAGTGAACCTGATGACTTCGAAGTCGTCTGCGTAGTATGGTCCGCTGTTCGACGAAGGGCCGTCGGTGACGTTGACCATGTTGTTGTTGACGACATTGAGCGTGCACGTGCCCGTGTCGTAGTAGTCGAGACCACCCACCTCGAACAGTGTGCCATACGAGTTGATGAAATCGTTGTCCGCGAAGGTGAGCGTCCGGTCCCACCTGTCGGACTTGTGGTCCGTCCCAACGGAGTCGACGATGAAGTACGTCCACGTGGAGAAGCACTCGTCTATCGTGTTGTTGTCGATGAGGATGTTCTCGGTCACGTCGACCATCTTCATATCGGGGTCGATACCGGGACCCGCGTTGCTGGAGTACATCAGGATGGCGCCATCGACGTCCATGAAGGTGCAGTCGGTGATCCTCAGGTCGATGTCTATCGTGCGTATCCCCGCAAAGGAGGGCTGTATATCGAACCCGAACACGACTCCCGACGCGCTATTCACGATCACGTTCTGGATCACGATGGTATCGCTCAGGGTCGGTACGCCGACCCCGCTGAATCCAGAGTAGTACAAGTGGCCGAACCAGTTCGTCCCGTCGTCGATGGTCAGGTCCGATACGGTCACCGTCGTGTCGGGTGCGGTGCTGGAGCTGCCGTACGCGGCAGCGCCCACTTGCACCGCGGGTCCGTAGTCCCTCCATCCGCCCCCTCCATAGGAGTAGCCGGATACGTAGGGTCCGTATATGCTGCCGTAGTAGTTGTTGTACGAGACCACGTCGGTGATGGTGGTGTCGGTGTAGTTGATTATCCCGATACCGGCCGAGACCCCCATGAAGTCCACATAAAAGTACTTCGGATTGATCCCGGGGTCGGTGGCCGCCGCGTAGGACCGCATGTGGAAGTAGGAGTTCATGACGGTCAGGCCCGACACCACGTCCATGGCTGGCGAGTCGATGAGCACCGGGCAGACCATCCCCATAAGGTAGAGGGTGACGTCCTCCTCGGTCCCGGTGTACTCGACGTAGAAGTTCGCCGTCACATCGGCCTCCACGGTCACATCGGTGAAGCTGGGTACGCCGTTGTCCACCCAGATGCCCGTGCCAACGGCCATAGGGAGCCGGTCCTCTTCGGACCAGGACATGTCCGTGGAAATGTGGTAGTCGTAGCTGTAGCTGCTCCTGACGTACACCGTGACGTTGTTGAACGTGGGGTCGCAGTTGTCGATGAAGATGCCCTTGTAGTACATGTTGAAGGTGCTGTTGACTATGGCGACGTTGCTGCTGATGTACACCCCTTTGTAGGTGTACACGAAGTCGCAGTTGGCTATGCGGATGTTACCCGTCATCTTCACCCCGTCGTACATCCTGTAGAAGTAGGTCTCAGCGATGTCCACGTTCCCGGTGAAGTTGGCCTCGTAGAGGTACTGCAGGTTTCCCATCCAGATGTCCACGGTCCCCATCATGTTGAAGCCGTCGTATATCCGGTACATGTACTGGTAGTCGAAGCTGGCGGTGCCCGTCACGTTGAAGGCATCGTACACGTACCTGATGGTGCTGCCGTTGAAGTCCGCCGACCCGGAGATCTTGAACCCATCATAGACGTTGCTGATGTAGGCATCGTCGAAAGTCGAGGTCCCACCGAGGTTGATACCCCCGTAGGTGTAGATCAGGTCTGAGTGGGTGAAGTCCATCGAACCAGTTAAGTTGAACCCGTCGTAGACGTGGTCGAACACGGTGTTATTGAACGTGGCGGTGCCGTTGATGTCCACATCGTTATTGTAGTAAAATACGCAGTTGTCGATGTCACAAGTGCCGTCCATGTAGAAGTCCCAGTAGAACCCGAACATAGCGTTCCAAGAGCTCCAGTAACTGTCGTTGGACTGAAGGGAACCGGCAGCGTTGACCTTGACATCATAGTAATCCATCTGGGACCACACAATGGTGTACACGTTGCAGTTCTGGATGGAGAGCTTGCTGTTCACGGTGATGTTGCCGTCGAAGACGTAGATGGTCTCATCGATGACGGTCGTGGGCTGGTTGATGACCCAGTCACCCATAAACGGTGGAGGCCAGTCGCCTGAGCCAGAGGCTGCGGCAGGATTGGCCATAAGGACGACCACCAAGGCCAGCAACAGCGTTGCCAGGCCTCCGATGACGGTGATACGGATTGCTTTTCTGTTCCCATTCATTTAGATCCCCTCCTGATCGGTATCGTCTGCACCAATCTCCGCGTCCGCGTCCTTCTCCTCGAGGTCCTTCTCCTCGACTTCGATGGTCACTTCGTCGGTGGGTGCGGCTGTGGGCCTGGAGGTCTCGGTCCTCGGTCGCTCGGGAGGCGGGGTGAGCTCGTGCACCTCCTCCTCCTCGACGATGACCTCTTCCTCCTCTTCTCCCTCGAGGTCCTCTTCGTCCTCCTCTTCCTCCTCGAGGTCCTCCTCCTCGACCTCGGGCATCGCGGCGGGGGCCATGACCTCCTCGTCCTCCACCTCGCGCATCTCCATCTCCGGTTCTGCCTTGCCCAGGCGATACCAGCCGGCTACGATGGCGAAGACGAGCAGGATGAGACCGAGTATCAGGATGAGCCAGCCCCAGTTGAAGCCCTCATCTTCCTTGGCCTTCAGGTACTGGTGCCTGATGTCATCCTCCCAGGTGACCTCGTTCCCTGCCGCGTCGGTCGCGACGATGGTGATCGAGTTCACCTCGTTGACGTTGATGGCGTACTCAAGGGCGAAGTACCCTTCGGAGCTGACGGGTACCAGCTCACCGTTTATCCTCACCTGTATGGCATCGTCGGTGAACCCGAGGATGGGCATGACCGTTGGTTGGCCCTTCTCGGTCTTGAAAACGCTGTCCCCATTATCATCTTCGACGAGGTTCATGATCTGGACGACCAGTACCGGCGGGATGGTATCAAGGATGATCCGCCGCTCGGTGGTCACGGAGTTCCCTGCAAGGTCCTTGATGGTGATGATGAAGCGGTTCACTCCCTCGTACAACTCCACGTCGACGGAGAACGCGTTGTCCTCGACGGGATAGTCCATCCCGTTGATCGTGACGTTGCTGGCACCAACGGTGGTTCCCGTGATGGTGAAGACGGGGTCCGTGACGATCTCCATGTCCGTCTCCGGCTGGGTGATATTTCCCGTCGGCGGGACCAGGTCCACGTGGACCGTGAGCTCCGTTGTGACCTTGTTGCCTGCAATGTCCATGGCGACGACGACGATGGTGTTCGCGCCCTCGATGCCCACGATGGTTTCGGTGAACAGGCCGTGGTCGAGTTCGACCACGATGTCATTGACGAGGACTATGGCGTCGGGGTCAGTGGTCCCTATCACCGCGACCTCGACCATTGCATGGTGAGAGCCATCCAGGGGTGATTGGATTGCCAGCATCGGCGGGACATCGTCCAGTATCACCGTCCTGGTCTCCATGAACTCGTTTCCCGCTTGGTCCATGGCCTTGACGATGATGAGGTTGTCCCCCCTCCTGAGGGTGAGCACGTACTCGAATGTCCCGTTGTTGTACTGCTCGTCGGAGAGCTTCGCGTCGTTGACCCAGATGGTCAGACCGTCCTCGGCCTGGCCGCTCACCACGCACGTGGGTTCGGTGAACATCTCCTCCTCCTCGGGCGTGAGCAGCACGACGTAGGGTGGTTTGGTATCGAGGACCACCTCCATCTTCTCCTCGATGACGTTCCCAAGGGCATCGGCGGCCTGTACGGTTATCGTATTGGGCCCCTCGACCAGGTCCAGGGTCATGCGGAACAATGTCCCGATCAGGGAGACCTCCATGCCGTTGACGAGGACGGAAGCTCCCTCCTCGGTCACGCCCAGCACCTCCAGGGATGCATCGTTGGTCTGGTGGTCTGGCCAGGGGAAGTCCACGCGAAGGTACGGCGGGAACGGGTCCACCTCTACCGTGATCAGGTCGAAGGCGGAGTTGTTCGCGAAGTCCCACGCACGGGCGCGGATGGTGAACATCCCACCGTTGTCGATGACATCATCCTCCGATACCACGAAGGTGTGCTGCCAGCTGGTGGTGCCCATGGTGTCGATCCAGGTGACGCCGTCTATGGATACCTCTACCATCTTGACCGAGGACTCGCTGTCGTATGACGAGCCCCGCACATCGATGGTCTTGGCGGCCTGGATATGGCCATCCATGGGGTCGTTGATGAAGATCTCGGGCGGTGCGTGGTCCACGAGGACGACGGTCGCGACCCGGTTCTGGTCCAGGCTCACCGTGGCCCCCTCGGTGATGGCCTTGAATGTCACCTCGATGATGTAGGGTGACCTGGTGAACATGCCCGTCTCGCGGAACTGGAATGAGTTGAGGAGCAGCTCGGGAAGACCCTGTGCGCCCTCGTTGGTGTAGACCCCGATGAGGGAGTGCTCATTGTCCATGATCCTCACCACAGCGCCCACCACTGCCTCTCCGGTATCCCACTCGACGTACACCTTGAGCTTGTACCAGAACTTGACCGACCCGCTGTCGATGACGATGGCCGTCCTATCGTCGAGGGAGTCAAGGACGGGCTCGAAGACCTCGATGTCGGCCACGATGATGGTGAAGTCCTCCTTGAGGGAATTGGATATGGTGGTCTGGTCGAACCTGCCCTTGATCGAGGACACCACCACGGCCTTCCTCGTCGTCGTGACCTCGAGGTCGTCGATATCGAGCAACCGGGAGCCCCGGTACTCGAGGCGTTCGGATCCCAGGTTCAGACCGTTGCCATTCACCGAAGAGATCGTCACGTTCAGGATGGTGACGTCGATATCGATCGAGTGGCTGGTGCTGATGAAGTTGGAGCCGCTCATGGCACGGATGCCGTTGTACAGCGCCGTATCGACGATAACGTCCTTTATATCCACCGTGAACCCGACCCCGTAGTAACCAAGGACATAGGCATCGATGGCGGCCCCTTTCGAATCGGTGATTGACACACCCTCGATGATCAGGATATGTTCAGCGATCCTGCCGCTCATACTGTCCATCACGTAGAATCGGATGCCCATGGTATCGCTGATCATGCAGTTGGCGATGTCCAGGGTCGCACCGCTCATCACCTCGTCGAGCATGATGTCGATGGCGTAGCCACCAAGATGATCGAAGGTGCAATCATCGATGTCCCATATGACACCGTCGGACGCATCGTACGAGGCGGTGGCCATGATGCCTCCCCCGTCGCCGTTCATGAACTCACAGTTCCGGATGGTGACATCGAGCGGGAGTTCGGACCATCCGATGTGATGGTGGAAACCCGCGCCCTCGTTGCCCGAGAAGTCGCAGTCCTCTATCAGGATGTCGTTGTAATAGTCGCCGTAGCGGTAGTTGTAGAAGTAGATGGCATCCCTGTGTCCCGAGAAGTCGCAGTCCTTGATGAGGTAAGTGCTCCCGATAATATTGGAGCTCCTGTGCTCGATGTGCAGGCCGATCTCGTCATTGTCGGTGAACGTGCATTTGGTGATCTCGGCGTTCCAGGCGGAGGTGATATACTGGTTGCTGAGAGCCAGTCCAGCCCTGCCACCCTCGGAGTTGTCCATGAAGTCGCAGTTGTTCACCACGATGTTGAAGGTCTGGTCACCGTACTGCACGTTGATGAACGCACCGCTGCCCCTCACCTCGTCGAAGGTGCTGTCTTCCAGAGTTATGTTCACGAAGGCGGTCCCGTCATACATCGCTCTGTACTGTTGGTATCGGAACCCGTCCCAGTAGTTCTCGGCGAAGTAGCAGTCGGACACGATCAGGTCCAGGGATGCGTTCGTGCTCTCATAGTAGCCGTCCCTGCCCCAGTAGATATCCAAGCCCCGTTGGCCGTTCCGCTCCACGTTGCAGCCGTTGAACTCGGCCATGATGTCGGCCCAGTTCGAGTAGGCCCTGAGGCCGAAACCTCTACCCACGTTGTCACTGAATTCGCAATTCTGGAAGTAAAGGGCGTAGGAGTCCATGTGGTCGGTGTAGGTGTAAAGTGCCATGAACCCGGCCCCGTCGGTGCCTTCGACGCCTGAGTTCGTGACCTTCAGGTTGTCCCCGTTCAGGTTGCAGTTCTCGGCCCAGACGGCGACGCCTTCGTTGTCCTTGATGTCCACGTTCCTGAAGGTGAGGTCGCTATCGTAGGCGGTAAAGCCTCCGGAGGACGAGTACGGTGCCTTCATCCCGCTGATGGCGGAGCCCATGACTCTCGTCGAGTTCTCCACCATGATATAGTACTTGGCGTTGCCAGTGCTCTTGAACGTGCAGTTGTTGATGATCATGGAGCCGTTCCACCAGACCTCGATCCAACGGGTGTAGATGTCCGCCGGGTCGCTGAAGGTGAAGGTGCATTCGTCGAACACCAGGAGGGTGTCGTTGGCCACCGTTATGTTGTAGTTGATGTCCCAGGTCCGGTAGGCGATCACGATACTGTTGCCACTATCGAAGAACCAGTCTTCGGTGGGTGGGTTGCTGATGTCCCCCGGGTCCGCCAGGGCCGAGCCGGCCACCATCACGGCCACCGCTCCAATGATGAATAATGCCAGATGGATCATCCTGCGTCCGTTCATGCTCTCTCCCCCCTCTTGTGGAATACGAAGACGGTCAGGAACATAACCACCGCCGCTAGGATCAGCAGCAGGCCGATGTACCACAGGAGATCGGAAGTCTCTTCCTCCGGACCGTCATCATCAGTGATGTCCTCGCGGATGTACTGGGTGTCCACCCTCTGCAGGGCGACGTTCCCGGCATCGTCGGTCGCGATAACGGTGAAGTTGTTCCATCCATCCCCGGCGGTGTCCGTGGTGAGCAGCACGTTGAACTTGCCATCGACGACGGGATACATCCCGCCCCGGATCTCGACGAACAATATGGTGGCCACGTTGTCGGTGACCGTCCCGTTGACGTACATCACCAGCCTGGTGGTCTTCGCCGGAGGTACATCCGTCAGCTGCAGGTTCGGTTTGACGTTGTCGAACACGAAGGAGATGTAGTAGCTGGCGGTGTTGCCGGCCCTGTCGGTGGCCATGACGGTGATGGGGGTGGTCTCGGTCGGCAGGTCCACTTCGTAGAGGAATGAGCCGTCCTCTCCGATATTGACCTCCACACCGGCTACGGTCACCGTGTCTGCGTCGGCGTTGACGCTACCACGTACCTCCAGCATCTCCTGGTTCGTGAGGATGTTGTCGGGGGTGTCGACCACCAGCACGGGTGGTATGGTGTCACGGGTCACGGTCACGGTCTCCGTGGCGGTGTTCATGACAGCGTCGGTGGCGGTGACGACGATGGTGTTCAGGCCCTCGACCAACGGAACGTCCCTCTGGAACACCCCGTTCTGGTCGACCCGGATGAGATTGATCCTCACGACCACGTTCTCGAGGTCCGGGTCATCGACCAGGCCCACCACTCTGACCAATGCCGCCTTGACATATGAGCCGTCCTCAGGGAGGTTAATCGTCAACGACGGGGGAACGGTGTCCAAGGTGACCTTGCGGGTGATGGAGTTGACGTTGCCCGCCTCGTCCTCCGCGGTGAACACGATGTTCTGCAATCCCTCCTCGAGGAAGATGACGGTGGAGAACTGCCCATCCTCGTCGGCCTCGATAAGGTCGTCGAATATGATGTCCGATCCTTGGACCTGCTCCACCATGATGGGCGTGAAGGCCTCGCTCAGACCCGTCAGCACGAGGACCTGGTCCGCGGTGACCAGGTCGTCAAGGGGCGAGTACACGTACAGGATCGGTGCCGTGGTGTCCAGGGTTACGATCCGGGTCTCCACCGCGGTGTTGCCCGCCTTGTCAGTGGCGTCGATCACGATGGAGTTCACTCCCTCGGTCAACGAGATGTACTCGTTGATGACACCAGTGGTGGTATCTTGGATGACCCCGTTGATCCTGACGGTTATCTCGCTGATGTCCGAGACGTCGTCCTCGTAGGTACCTTGGATCAGCATCGTTGACTCCCGGGTCACCTCCCCGTCCTCGGGGGAGATGATGTTCAGGTCGGGTATCATCGAATCGATGAAGAAGGTGACCGAGGCGGTCGCCATGTTGCCCGCGAGGTCCATGGCCTCGAAGTCGATGGTGTGCTCACCCTGCTCGAGGTCCTCAAACTCGGCCATCCACTGTAGTTGTGGCTCGATGGCCACGCCCTCGGTGCTGCCATCCAGGTATCCCATGAAGGTCTCCACGCCAGAGCCGGTCTCGAACAGGAAGCCCTCCACGGGCATGTCCTCGAGGTTGCTCATCGCGTCCATGGATGGCGAGGTGACCACGATCTCGGGGACGACCCCGTCCTTGATGATGAGGTGCACGGCGTCGGAACCCACCGTCTCGCCGTCCACAGTGATTGTATGGCTGGCTGTCAGTCCCCCTGCGTACACGGTGGTGGAGTAGGGCGACCACTGGTCCATCCGGCCCTCGCTGGAGCTCCAAGGCATGACCAGCTCCGGCCCTATCCTACCCATGCTGTCGGTCACCATCTCTCCGTAGTACTTGCCGTTGGTGCCCAGCATGGCCACGGTGGCACCCGCGGCGGGCATCCCGCTGTCCATGTCGTTGGCATCGGCCCATGTGACGAGGATCTCGAGGTGGTTCCACACGTAGATGTACCCGCGTCCTTCGGTCCTGCCAGAAGCCTCGGCGATGGTGGACCAATAGACGTTGATGATACAGTCCGCTGCGTACAGCGCCTCCTTGAAGTTGGTGAAGGTGCAGTTGTAGAAGTTGGCGTCCACGTTGACCAGGCCGTAGGCGGTCATCCCGTTGGCGTTGCCACCGTCGAAGGTCTCGTCGGTGAACTCGAGCAACACCCTGGGGAACAGGACCGTGTAGTCGATGGCCTCCAGGAACACTCCGTAGTTGGAGCCGAGGACATCATTGTTCCTCATGTTCGGGAAGAGGCCGAAGTCCACTATCCTGATGGACCATCCTCCAGGGCCGTTGTCGAAAAAATCGTTGTTGTTCACATTGACCTTCTGGCCGGAGTTGGTGTACGTCACCCAGGGGTCGTGGTACTGAGCCTGGATGTCCACAGATCCACCGTTGTTGCTGTTGTAGGTGTTGCTCTCCACGGTGTAGGTCCAGGCTCCCCTGATCTCCCCATAGGTCTGTGGATAGGTGGAGTCGTAGACGTAGTGGGCGGTCAGCACGACCTTGACCAAGGGTCCGTCGTTGCCGTTGGAGTTGACGGTCCGCTTGACGACGACGTTGTAGCCGGTGATGTCGACCCAAAGGGTGGCCGCACCGGTGTTCCTCTGGAAGGTGGAACCGTCCACGGTGAAGGTGTAGCCGGTGTAGAACGAGTTGTAGGTGTACGGCCTGTAGAAGTTGATGCAGTTGGCATCGTTGTCGTAGAACTCGTTCCGCTTGAGGTTTGTATTGTACCTGGTGCTCTTGAGCACGACGAGGCCGCCATTGAGGGCCGTACTGGCCGTGTTCTCCCTGAAGATGTTGCGGTCGAAGGTGAAGCCGTAGGTGCCCCAGAAGGTGGGGCCGAACATGTAGATCATGGCCCCGTCGACGGTATTGTTCGTGAAGAGGTTGTCCTCGAACTTGATCTCGCCGTAGGTGTAATACGTGTACAATAGATAGTCGGCACCGCCTCTGTTGTCCTCGAGCAGGTTATCCGTGAAGGAGAGGCGCTGGTGATTGTACTCGAACCAGAACAGCCGTCCCTCGTTGTTCTTGAACACGTTCGACCCGACCTCGAGGTCACCGTAGGTCCTGTAGGACCTCAGCATGTACGAGTCGTACATCCCGTTCATGATGTCGTTGTTCTTGAAGACGAACTTGTCCCGGGAGTAGCGGATGTAGATGAGACCCTCGGCGATGTCGCACGTGTCGAAGGTGTTCTCGCTGAAGGTCACCTTGTCCTTGTTCTCGTAGAAGTATAACCACGGGTCGTACGACCTCTCCCATTGGATGTTGTCGATGAAATCGTTCCATTGGATGTAGATCCTGTCGGCGGGGTAGCTGATCTCCATCAGGCTCCAGCCCTCGATGTTGCTGAAGGTGTTGTCGATGATGGTCCCCTCGCCCGATGGTCCATATATGTAGATGAGGTCGGTGCGGTCGTTCATCCCGGTGATGTTCGTGAAGGAGTTGGAGGCGACCATGAAGTCGCTGTCACCACTGCTGTAGTACATGATGCGGTTGGTCTCGACGGTATCGAAGGTGCAGTCGAAGAGCTCCCACTCGCCGTACCTTGGCATGTACAGGATGGTGTCTAAGGTGCTCTCCTTGACGGTGACGTCGTGGACCTCCAACATGGCGTCCGCGGGTCGGGCCCCTTTGCTGTCGCTGAGGTACAGGGCGTAGTTGTAGTAGTACACCCTGGGTGGCTCGGCCACGCCGCCGGAGGTGGCAACGACCCCTAGGGACTCCAGGGTGATCATCGAGATCTCCGTGGGGGCGACGCCGCTGGAGCTTATGGTGGACGAGATGTACCTCTGCTGGTTGTAGACGGTCACGAAGCCCATGGAGGTCGCGTTGAAGATGTCCCCGTGGAACGTCTCGCTCACGGAGATGTCGATGTCGTTGATCTTCCTGCAGACGGTGTTACCCGACAGCGAGATGGCGCCGGTGTTGAAGGCGTAATCCACGTACACGGTCGAGTAGTCGTAGTAGTTGTGGATGGCGATGTCGACGTCCAGCGCGATCTTGAAGTCCCCGCTCCCATCGGGCTCCAGCTTGCCGAGGTCCGCGGAGTACGCATAGATCCCGAAGACGTTGCAGGACCCCGAGTAGTAGGAGGTGTTGTAGGTCTCATCCATGTCGACATCGACGCTGATGTCCAGGTTGTGCAACGACCCCGAGCCGTAGAGGCAGGCGATACCCATGGCCTCGAAGCCCCATATGGAGCCATCCGACGTGACGTCGATGGTCGAGTTCCCGACGTGACAGTCACCGAAGGAGACGACGCCGTACGAGTCGGACTCGATGGTGCAGTCCTCTATGTACACGTAGTTATCGTTCCATACCCCGCGGGTCAGGTCCGTGAGGTCCGCACCGACCAGGTACGAATCGCCCACGTTGTTGAATCTCCACATCTCCGAGGTGGTGTTCGCCTTCACAACGGCGGGCACCGTGGTCTCGTTGATGTACAGGGTCGCCCCTCGATTGACGTAGAAGCCGTGCTCTCCATCGTAGCTGCTGTTGAAGATGACGGTGCAGCCGTCGAGGGACAGCGTGTAGCCGAACCTGACGTTTATCTCTCCGTCCAATCGTATCGTCTCTCCCGTGGCCACGGTATCCTGGTCGATGATCCAGTCCGCCCCCCACGATGGAAGCGGCTTCCCCAGGATGGCGGCCTCGCTGTCGTCGGCGACGGCCACCAGCGCGAGCATCGCGATGGCTGCCACCATCAGAAGCAGAATGGTCCCCCCGTATCTCCCCCTGTTCATCCGATCACACCTCCTCCGAATCATAGTCGTCGTAGTACTCCTCTTCATCCTCCATCCCGACGCGCCTCCACAGGAAGGCGGCGGCGACTATGGCCACAACGAGGATGACGATGCTCAGGAACATAACCCAGTACTGAGCAGTTTCGTAACCACTGAAGCCCGGGTCCTCCTCCTCCTTCTGAAGTCTGTAGATGTCGATCGTCTCCTCTACATAGTTTCCCGCTTCGTCGGTCGCGATGACGGTGACCGTCCTCTGGATAAGCTCCGAATCCTCGGGAACAGGATCGAGGAGGATCGAGACGTTGAAGTGGCCGGTGTCGTCCACTATCACGTTGGACCCGTCCACGGTGACCATCGTGCCCGGCTCGGTCATGCCATCGATGTAGACCAGCGCGTTGTATGTGGCCGCCTTGTTCCACAATGGATGGTTGAATGTGGGTACCGCCTGGACCAGCAGGAACGGTGCCTTGCTGTCCCTTACGACCACCACGGTAATGCCGTTAGCGTTGCCCACGTCGTCGGTGGCCACGATGATGAGGGGGTTGGTCCCCTCTACCAGGTCGTAATGGACCAGGAACTCACCATCTGCAGCGAAGGGGGCGAACTCGCCGGATATCTGAAGGCTGATGTCTCGGAATCCCTCGCGCTCGTCCCATAGCAGCTTACCACTGACCTCCACGGAATCCTCGGAGGTTATCTCGCCATCCATGGGGGTCACCAGGATGATGGTCGGCGGCGTGGTGTCGAACCAGGCGTCGACGTTCTCGGTGTACGAGTTGCCCGCCTGGTCGGTCACCGTCACGAAGATGGCGTTCTCTCCCTCTGACCCAAGGACGCTGGTGCTGAAGAAGCCGTTGGTGACGTCGACGGGTTGGTCGTTCACATGGACGGTGGAGCCGCCCTCGACCCATCCGCGCACGACGATGCCCGGGAAGCCGAACACCTCTCCCTCGAGCGGTGAGGCCAGCTGCAGCCACGGGGCCTTGGTGTCCGAGGTGATCGGAACGGTCACCACCCGCTGGTTGCCCACGGCGTCCTCGGCCATCACGACGATGACGTTGGGGCCGGGCGTCAGCTGGGCGGTCCCGCTGAACAGACCGTTCAGGTTGGAGACGATCTGCCCATCTATGTACACGGAGGCCATCGCCTCCGTCTGGCCGGTGACATCGACGGTCTCCTCCCCCACGACGGTATCCGGCGCGGGCGAGGTGACGATAATCGGTGGTGCGATGGTGTCCAGGGTCACCATGATGACGTGGACGTCCCAGTTCCCGAGGCGGTCCATCGCCATCACTCGGACCTCGTTCAATCCCTCGACCAGGCCGATGGTGGTGCTGAAGAGAGTATGGTCCATGTCGATGAGATCGTTGTTCACGAACACTGAGGCGCCGATCTCGGTGATCCCGACGATGGTCAGCGTTCCCTCGTTGGTGGTGAACACGTCATCCTTGGGTTCGATGATGACGATCGGGGGCGCCGTGGCATCGACCAGTACCGAGATGAATCGTAGCTGCTCGTTACCTGCGTAGTCGATGGCCTTGACCCGGAGCAACAGATTGCCCTCGGGCACCGTATCGAAGGTGTACTCGAAGGCGGGTGCCCCGGTGGCCTCGTACCAATCGAAATCATCGATGGATACAAGGATCTTGTCCAGGCCCGAGTGCATGTCCCAGGCCGACCCCTTCACTGCGAGGCTCGTCTCCCGCTGCTTGACCCCGTCCATCGGCTCGTTGACGGTGAGCCTCGGTATCACGTCGTCGACGAGGATCAGGTCGATGACCATGTCACCGTTCACGTCGACGGTCTCCTTGGTTATCAGGCCTAGGTAGGTGGCAGATATGAGGAACGGGCTCTTGGAGTAAACGCTGTCCGGCAGGATGGTGTACGAGTTGACGTAACCCATGCTCAGCGCCTGCGACTGGTCAACGGTGTCCACAGCGATGGTGGCCCAGGTGTTGTCCTGCATGGAGACCACCGCGCCCATCACGTGAGCGCCGCTGGCCCATTTGACATCCACATCCACATCGAACCACATCCGGGCCGCGCCCTTGGTGAGCACTTGGATGTTCGTGTTGTCGACAGAGCCCACGTCGCAGCTGAAGAAGTCGAAGACCGCCGACTTGATGGAGACAGCTGCCGCCTCGTTGTTCTTGATGACGCTGTCGTAGACCAAGCCGTCCACGTATTTGGCGAATATACCCGTGGCCACCCCGTCGATGGTGACGTCGCGCATCATCAGAACGCCGCGGCTACTACCTCCGACGATGCTCCTGTGCACCACGGTGAAGTTGACGCCGTTGGCGCCAGGGTTATCGATGGTCACGTTGTCGATGGTGAAGGTGCCGAAGACCTGGTGGGGCGAGGTGCTCTGGGCAAGGGTGCCCGCCACGACGCTGATACCTGAGCCCAGTGCTTTCCTGATGCGCTCGTCGTGGATGGCAAAGTCCATATCGAGGTTCCATCCACCGTACAGCATCACGTTGTAACCGTCCGCGGGGAATCCGCGCAGGAACCTGTTCCCGCTGATGTCGCCCTTGGCGACGAACTCCTGGCAATAGGGGTACGCGCTCAGGACGAAGGGTATGGCATCGGAATCCAGGTCCACATTGTTGTTGGTGAACGAGACGCCCATGGTAGCCTCCCAGTCGGGTCCACCGGAGTCGTCGGCGCCCTCGAGGTAGAAGCTGGCAGGGCTGTTGATGGTGCATGCGTCCACGGAGAACATGGCACCACGGACCATCGAAAGACCCCACCTGTAGATCCCGTCAGTGGACCAGGTGCCGTACACGTCGATGGAGTTGTCGTTGTTGTCCACGAGCTGGCATTCAGACAGGTAGACCTCAGAGTAGTAGCCCCTGTTGCCGTGACCAAGGTTCTGCACGACACCCTCGCCGTTGTCATTGATGCGAGAGTTCATGAACTTGTACACGTCGGAGACCGTGCCGCCTCCACCGGACATGTCGTGGTTAGGCTCCAGGTACACTCCGGGGCCACGGTTCTCGATCAGGTTGCAGTCGATGACCTCGTGAGTGGCCACGAGGTCGGCGTGGGACCAACCGTTGTCGGGCGTCGATTTGAACCCACCCGCAGCGTTGTTCGCGAGCTCCGAGTACTGCATGGTCACGTTGTACCACAGGGTGGTCCGGGTGGGCCCGGTCCAGGCCCACGGGGGTGCCACCCCGCCATCGGGATCCTCGTCACCGTTGAGGCGGTCGACGAAGCCCCAGCCGTCGTTGTCCCTTAAGAAGGACGCGTTGACGAGCATGTCCACGTTGGCGATGGGACTGATGACGTTCCCGCTGCCGTCGTCGTAGGGTTGCATCACCGAGACGGTCTCCAGGCCGCTGCCGGAGTTCGACTCGGACGTGATGTTGTGCATCTCTATGTCCGCAGCGCCGAAGAACCCGGTGAAGTAGTGGTAGATACCGCTGCCCGTGTTGTCCCGGAAGATGCTGTCCGTGTACAAGGCATTGAGGTTCGTGTAGCCCGAGTCCAACCAAACGAGCATACCGTCCTCACCCGAGTTCCTGACCGTGACGTTGTCCACAGTGAGGCTCGCCCAGATTGCCGGTGCATATCCACCATCGCCCGCGTAGTAGACGATGCCGTATATCTCGGAGTCCTCGATGACCTGGTCCTTGATTGTAACGTCCAGGTCACCTGTGCCTCCTTGGACGGTAGGGCTTGCGCTAATGCCTCCCATATTGCTGATGAGAATGCCGACCATGTTCCTGTCCACACTGACACCTGATATCGTCAGATCGATGGACGCGGATGTGTCGTCCACCATGAACATGATGCCGGGACCCATTGTGTTGTCCTCGAGGGTCCATCCTGTGATGTCGATGGAGATGGCACCGGTCGTCCTGTCGGAGACCCCGAAGATTATCCTTGGGGAACCGGCGATCTTTGTAGCCGCTCCGCTGAGATCGATGCTGTCTTGGTCACAGTTCCATGTCCCGTCGAACAGGGCGAGGCCCGGACCTGGGCAGTTCCTGAAGTCCACGTTGTCGATCACGGCGTCGCCATAGACCTCGACGCCGCCGAAGACCTGGGCACCGTTGTTCACGCAGGGTGCGTTGGTGGCCCACATGTTGTCGAAGGTCGAGGACTTCAGCGTCGCGGTCCCGCCCTCCGTCACGATCCTGGCGCCCACCTTGCCGGTGCCGATGATCGTGGAATGACCGGTGATGGAGGTGTCGCCTCCGTCAACGTAGATGGCCAGCGGGACGTTGTCCGGGGCCTTGTATGTAACGCTCGAGGGACGGTACCATTCCACCCCGTCGATTAGGTACCAGACGTAGCTTTCCGACGATGACGGGTTGCTGTAGTAGTAATAGAACGAGTCAATCACGATCTTGAAGCTGGAGATACTTGACCAATCAACGCCGTTGTCGTACTCCGCCTGCTCTGCCCCCCAGGGCAGGCTGTTGGCGTACCAGTCCCCGTACCTGTAGTAGCTGGAGGGGGAGTTGGGATACTGGTAGACGTACGAGTACATGTACGCCAGGTATGTGTAGTAGTTGCCCCTGAAGTACGCTGTATGACCCGAACTGTCGTACGCGTACAGCCAGTACTGCGGCGAGTAGGAGTAGTAGTGCCAATAGTAGGCGTAGTTTACTGGGTAGAAATTGGAGTACGAACGCATGGTGGAGAAGTACCTGAGGGAGGAGTATCCAGCCATGTCCTGGGGATCGTCGAACCGGTAGGATATCTCGTTCCTGTACGAGTTACTGGTGCTGGTGCCCTTCCTGAGCCGTGCACCGACCGAGGCGCTTCCGAGATAACTCTCCGAGGTCTGGGTGGTGGCGCCGTAGGTGGCCGACCAATCGCCCGCCATGTCGCCGGAGGGTGAGACGCTCTCGGTTATCTCGTCGCTCCACTCAGGATCGTACAGCCCTACGTTGTCGATCCATATACTGTACTGGCCCGATGGGTCGTACTGGCTCAGCATGTAGAACCTGATGGTGTGCACCTTGCTCAGCACACTGTCGACGGCCTCCTCCACCGAGGTGGTCTTGGGTCCATAATAGTTGTACACGTACCATCGACCGATCTTCTCGGCATCGAGGGGCATGGTGTATCCGTGCCAACCGTGGTATGCGGATGACCCACCTTGCATGTATGTGCCAGCCATGCTGTACGCATAGGGGTAGTTATAGGTGCCCTGGCTTCCACCGTAGAAGTACAGGTAGTACATTGCGATGCGGTTGTTGTCGTTGATGTTGCCATAGTAGAGAAAGTTGGAGTGTATCCACCATGATATGGCGCCGTAGCCCGTTATGTCCGTTGGGTTGTCGAACTGGTACTCGAAACCGTACTTGTAGGTGTACGAGCCAGCGTCGAGCCTAATGGACTTCTCGCCCGACAGCACATATTCGGTATCCTCCACGACCTTCCCGTAGAAGTTTTGGCCGGAATAGGAATACTCGTAGTAGGGTTGCCAGTGACCTGCCAGCGGACCATCGGTGTTGAACATGTTCTCGGCCAGAGTGTCTGGTACGCCCGGGACCACGTCCTTGGCCTGTCCCGCTCCATCGGCGAACTCGACCCTCGAGTTGTCGACCTTGAGGTCGGCGTCCTGCAGGTAGATGCTGTG